>NC_019902.2:3000000-3300000 GCF_000321415.2 Thioalkalivibrio nitratireducens DSM 14787 | reverse complement strand
GCTCTGTCGGGGCGCCAGTTCCGGGTCTATCTGCAGCCGGCGGTCGATCTGGTTTCAGGGGAGATACGCCTGCTGGAGGCTCTGCTGCGCTGGCAACATCCGGACCAGGGCCTGATCCTGCCCGCGCAGTTTCTGCCGCTGGCCGAGGACATCGGCATCATGGGTGAAATCGGTGAGCTGGTCTTCGAGAACGTGTTCGGTGTGATCAAGGCCTTGGAGGGAACGCCTGCCGGAAGTTCGCTGCGCATCGCGATCAACCAGTCGCTGCGCGAACTGGGGCATGGCCGCGGTGGACGGGGCTGGGTGACCCACCTGCAGGAATACGGGCTTCCGGTCGAGCGGGTGGTGTTCGAAATCACCGAACGGACGCTGATCGAGGGCGGAACCATGGTCGAGTCCCAGGTGCGCAGGCAGATCGAGCGGGGCGTCGCGGTGGCGCTGGACGATTTCGGGACCGGGCAATCGTCGATGACCTGCCTCGAGCGCATCCCGTTCGAGTACGTGAAGCTCGACGGCAGCGTGGTCCGCCGCATCCCGCACGACCGGCCAGCCCGGGCGTTCCTCGATGCTGCCATCGTGCTGACCGGCAGCCTCGGGATCCGGCTGATTGCCGAAGGCGTGGAGACGGAGGCTCAGCGGGACTACCTGCGGGCCGCCGGCTGCGGGTTCGCTCAGGGCTTTCTGCTGGGGGCACCCGTTCCCGCCGAGCACTATCAGCGTGTCAGGGGCGCGGCTCAGGCGAATCCGCGTCGTCGCCCGGGTGCAGGGTGACGGTCTCGTGCGGATCGGACTCGGTGCGCGGGTCGATCTCGGCGGCGACTACGCTGGTGCGGGTGACCGGGACGAACTCGGTCATTTCGGGTCGGGGCACCGGGGGTTCGCGGCGCAGTTCCATGCCCACGAAGGCGATGAAAAGCAGCAGTACACCGGCGAACGCGAGAGGTAGCACCGACGCTGTGGTCACGACCAGAACCAGGCCGGCGAGCATCGGACCCAGTGCGGCCCCGATGCCGTTCATCAATAGCAGGCCGCGGGTGGCTTCCAGTGCCTCGGAGGCATCCAAGCGGTCGTAGGTCTGTGCGACACTCAGCGCGTACAGCGAGAACGCGAAGCCGCCCCAGACCAGAGCCAGCGCAACGATCAGGCCCGGCGGATGTCCGATCGCCAGGAAGATCCCGACCGACCCCATTGCGGTCGCGGCCGCAACCACGATCAGCGCCTTGCGCCGGTCGCGCCGGTCGGTCGCATGGCCGATCGGGTACTGCAGCAGTGCCCCGCCGAAGATGGCCGCGCTCAGAAAAAGGGCCACCCCGGAATCGGCGAGGCCGACCTCGCGGGCGAACACTGCCGCAAGGCCCCAGAAGGCGCCAGTGACCAGGCCCGACACCCCGGCCCCGGCCGTCCCCACCGGTGCGCGGCGGTACAGTTCCCGTAGCGGCAGTCGAGCCGTCTGGATCGGCACCGGCTGCGTGACCGGCGTCAGTGCGATCGGGATCAGGCCCAACGCGAACAGGATCGCGACGAGCATGAAGCTCTGCACCGTTTCCGGACCGTAGACCAGCAGCAGGAACTGGCCGATGCCCAAGGCCAGCAGGCTGGCCATCATGTAGATGGCAAACACCTGCCCTCGTTTCTCGACCACCTGTTCGTTCAGCCAACTCTCGATGACCATGTAGGTGCCCAGCAGGCTGATCCCGTTGATCAGTCGCAGCACCCACCAGACGACAGGGTCGACCCAGAGTCCGTGCAGCAATGCCACCACCGCGGAGAGCGCGGCTAGCGCGGCGAAGCTGCGGATGTGCCCCACGCGCCCGATAAGCGCAGGCATCAGCCACGTCCCAACGATGTAGCCGATGAAGAAGGCCGACATCACCAAGCCGATGGTGAACTCGGAAAAGCCTTCCGAGACCGCGCGCAGGCCGAGCAGGGTGCCGACGAGCCCGGAGCCCATCAGCAGGATGCTCATGCCGAGCAGCAGGCTGAACACGGAGCGTACGGTGGAACCCATTGCGCGCGGATCCGGGGCCTTTGGGTGGGAGCGCAAGAGGCAGTATAGTGTACCGAATGCCCATGCGAGCCCCGGCGCTGTCCGGGGCCGCTGCCCAGCCAGACCCCGGAATGCCGATGCAGGAATTCGACCCGACCGAGTACGCCCCCGAAACCGTTGCCGTGCGTGCCGGGTATCGCCGCACAGCCGAGGGCGAGCACTCCGAGGCGATTTTTCCCACCTCGAGCTTCGTGTTTGGCAGCGCCGCGGAGGCGGCCGCGAGGTTTTCGGGCGAACAGCCGGGCAACATCTACTCGCGCTTCACCAACCCCACGGTCCGTACCTTCGAGCAGCGCCTGGCCGCGATGGAAGGGGGCGAGGCCTGCGTGGCCACCGCCTCCGGCATGGCGGCGATCCTGGCCACGTTCATGGGTCTGCTGCGCGGCGGCGATCACGTGGTCTGCTCGCGTTCGGTGTTCGGCACCACTACCGTGCTGCTGAACAACTACCTGGTGCGTTTCGGCGTCGAGGTCACCTATGTGCCGCTGTCGAACGTCGATGCCTGGTCCGAAGCGACCCGCCCGAACACCCGCCTGTACTTCTGCGAGACCCCGTCGAACCCGCTGGGTGAACTGGTCGACATTCGGGCACTCGCGGCGCTCGCACAGGCCCGCGGGGTGCTGCTGGCAGTCGACAACTGTTTCTGCACCCCGGCGCTGCAGCGGCCGCTGGCCCTGGGCGCGGACCTGGTGATCCACTCGGCGACCAAGTTCCTCGACGGCCAGGGGCGCTGCCTCGGTGGCGCGGTCGTCGGCGATGCCGAGCGCGTGGGCAAGGACGTCTACGGTTTCCTGCGCAGCGCGGGGCCGACGCTGGCGCCCTTCAATGCCTGGGTGTTCCTGAAGGGGCTCGAGACGCTGCATCTGCGCATGCGCGCGCACAGCGAGAACGCGCTGGCACTCGCGCGCTGGCTGGATGTGCATCCGGCGGTGACCGCGGTGCATTATCCCGGGCTCGTGGATCATCCGCAGCATGCTCTGGCCAAGGCGCAGCAGCAGGGGTTCGGCGGCGTCCTGAGCTTCGAGGTCGCGGGCGGGCGCGCCGCGGCCTGGTCGGTGATCGATGCCACCCGGATGCTGTCGATCACCGCGAACCTCGGCGACACCAAGAGCACCATCACCCACCCGGCCACGACTACCCACGGCCGGCTGGAGCCGGACCAGCGCGAAGTCCAGGGGATTACCGAGGGCCTCGTGCGTGTGGCGGTCGGGCTGGAGGCCATGGCGGATCTGCAGGCGGACCTGGCCCGGGGGCTGGACCGCCTGGCGTGAGTGATCCCGAGCCGCTGCACAGCTGGTATCGCGCTGCAGTGGCGGCAGTGCACGGCGCCCATGCCGTGCAAGCGGCGCTGGCCCGCGAAGAAACCCCGGCGCACCCGGTGCACGTACTGGCCTGGGGCAAGGCCGCGGACACGATGCTGCAGGGTGCGGCCTCGGCCTGGCCCGGAGTGATCTCCCGGGCCCTGGTCGTCGCGCCCGCCGATGCGCAGGTCCTGACCTCCGGCCTCGGGTTTCCGGTGCAGCGCAAGGCGGGCGAACACCCGGTACCGGCAGCCGCGAGCTTCGCGGCCGGCGAGGCGGTGGCGGCCTTCCTGCGCACGATTCCGGCTGCGGAGGCGCTGCTGGTGCTGCTCTCGGGTGGCGCATCCAGCCTCGCGGAACTTCCGCGCGCGGGTGTCGAACCGCAATGGCTGGCCCAAGTCAACGCTCGCCTGCTGGGTGCTGGGCTGGAGATCCGGGCAATGAACCGGGTGCGGGCACGGCTGTCGCGGCTGAAGGCGGGCGGGGCGCTGACGTTCTGCCGCACGGGCGACATCCGCGTGCTGGTGATCAGCGACATTCCCGGGGATGCACTGGCCAGCATCGGATCCGGCCCGTTCTGGCCGCCGGATCCAACGGAAACCCGGGAAGCCCCTAAGACCGGGTGGCCGGATCTCGACCGCTGGCTGAGCGCCCTCGTGCCGCCTCCGACGGCGGGGCCACGCCCGTCGCACCGGCGCGTCGCCAGCAATGCCGATGCGCGCGCAGCCGTGCTCGCGGCGGTGGCCGGTGACGGACTGCCTGGCCAGGACCACGGCCTGTTCCCGGACGGCGCGGGGCATCGGGTCGCCGCCCAACTCGTCCGGCGGCTCCGGCATGCACCGGCCGGGGTGCATGTATGGGGAGGCGAGGTGCCGGTATGTCTACCCGCGCGCCCGGGCCGCGGCGGCCGGGCACGCCACCTTGCGGCGGAATTGCTGCTGCTCTGGGCTGCCCGGGGCTGGCCGCGGCCGCTGGCCGTGCTGGCCGGGGCGACCGACGGCGCCGATGGCGACGGGGCGGCGGCCGGTGCGTGGTTCGCTGACGGATCTCCCGCGGCCGATTCCCGTACGCGCAAGGCGCTGCGCGAAGCCCTGCGCCGCGCCGATACCGGCGGCTTCTGGGACCGGGTCGGGCAGTCGCTGCCCGGGGGCGCGACCGGAACCAACGTAATGGACCTGCTGGTGGTGCGCCTTGGGCCCGATGCGCCCGCCGCCCGTGCGTTTGCGCGTTGCTCCGATGGAGCGGACGGGACCGGCGCCCGCGACGGGGTTGCGCACGTGTCGGCACCCGAAGGCATGGCACCGGTCCCGGGTGCCCTGCGGCCCCGCGGCACCCCGCCCGGTGTGTACGCGATGGCGCTGAGGGCGCTGCGGGTGCGCGACCCGGAGCACAAGTGCGAATGTGCCGACAGGCTGCTCGAGGCCTGGCGCGCGGGTGACCTGCAGGTGCAGGCCGAGGATCCGCCTGCGGAACGCATCGAGGTTCCCGGCCGCCCGGCGCGGCCGGCACTGGTGCGGCCACAGGAGCTGCCGCGGCGCGGCCTGCACACCGAGCGCGGCCGGCAGGCCCTGCTGCATGCGATCGCGCACATCGAGTTCAACGCGATCAACCTCGCGCTGGATGCGGTCTACCGGTTCAGGGAGTTGCCTGCGGAATTCGTCAGCGACTGGCTACAGGTCGCCGCGGAGGAGGCAAGACACTTTCGCGTGCTGTCCCGCCGACTCCATGAAACGGGATGCGACTACGGCAGCTATGGCGCGCATAACGGGCTGTGGGAGATGGCGGTAAAGACCGACGCCGACCCGATGGAACGCATGGCGCTCGTGCCGCGCGTGCTTGAGGCTCGGGGGCTGGACGTGACTCCGGGCATGATCCGCCGGCTTGAGGCCGCCGGGGATACCGCGAGCGCGGCGGTGCTGGAGGTGATCCAGCGTGAGGAAGTGGGTCATGTCGCGATCGGGTCGTGCTGGTTCCGTTTCCTGGCGCGTCAGCGCGGACTGGATCCGGAGGCGACCTTTCTGGATCTGCTGGTGCGCCACATGCCCGGGCGGGTGCGCCCGCCGTTCGCACTGGATGCGCGCCTCGCGGCGGGCTTCAGCCGGCGCGAGATGGCAGCGCTGGCGGCTCAGGCAGGGGGGTGGCCGGCGTCGGACGGGTAGTCCTGACCGTCTAGCGTGAGCAGCCGGGGGCCACGGGCGTCCACCGCGAGATAACCGGGCCGCTCATCCCAGGCGGGCAGCACGCAGCGCAGGCAGGGCCGCCCGTCGACCTGCAGTCCGTGGATTGCGGGCCTGTGGGTGTGGCCATGGATCAGGAGCGAGACGCCGTGTGCGCGCAGCACTTCGGTCACCGCATTCGGGTGAACATCGGTGATGTCGCGAGCCTTCTGTCGGCCCGCGTCGCGGCTCGCGGCGCGCAGCCGTTCCGCTTCGGCGATACGCTCGGGTAACGGGCGGGCCAGAAAAGCCTGTTGCCAGTCAGGCTGGCGCACGATCTCGCGGAACTTCAGGTAATCGATGTCCGCCGTGCACAGGCTGTCGCCGTGCATCAGCAGCGCGGGCCCGCAAGGAAACGGGACCCGCAACTCCTCCGGGGCAATCTGCATCCCGGCCCGCTGGGCGTACCCGGCACCGAGCAGGAAATCCCGGTTCCCGTGCTGGAAGGTGACCGGCAGCGGCAGACGGGCGAGTACGCCGGCGAGTTCCTCGGCCGCGTCGAAACGGGCGTCGTCGCCGATCCAGTACTCGAACAGATCCCCGAGGATGTAGAGCGCGGCCGCGGTACGGGCCGGGCCGCGGAGAAACTCGAGGAACCGATCGAACGTGGGGCCGGATTCCCGGTCCAGGTGCAGGTCGGAAACGACCAGGACCGGGCCGTCCGGGCTCATTCTCCGGAGACGCGCTTCACGCTCTGCATGATCACCGGTTGTGCCGGCACGTCCTGGTGCATGCCGACGCGTCCGGTCTTCACCCGTTCGATCTCGCTGACGACGCTCATGCCTTCGGCCACGCTGCCGAACACCGCGTAGCCCCAGCCCTGGGGTGTCTTGGAACTATGGTCGAGGAAGCTGTTGTCCGACACGTTGATGAAAAACTGTGCCGTCGCGGAATGCGGATCCTGGGTGCGCGCCATCGCGATGGTGCCGGTCCGGTTCTTCAGGCCGTTGTCGGCCTCGTTTTCGATCGGATCGCCAGTGGGCTTCTGGCGCATGTCCGGATCGAAGCCGCCGCCCTGGATCATGAAACCGGGGATCACGCGATGAAAGATGGTGTTGTCGTAGAAGCCGTCGTCGGCGTAGCGCAAGAAATTGGCGACCGTCGTGGGTGCAGCCGCTGTATCGAGCTGCAGCACGATGCGGCCGTAGTTGGTCTCGATCGCGACCTTCGGTTGATCATCAGCCATCAGAACTCCTGAAGTAGTGGTTGCCAGAAGAAACAGTAACGGGATGAACGAGCGAGGCATGCAGGGTCCCTCTCTGATGTCGTGGGTCCGCGATGGTACCGCCTAGGGCCCGGGTGAGCCAGCACGCCGTCTGCGGGATGAATCCTTCGATTTCTGGGTCGGGTCGTGCACGGGGAGTCCGTGACCATGCCCCCGTGCCTGCAACGCCCGGTCCTGCGTCTGCCCGGGAACACTCAACAACGCCAGCGCGTGGAGCCCCGCCGCCATGCGCGCAAGGGTTCTGCGCCGCGCACTCTGCCGGGCGGGTTCAGGGACGCCGTCGCGCCGGCCGACGTCATGTTCGCAAGCGCCGCCGTGATCATGCTTCCTGCGGCTCGTTCTCCCCGAACGCCCGGGCCTTCAACGTATTCTCCAGCAGCATTGCCACCGTCATCGGTCCGACACCGCCCGGCACCGGGGTGACCCAGGCGGCAAGGCCGGACACGGTGTCGAGGTCGACGTCCCCGCACAGCGAGCCGTCCTCGAGGCGGTTGATGCCGACGTCGATCACGGTGGCCCCGGGCTTCACCCAGTCGCCCCGAACCAGCCCCGGCTTACCTGCGGCCGCGATCAACACGTCGGCCTCGCGGGCAAGCGCGCGAGAATCGCGGGTGAAACGGTGGCAGACGACCGTCGTTGCGCCTGCGAGCAGCAGTTCCAGCGCCATCGGGCGACCGACGATGTTCGATGCTCCGATGACGCAGGCAGTCCGTCCCTTGAACGGTTCGCCGATCGCCTGCAGCAGCTGGATCACCCCCCAGGGCGTACACGGGCGCAGCCGCGGCAGCCGCACCGCGAGCCGGCCCATGTTGTAGGGATGGAACCCGTCGACATCCTTCGCGGGATCGATGGCCTCGATCACGGTTTCCGGGTCGATATGCGGGGGCAGCGGCAGCTGCACCAGGATGCCGTCGATCGCCCGATCCCGGTTCAGCCGCTCGATCAGCGCAAGCAGGTCGGCCTGCGGCGTGTTCGCGGGGAGGTCGAACGAATGCGATTCGATGCCGGCCTGCGCACAGGCGCGGCGCTTGTTGCGCACGTACACCTCGGATGCCGGGTTGTCCCCGACCAGCACCACCGCAAGCCCCGGTGGCCGCAGGCCCGCGGCCTTCATCGTGCCCACTTCCTGGGCGATGCGTTCGCGGTGCGTGGCCGCGATCGCGCGACCGTCGATGATGTTGGCGCTCATGGCAGGGATCCCGGTGGCAGGCCGCGATGATCCCATGACCGGCGTCGGCCCTCAAGAAGCAGCACCGGAACCAGGAGGCCGCTGCCGGCGGCCCGGGAGCGAGGAGCCGCCCTGCGGGCGCGGGCCGATTCCCGGCTTTCGGATCGGTTGCAGCGCCGGATTCCGTCAAACGCTCTGAACCCATTCTTGACCCAGCGGTTCGACCCGGGATAACATCCACGGCTCGCTGTACTGGGCTTTAACGCGGGTTGGCACTACGGGGTATAGCGCAGTCTGGTAGCGCGCCTGCTTTGGGAGCAGGATGTCGGGGGTTCGAATCCCTCTACCCCGACCACTGCTCCAGGCCATACGCGCTCGTAGCTCAACCGGATAGAGCATCGGCCTTCTAAGCCGACGGTTGCAGGTTCGAGTCCTGCCGGGCGCGCCACCGCCCGGCATGCCGCAGCGGTACAGTGAAACGGTGGTGACCGTAGCTCAGTTGGTAGAGTCCCGGATTGTGGCTCCGGTTGTCGTGGGTTCGAGTCCCATCGGTCACCCCACCCCCTCTTTCCTCGGGCCGTTAGCTCAATTGGTAGAGCAGTGGACTCTTAATCCATTGGTTGTAGGTTCGATTCCTACACGGCCCACCAAAATGCAACCGCTTGAGAAACAAACCGTGTCCTTAGCCGGAAATCAACCACTTGCGCCAAGGTCACCCGCAGTAACCACCGGCTGAGCTACGGGCACGGTTTCTCTACGAACGCCTGCCTCGGCCCGGGCCGGGAGGCTGATTATCACGGAACCTCCGCAGCCAGCACGGCAGCGCTCCGTCTCGGTGGTCATTGCGAGCGTAGCGGGGCGCTCATGCGCGTAGCGCATTGGACAGCCGCAGGGTGAGCGCAGCGAATAATCCATCTGGCGTCGGGAGGACTCACGCCGTTTGGATCGCCACGTCCCGCCACACTGTGCTCGCGGTTAAAGGCTTCGCTCCTCGTGATGACGGTGGTTGCGAGACGGCCCGTTCCAAATTACGGAGCATCGGTGATGATCAGGAAATGCAATGAGCCGCGAGCGCATTCCTTCCTGTCTCGTTGGAAAGGATCGGGCTGGGCAGCGCATGGATAGCGGGTGACGGTAAAGGGCATCAGGCGCGTCAAGCTTCACCAGGCCCCGGTGCATCGCGCTGGGGGATCCGGATCCCAGGTGAGTGCGGAAACCCGAACCATCGCCTCAATGGCTCCCGATGAACGTGGCCCGTCGCCAACCCCCAACTGCCTGTTGTGTCCGGACCAGTGAAGATGCCGGTCGCGGATCGGTGCGCAGATCAGGGGCGGACAAGCCTGGCACCGTCGCAGAGAAGCAACACTGAAGCGGACCGCTGGACCTGCTTCGGAAGGGACCTGCTGCCATCGCGACGGGTATTCTGGCGGAGGCATCGGGGTGCGGGCGGGCCAGCGTCGGCCGTGAGTCGGTGGCGCCTGCCGGATCCCCGCCGCGGCCCCGACAGCGGGGGTCACGGGTTTCGGCCCGGGTTGCAATTCCGGGCCGGTCCAGCTAAATCCCACTAGACTCGACTGCAAGGAGCAGCGCGATATGTCCACGGGCAGACTTGATCTGACCGACGTCGAATACTGGGAGTCGGACGGCGGCACCATCTATGCGTGCGTTGGCCCGAAGGCGAGCGATGCAATGTTGCGCCTCTCCCGGGCAGAATCCGGCGGCGCCTGGGAGTGGCTTCCACTGGACGGTTCTGTCTGGAACGCCGCGCACCAGGCGATGTACCGTAACGATCGCTGGGATCAGCTGGAACCTGAGCGGATTGCGGCATTTCCGCCGTTGCCGGAGCAGGTGTCCGCAGGGCAGCGCTCCGCTGCCCTGCGGCGGCGTGAGCCGATGTTCGCCTCAAGGTTCCCGTTACTGGCGGAGCAGATTCGCACGGGACCAGCAACAGGCCTGCCCGTGTTCGCGGTCCTGCACGAAGACACCTACGAATCGGCCTTGGGTGATGGCAAGTTCGCCTATCTCCACGCGGTGTTCCTTGATCCGGCCGACGCCGAGAAGGAATGTGCGCGGCTGTCCGAAGCGCAGTGGTCCCGTGGTCACCTACGGCGGATGAGCGTGGCGCTGGAAAGAGGCCAGCTTCTGGTTCCGGATCACGAGCGCGAGTGGTTCGATCGTGTCACGGTCGAAGGCGTGGTCGGGCAGCTGGAGAAGCAGCTTGCGTAGGCGGCCGATCGCGGGCAACGGACCCCGTAACGGTCGATGAGGCCATCGAAGAAGCTGGATAACGACGGGCTTGCAATCGACGTCTTCGACGCGGGGCTCGACAGCCTCTGCTGGCACGACGGGCTGCGACTGTGGGGCTCACCGCCGCTTTCAGGATGCGCAGCATATTCATGACAGGAGAGCGTTGGTGCTGAAACGCGGGCTGTTGAGTGCTCGAGCGCTGGGACGGCAGACGGATGCGCGTCAACGAGTCGGGCGCGTGGCAAGCCGTAATCCCTGCTTGATCAGCGCGACATGCTGGCAGTAGGAGATTGCCCATGTGCGGCCGTTTCGCCCTCCACACGCCGCGCAGCCGGATCGCGGCACGCTACTTCGACCTGCAGTTGCCGGTCGGCGACGGCCACGCCCGCTACAATGTCACCCCCGGCACCCAGATCACCGCCGTCCTTGCCACCGCCGAGGCGCCGGTGTCCTTCGCCCTCGCGCACTGGGGCTTTCGGCCGCCCTGGGCAAAGGAAAGCGCCCCGACGCCGATCAATATCCGCGCCGAGAAGGCCGCGACCAGCCCGTACTCCCGCTCCGCGTTCGCCCACCGGCGCTGCCTGGTTCCGGCCAACGGCTGGTACGAGTGGCGGCGGACCGAATCCGGCAAGCAGCCGTACTACATCACTCTGAAGGATCCGAAGCGGGACGAGGTGGTCTTCTTCGCGGGTCTCTGGGAGCCGGCCGAGAAGGGGACGGACATCTGCTGTGCTATCCTGACTGAACCGGTCTCGCCGTCCTTCGCATTCATCCACGACCGCCAGCCGGTGGTGCTCGATCCCGGGTGCCGGTGGCAGTGGCTGGATCCGGGGCTTTCGGACCGGAAGACGCTGCGCAACGTTGCCCGGCGGCAGGATCCGGAGCGGTTGGTCGCGTACCCGGTTTCGACCCGGGTGAACCGGCCGGCGAATGACGATCCTGCATTGCTGGAACCGGTCGACGATGCCGGAGGCTCCAGAGCCTGAGTGCGAGCCAAGACAGTGATGCCTTGCAGGGGCACACGCTCCCTGGCACGGTCGGGGATGCTGACATGAAACCGCATCCGACCGTCCTCGGTATCGACTCCGCCTGGACCGCAGGCCAGCCCAGCGGCGTGGCGCTGGTCCAGCAGCGCGGGGCCCGCTGGCGCTGCGTCGCCCTTGCGCCGAGCTACCTCGGCTTCATGGAACGGGCGGCGGGCACCGAGACCGACTGGTCGATCCGCCGTTTCTCCGGCACCGAACCGGACATTCCCCGCCTGCTCGAGGCCGCGCGGCGACTCGCCGGGCGGCCGCCGGACCTCGTGACCCTGGACATGCCCATCGCGCGGACTGCATTCAGCGGGCGCCGCCCTGCAGACCAGGCGGTGTCCCGAGAGTTCGGCGGCCGCGGCTGCGCCGCGCATTCGCCGACGGCAATGCGCCCAGGCTCGCTCGGCGCCCGGATCTCCCAGGCCCTGTCTGCGGCCGGGTACGAGCTCGCGACCACGGCCACCAGGTTCCCCGACAGCCGGAAGGTCCTGGAGGTGTACCCGCACCCGGCGCTGCTTTCGCTGCTGCGGCGTTCGAGCAGAATCCGGTACAAGGTGGCCAAGTCCAGAAAGTACTGGCCGACCGCGACCGTGTCCGAGCGGATCCGGAACCTCCTGGGCGAGTTCGCGGCGATTCGCGATGCACTGGGAGAGGTGTTCGAGGGGCTGACGCTGGAGCTTCCGGACCCGGAGCGCGTGGAAACCCTCTCGGGATTGAAGCGGTACGAGGATGCACTCGATGCGCTGGTCTGTGCCTGGGTCGGTGCCGAGTACTTTGCGGGGCGCACGGTGCCCCTGGGCGACGCCGACGCGGCGGTCTGGTGTCCGGCGGACGTCGTGTGCGTGGGCGATCAGGGACGTCGAATTGGCTGAAGTCGGCCCCATAGGCTGCCGCCGCTGCTCAGAAGGGCCTTCCGTTGGGAGTTGACAGACCCCTTGGGCGAAGGGATATTCGGGCGAAGGCAGTTGGATTTGCTATCCTCTATCCTTAATTGCCTCAAGGCGATTGGATTTCCTATCCTTTATCCTTCGGATCCATGCCCGGGACATCAAGCACCCGGAAGCTTTCCGGCCAGTACCAGTATGCAGTTCTGCCCTGCGTTTCGTCGACGAAGCCAAACTGAGTCGACAGAGCCGCCAGATCCCGCTGCACGGAGCGCACCGTGATGTCGTAACCGTTATGCCGCAGATGCTCATAGAGCTCGCGCGTCGAACGACGCTGGGGCGCACGGGGGATGGCCCTCAGTAGTTGCCACTGCCGGTAAACCTGGTCGCTGTGATTGGCCATAGGATTCCAGTGTGCACGGAAGTTCCATCGGAACCCCACTATGCGACATGGGAAGTCGCATAGACTGCAGACAATGGTCACATGAACCCTGAAGCGACCAACCGCCAGCCGATCCGGAATGCTGATCTAATCTTCGCGTTCGCGCGGAAGAGGAGACGCGATCAGCCGGAGAATGACGATACGTCCGGAGGGGGAGACGATGGATAACGCCTATCTGCACTGGCTCGATCTGACCGCAGCGGATCGCGACAAAGCGCGCAAGGTGCTCGATCTGTTCAATGAGCAGGGCACGGTCGATGAGCTCGGGCTTGGCAGCCTGCGCGATGTGCTGTCCAACGCCCTGTTTCCCGGCACCTCGGTGCTGCACACAAGGCTTCGGTACGTGCTGTTCATTCCGTGGGTCTATCAGCAGCTCGAGGCCAGGCACGGCAACTTTGATGTCGCCAGTGAGGCTCGGCGCCTTGAGGTCACGCTGATCGACGCCCTTGCTACCAGTGATGCGCCGGAGGGGATCATCGGCGTCCACGCGCGCGAGGCGGTGGCGCGGCTGGCCAGTTCCGCCTACTGGGCGGCCCTAGTGCACTGGGGCCTGTTCGTTCCCGCCAAGAGTCAGGGCTGGTATCACGCGCACTTCCACAGCCTCCGGCGTCGGCGTTCCGATTACCCTCGCACCGACGATCCCGGCGTGATCTGGACTCAGGAGGCCACCTGGCACCCTCGGCTCCCGCCCGCACCCGATGCGTTCCCGGAAGACGCCGCCTTTGCGCTGACCCCGGAAGAAGCCGACTTCTTGCTCGGGCGCCTGGAAGCCACCTGCAACGGCACCCTGCTGGCGTGGCTTGCCCGCGAGGGCTCCAGTTCACCGGCCGAGTATCTGTGGGAAGACCCGGAAGCGCTTCGCGGCCCTCCGGCCATCTGCGATGTGGTTGAGCTTGCGCGCCGCTTTTCACGGCACGTCGAGGGCGCGCCGCTGCTCTACAACCTGTTGCTGGCGGAACTGCGTCGTACCGAGCACGACCGGGCTGACGACGAGGAATGGATCGAGCATTACCGCGACGCGCTCGCAGAATGGGCGAATCGCGAGGCCGACGAGGACGCATTTGATCCAGAAGCGCTCTGGCACTTCGTGCGCTTGCACGGCGCGCACCTGCCCACACCCCAACAGCGCTTCGTCGAAACATGGTCCCGGCGGGTCGCCATGAACGGACCGGATGGCGTCGTGAATGACGAAGAGTTGCGCCGGCTGATCGCCGACCGGGAGCGCCAACTCAAGGGACCGAGGGCCCGGGTCGTGAACCAGGGGCGGCTGCTGGACTGGCGCGGCAATGTCGGTGTCGGGCGCATGCAGTTCCGGTGGCCCCAGGTACGCCGGCTCCTCATCGATCTTCATAAAGGACTCGGTCACTGATGCTCGCTCCTGATACCCGCTCCGTGGCGATGGACGTGCTGCGCCCACCGGCAGGCTTTCGCATCGACCACGCCGTCCTGTCGACCTACTCGCTCGACCTCGACGTCCTGCTGGCGCTGCCGCTGGCGGTTCTGGCGCATTCGGACCGAGGCGTCGATGAGCTGATGGAGGAGCCTCTGCTGCTGCTGGAGGCCCTGCGCGAAGCCGGCGAGCGCGTGCACGTCTTCGTGGACGAATCCGGCATTGCCATCCCACACACCAACCGGGCGCTCTACAGCCTGCTCGAAACCAGCGTGCATCCCGTGCGCAGCGTCAATGGCGGCACCTTCCATCCGAAGGTCTGGGTCGTGCGCTTCGTCAGCGACGACGCCCCACCCCGATTTCGCGTCGCGATCGCTTCGCGCAACCTGACCTTCGACCGCTCCTGGGATGTGGCGCTGGTCAGCGAGAACGCCGCCGACGAGCAGCGCCCTGTCGAGGCCTCAGCGGATCTGGCTCGCTTTCTGAACACGCTACCCGAACTGACCGCGCAAACCCTCGATGTCCAACGCATCGACGTCGTGCGGGCACTTGCAGAAGACGTGGCACGGACGAGCTTCCCCGCCCCTCAGGGCTTCCGGGGGCCAATTCGCTTTCATGGCCTCGGGCTGGAAGACGGCGCCGACACGCCGTGGCAACTCGAGCGCAAGGGCAATGGCCTGCTGGCCATCGCGCCATTCCTGAGCGCCACGACGCTGGATCAGCTCGTGCGCCTGTCCCGACCACCACGCACATTGATCAGCCGGCGTGAAGCCCTGGATGCACTGCCACCCCGGCACCGTGAGGCTTGGGACTCGATTCTGGTGCTCTCCGAAAGTGCGCTGGATGAACCGGACGACCGCCAGACTGAGCGCCACTCCGACCTGCACGCCAAGCTCATCGCCCTCGAGCACGGCCACCAGGTGACCTGGTATGTCGGTTCGGCCAACCTTACCCATGCGGCGTTCACCGGGCGCAATGTGGAAGTGGTGGCCGCCATCACCGGACCCAAGGGGCGACCCGGTTCGGACAAGGGATCGGGAATCGAACGCTTCGTCGAGTCCGGCTTTCCCAGGCTGTGTGAAGCATATCGACCGGGCGAGCCCGCTACTGAAGACCCGAAGATCGCGGCCGCACGCGAACGGCTTGATACGGCCCGGCAACGACTCGTGAAAGGCGACCTGCGAGTGGTCTGCCGACCCGAGGGTAAGGCATGGACCTGGATGCTGGAGGGCAGCGTGGCGCTGCCCGAGGGTGTCTCGGTGTCGGCTTGGCCCGTTTCCGTCAACGAAGACCACGCGCGCCCGCTGGAACTGCCGCTGGCATGGCCCCTCCCGATGTCACGACTCACCGCATTCGTCGCCTTCCGCGTCGAAGCCGACGCGGCGATCGATGACGTGCGCATGGCATTGAAGCTCCCGGCCTCCGGCATACCCGACAGCCGTGTTGCCCAGGTGCTTCGCACCCTGATCGACAGCCCGCAACGCTTCCTGCAGTTTCTGCGGGCATTGCTCGGCGGCCTGGACAGCATGCCCGACTGGGCGATGGGCAACGGGGGCGGAAGCTGGCAGCGCCACCAATCTGACGGCCTGGACAATGCCCCGCTCTTGGAAGACCTCGTCAGGGCCGCCTCCCGGGACCCGCAGCGTCTGGAGCCCCTGCAGCGCCTGATCGAAGACCTGCGCGCCACCAGCGAAGGCCCCAGCATTGTGCCGGACGATCTCTACGAGATGTGGCGGACGATCTACGCCGCCGTCCACCACGACCTCGACCAAGCGACGCCGCGCGACTCGGCCGAAACCACTGGGACCAGCAATGCAACGACCTGACGTCGACTCCGCTCTCGGGACACTCAAGCCCTTCCAGCGGCGTACCGTCGCGCACGCATTCCGGCGGCTCTTCGAAGCGCCGGACAGCACGGGGCGTTTCCTGGTGGCCGACGAAGTGGGGCTCGGCAAGACCCTCGTGGCACGAGGCATTATCGCCAAGGCCATCGACCGCCTGTGGTATGCGGTAGACCACATCAACGTGGTCTACATCTGCAGCAATACCTCCATTGCCCGGGCCAACCTACCAAAGCTGCAGATCGGAAGCGTGTCGCAGAACGGCTACGCGCAGGCCACCCGACTGACGATGCTCGCCACCGAACTGGCGCTGCGCGACAACCACACCAGCCTCCGCGACGGCAAGGTCAACTTCATCAGCTTCACGCCGGGCACCTCCTTCGAGATGGGGCACTCCGGCGGCCACGCCAGGGAGCGGCGCGTCCTCTACCATCTCCTGGAACCGCTCGACCTTGATCGCACGGGTCTGATGCACCTGCTTCAGGGGGCGGTCAGACGAACGGAGATCTGGCAGTATAAGATCCGTCACCGGCCCTTGGCCATCGACGCCGGCATCGCCGAACGCTTTGTCAGCGCCGTCAACGATGCGCCCGGTTTGCGGGAGGACCTGCGTCAGGTCATCGAGACCTGGTTCACGGATCACCGCGACGCCTACCCGCGCAAAGCCCGCCAACGATGCAACCAGCTCCTGAGCAGGCTGAGACGGCTGCTCGCCGAAGTCTGCGTGCGGGAGCTTGAGCCGGACCTGATCATTCTCGACGAGTTCCAGCGCTTCAAGGCGCTGCTGGAAACGCGTGACCTGGACCACGACCCCGCTGCGGAGCTGGCACAGCACCTGTTCAATGCACCGACGCGCGAAGGCCATCCGGTAAGAACACTGCTGCTGTCGGCCACCCCCTACAAGCTGTACACCGCCGACGCGGAAATCCAGCACGAGGACCACTACGCCGACTTCCTCGCCACTACGCGCTTCCTGATGGCAGGCGATGAGTCGAAGGTCCAGCAGCTTCAGGCGCGGCTGTCGCGCTTCGGCACTGAGCTCAAGCGCGCATCGCTCGAACACACCGACCGAATGCTCGACGCCAAGCGCGACGTGGAGGACAGCCTGTGCGCGGTGATGTCACGGACGGAAAGGGTCGCGGCCAGCGCTGATCGAGATGCGATGGTCGCCGAGCCACCGGCCAGGCCCGAACTGACGCCCCTTGATGTCCGCCATTTCATCGCCACCGACGCGGTCTTCCGTGCCGTCGGTGACCACGACCCGATGCCCTTCTGGAAGTCTGCGCCTTACCCACTGCATTTCATGCACGGCTACCGGGTGAACGAGCGGCTGACCGATGCGCTGAGCCTGTCGCCGGACAAGGTCAGCACCGTACTGCGGACGCACCGTAGTGCCTTCCTGGCCAAACAGGCTTTTGAAGATTGGTCAGAGATAGACCCAGGCAACGCCAAGCTGCGGGAACTCGTCTCGAGCCTGCTGGACCGGGGCCTCTGGAAGCTGCTGTGGATCCCGCCGACGGTGCCGTACTGGGACCTGGAGGGCCCCTATGCGGACAAGGAGGGGCTGACGAAGAGCCTGCTGTTCTCGGCCTGGAACGTTGTGCCCGACGCCGTCAGCGCGATGCTGAGCTACGAGGCCGAACGACGCATGGTGGGCGGTAGCATGGACTCCTATCTGGATCCCGACCGGCAACAACGCGGCCTGCTGCGACTGACGCAGACGGGCGAAGGCACGCGAAACAGGCATCGACTGCTGCTACTCCTGCTGCCCTGCCTGCCGCTGGCGGATGTGGCCCACCCCCTGGGCGCTCCGTTCGGCGAGGAGCGCCGCGCCTGGGTTCGAGCGCGTGTGGAGACCCTGCTCGCGCAGCCCGACCTCCCGGATCCTCAGGAGGGGCCGGTCGACGACCGTTGGGAGTGGATGATTCTCCGCCTGCTCGATCCGGGCATGGACCTGTTCCTTGCCAGGTGGCGCGACGCGAACGAAGACGACGTCGCGAAGCCCAATCCCGAGGTCATGTCCGCCTACCTTGATGACCTCCTCCAACTGGATGCCGCCGAGCTCGGCCGCCGGCCCGAGCATCTGGCCGAGCTGGTCACCGAACTGGCGCTCGGCGCTCCGGGCGTGCTGGCCGTACGAAGCCTGGCGCCGGCGGGCCTGGATGACCTGGAGCGGCGTTTTCAGAGTGTAGAGATCGCCCACGCCTTCTGGAAGCTCTTCAATCGCCCAGCCGTGGTTCGGCTGCTGCAGCAGGTCTCCGGCCACGATCCGCACCACGAAGAGGCGGACAACGTCTACTGGAAGCAGGTGCTCCGCTACTGCGTACAGGGCAATCTCCAGGCCGTGCTCGACGAAATGTGGCATCTGCGATGGGAACAACACGCCTGGAACGAGACCGCCTCTACCACTGACACGTCACGCCTATGCGTCGCCGACATCGCGGAGGCCGTTGAGCCGCGCCCCTCGCGCGTTCACGCGCAGTTCTATCAACCGAATGGCACCGACAACAGCGTCACCACCGACCAGATTCGCATCAGGACAGTGCTCTGCCTACGCTTCGGCCACATCCGCTCCGAAGACGGGGCCTTCAGCCAGGACGCCGTCCGCAGCTCATTCAACAGCCCGTTCAGACCGTTCGTCCTCGCCAGCACTTCGGTCGGTCAGGAAGGACTCGACTTTCACCCCTGGTGTCACCACCTGGTGCACTGGGACCTGCCAGGCAATCCCGTCGACCTTGAACAGCGCGAAGGCCGTGTCCACCGGTACAAGGGGCATGCGGTGCGCAAGAACGTCGCAGAGCAATACGCGAACGAAGCCCTGCGCCAATGGCAACCGGGCGATGACCTCTGGCATCGAATCTTTAACCTCGCCGAGCAGCAGGCAAGGTCAATGAACGAGAGCGACCTGGTCCCCTACTGGATCGTCTCAGGAAAGCACCGCGTGCAAAGGTACGTACCCCTGCTGCCCTATAGCAAGGAGGTCGAGGCATTCGGCCGCCTCAAGAAACAGCTCGCTGCTTACCGAGTCGTGTTCGGACAACCGCGCCAGGAGGAACTACTAGGGCTGTTGGAACAGGCGGACATGGACGCCTACGCACTGCAGCGCTGGGCCATTGACCTTTCACCGCCAACATGAGCGGCCGCAACCACGGCGCCTTGTTGTCACCCCGGCTTGTAGCCCAGACCCCAGAAAGCCTCCACGAAAACCGCATAGGCACAGACAACCCAAACGAGCGGCCGGATGAAAGGACAGTTCGCATTCGAATCAGCAGTGAGGAACCTGCTCCGGAACCCCCAGTTCGAAAAGCTGCTGCGGCTGTCTGACGTCAATTATTCTGTCCGGTCGGCGTCAATTACTTTGGCCAGCCGGTGGTGCTCGATCCCGGGTGCCGGTGGCAGTGGCTGGATCCGGGGCTTTCGGACCGGGAGACGCTGCGCAACGTTGCCCGGCGGCTGGATGCGGAGCGGTTGGTCGCGTACCCGGTTTCGATCCGGGTGAACCGGCCGGCGAATGACGATCCTGCATTGCTGGAACCGGTCGGCGATACGGGGGACTCCGGAGCCTGAGGGCTCGCGGAGGCCCGCCCGGTACGCAGCATCATCGCGTGCTTCTTCTGGCCGACCCGTCTGTGCGGACCGCATCGGATAGCGCATTGGCCTGGTTGATGAAGCGCGCGGGATTGCTATGCCCCGCACCAGGTGCTGCAATGGTCCGATGATGGCGGAGGCAGACCCACAATCCCGGGCGCGTGAATGGCTGAGGTCAGTCGGCGGCCGTCTGACGCCGGCTCGCCTGGCCGTTCTGGAGGTCCTGCTCGGCAGCGCAGCGGCGCTATCTCACCACGAGATCGAAGATGCCATCGAAAGGCGTGGCTTGGATGTGGACCGGGTGACGCTGTATCGGGTTCTGGACTGGCTGGTGGAACGCGATCTTGCGCACCGGATTGCTGCCGAGGACCGGGTTTGGCGCTTCAACGCGATGGATCGCGTGCAGCCGGGCGATCACGCGCATTTCCACTGCACCCGATGCGGCCAGATCGTCTGTCTGGATGGCCCGGATTCGACCGCTGGTTTCGCGCTTCCGAAGGGGTATCAACCGGAACGCACGGAGATCACCATCCATGGCCGCTGTCCGCGCTGCGCTGGTTGAACCGGCGCGCCCGCACCAGGCGATCGCGACAGACGCAACTGTGTTGCAATTACCGGTCGTTCGGTGGTATAAGATGCAACTCAATTGCATCTATGGCTATTCCCATGCTGCAGGCAACCCTGACTGAGGACGTCGTCTCACCGCCCGATGCGGATGCCCCGCATACCGCCACGAGCACCTCGGTGGGTGGGCTCGTCCGGATTTTCGAACCCGGAGTTCAAATCGCCTGGTTCGAGCGCGCGCCGGTCCCCGCGATTCCCGAGTACCTGCAGGCCGTGGCCCGCAGACTTGCCTCCGGACGTTCCCGCGTGGTGCATGCGGACGATGAGCTTCCCGACCTCGAGTTGCCGGACGATGCGGGCAAGGATGCGCTGTTTGCCGAGATCGGCTGGCTGACCCGGGTGTACACCGACCTGCTTGGCTGCCCGTCCGTGGGGCTGCGCATTGAGGTGCTGGATCGACCGATGTGCCCACGCTTTCACGTCGACTGCACGGGCATCCGCCTGGTCTGCACCTGGAGTGGGCCCGGTACCGAGTGGCTGCACGACGGCTGGGCCGACCGCAGCCGCCTCGGTCCCGGCAGCCGTGGGCTTGCCGACGAACACTCCGGGCTGATGCTGCCCGGCGCCGAGGTGCGGAGTATTCCGACCTTCGCTGTCGGCCTGTTGAAGGGGGCGGCTGTGGCAGGGCAATGCCGGCCGCGGCGTGATCCACCGCTCGCCGCAGGTCTCCCCCTGTGATGCGTCCCGGGTGATGCTGTCGCTGGATGCGATCTGGGAGACCTGAACACATCTCGCTCCGTCCCTTTGGCATCCGTTTCACGACTGCAAGCTTCGAGGAGTTCCCGCCATGACCGCTGACACCCGCCTGCCCGTGACCGTCCTGTCCGGTTTCCTGGGTGCTGGCAAGACGACGCTGCTGAAACACATCCTGAACAACCGCGAGGGCCGCCGGGTCGCGGTGATCGTGAACGACATGAGCGAGGTCAATGTCGACGCCGCGCTGGTCCGCGAAGGCGGGGCCGAGCTGTCGCGTACCGAGGAACGGCTGGTCGAAATGAGCAATGGCTGCATCTGCTGCACCCTGCGCGAGGATCTTCTCGAAGAGGTATCGCGGCTCGCCCGCGCGGGGCGCTTCGACTACCTGGTGATCGAGTCCACGGGCGTTTCCGAGCCGCTGCCGGTGGCCGAGACGTTCACCTTCGCGGATGCGGAGGGCATGTCACTCTCCGCGGTCGCGCGGCTCGACACCATGGTCACGGTGGTTGACGCGTTCAATTTCTTGAAGGACTACGCCTGCGCGGACTCCATCCAGGAGCGCGGCGAGTCATTGGGGTCGGAGGACGACCGGACGGTGGTCGACCTGCTGATCGACCAGATCGAGTTCTGCGATGTAATCGTGGTCAATAAGGCGGACCTGGTCACTCCGAACGAACTGGCCCGGCTGATCTCTATCCTGCAGGCGCTGACCCCCCGTGCCCGGATTCACTTGGCGCAGTTCGGACGCGTCCCGCTGGACAAGGTTCTCGACACGGGCCTGTTCGACTTCGAGCAGGCGGCCGCCGCGCCCGGCTGGCTCCAGGAACTGCGGGGGGAGCATGTGCCGGAAACCGAGGAGTACGGCATCGCGAGCTTCGTTTACCGCGCCCGGCGCCCGTTTCACCCCCAGCGTTTCTGGAACCTGATTCACAGCGAGTGGCCCGGGGTGGTGCGCTCGAAGGGCTGGTTCTGGCTGGCCTCGAGGCCCGATTTCGCCGGATCCTGGTCGCAGGCCGGCGGCGCCTGCCGGCATGGCGCCGCCGGCATGTGGTGGAGCGCGGTCGACCAGGCCCACTGGCCGGAAGACCCGGAGCACCGCTCGGGTATCGAAGCGGAGTTCGAGGGCGAGTGGGGCGACCGCCGCCAGGAGCTGGTGCTGATCGGCATGGGCATGGACGAAGCCGTGCTGCGTGCTGCCCTCGATGTCTGCCTGCTCAACGACGAGGAGATGGCACTCGGCCCTGCGGGCTGGAGCCGCTTTGCAGACCCGTTCCCGCTCTGGGGGCGCACGACCGACGCTGCCTAGGGAAGCGCTGATTAAACCGTCATCGCGAGGAGCGAAGCCTTTAGCCGCGAGCACAGCGTGGCGGGACGTGGCGATCCATAAGGCTATGATTTTATTGGTTCCGCTTGGATTATTCGCTGCGCTCACCCTGCGGGCCAGCCTTCGGTTGTTCAACGCGCTGCGCGGATTAGTGCCGGGCTTCGCTCGCAATGACAGGATGGCTTGATCTGCGCTTCCCTCGCAAGGTTGAGGAGCTCGACCGGGCGCTGCCTGGACGGGGGAATCCCGTGAGCTCAACGGTACCTAACATTCGCTCCTCCGCCGAACGACCGGAGACGAACCTATCAATCTTTCGTGGAAGGAACGTTATGAAATTACATCACAACATGAAAAACCGATCCGCGTTGGCCCGTAGCCCCGGCGTACCAAGCAGGAAATCGAGGCGGATGATGCGGTGGCATCTGGCCATGCCGGCAATTCTTTTCGTCGCCATGCTCAACTCGGCACAGGCGGAAGACCCGCTGGATATCAGCGTTTCGCTGATCCTCGAGGGCATCTATTACCAGCGGCTGTCCGAAGGCAACGAGGA
The DNA here is from genome assembly GCF_000321415.2 of Thioalkalivibrio nitratireducens DSM 14787. Classification (NCBI taxonomy): domain Bacteria; kingdom Pseudomonadati; phylum Pseudomonadota; class Gammaproteobacteria; order Chromatiales; family Ectothiorhodospiraceae; genus Thioalkalivibrio; species Thioalkalivibrio nitratireducens. The sequence continues at coordinate 3,277,426 of NC_019902.2, read as the reverse complement.
GCCCGCGGGCTTCGGGCATGACCATGGGCACGGTCACGGACATCACCACGGCCACGACCACGGGCTCGACGAAGGTTTCAACCTGGGGCACTCGGAACTCGCGGTCGAGGCGCGGATGGGGGACTGGCTCGAGGGCGCACTGATGCTCGGGTTCGACGACAAGAACGTCGAGGTGGAAGAAGCGTATCTCCGGACCCTGAGCCTGCCCGCGGGACTCCAGCTGAAGGGAGGCAAGTTCCTGTCGGACATCGGGTACATCAACAGCCACCACAACCACGACTGGGACTTCGTGGACCGTCCGCTGTTCAGCGAATTCCTGTTCGGTCACCACGGATTGCAAGACGTCGGTGTGCAGTTGAGCTTTGTTCCCGCCACGCCCTGGTATACCCGGCTTGGCGTCGAGGCCTTCCAGGGCGACGAGGACGAAGGTATCGCGCGCTTCGACGACGGCATCCCCGTGGATCGGGAGTCCGGACCCCGCCTGTTCACTGCGTTTGCCAAGACCGGGCCTGATCTCGGTGCCGATCATGCCCTGCAGTTGGGAGCCTCGGCGGGCTTCCTGCGCGACCATGGCCGCCTGGAGGACCACGGCGCACACGGCCACGCGGTCGTGGGCGACGGCTGGTTTGCCGGTGTCGACGCCGTTTACCGGCATTACGCCGGGCGCAGTTATGGACACGGGGACTGGCGGGTCGGCGGAGAATACTTTCTCGTGTCCCGCAACGTCGACGAATATCTGCAGGGCCACGGTGGCTGGACTCGGCGGGGCAACTACACCGAGCGCCAGGATGGCCTGTATCTGCAGGCGGTCTACGGTTTCCTCCCGCGCTGGGAAGCGGGCTTGCGCGCCGAGGCACTGGGTCTGACCAACCGGGTGGTGGACTTCCACCCCACCCGACTCGAATCGCTCGATGCCTCGTATCGCAGCGCCGCGCAGGTCACCTTTCGGCCGGTCGAACCCCTGTTCCTGCGGGCACAGATCCACTACGACGACTTCGCGCATCACGGTCACGACCATGGGCATGACCACGATCACCAGGGCCACGGCGGTTCGGGTAGCGGACTGGGGTTCCTGTTCCAGATCAACGTGGCGCTCGGCGCTCACGGGGCCCATCGGTTCTGAAGGCGAGATCGCCCGTGATCCTGACAGCAAACTTCGTGAAAGGGGAGAACACCATGTCTTTGCCGATGGCTATCGGAGGCCGTCTGGTCCCAGCCGTACTGACGGCCCTGCTGCTGTTTGCGCTGTCCGCGGCCAGCGTCCAGGCCGGTGCGCTCAACGTCGTGACGACCACCTCGACGATGGGAATGCTGGCGCGCGAGATCGGAGCCGAGAGAGTCGAGGTGCGCGTGCTTGCGGCGCCGGACCGGGATCCGCACTACCTCGACGCCCGGCCGGCGTTCATGGCAGCTCTGCGCAGGGCCGACCTGCTCGTCGAGAAGGGCGGTGATCTCGAGGAGGGCTGGCTGCCGGCTGCGCTGACCGGGGCCGCGAACCCGAGGCTGAACAGCGGGCGTCCGGGCCACTTCCGGGCGTCGGATTTCCTCCATCTGCGCCGGTCCATCACGATGGACGGCCCCAATCTCGGCCACGTGCACGGCGAGGGCAACCCGCACTTCCAGCTGGACCCGCAGCGGGTCGCGGCGGTCGCTGCACCCCTGGCGGCGCGTCTGGGCGAGTTGCTGCCCGCCGATCGCGAGGCATTCGAGGACCGCGCCCGGATGGTCAGCGCCCGGATCCTCGAACACGCGGAAACCGTCGCCACGCGGCTGGATCCCGGCCAGCGCTTCGTGGCCTATCACGAAGACATCGACTATCTCGAGGAGTGGCTGCCGGTCGAGATCGCCGGCTACCTTGAACCCCTGCCGGGCATACCGCCCACCGCGAGGCATCTGCGCAGCCTCGCCGATTCCCTGCGCGACGGGCCCGAGGGCGTGGTTCTGCACGCGGTCTATCAGCCCGCGCGCGGCGCCGAATTCCTTGCAGCCGAAATCGGGTGGTCCCGCCAGGCATTGCCGATGGAACCGCCGGCGAACGGCGGGCTCGAGGATTACCTCGAGCTGATGCAGGTCTGGGCCGCTGCGTTTCAGGCGGGGGAATGAGCCAGATGCCGCAGAGCGCCCGGCCCGTGCTGTCGTGCACGGGCGTCCGGGTCGGGTTCGACCGCCCGCTGCTCGGTCCGCTGGACCTACGGCTCGGTCGTGGCGAGAGAATGGTCCTGACCGGCCCGAACGGTGCCGGCAAGTCGCTGTTGCTGCGTGCCCTGATCGGCCAGGCTCGGGTCTTCGGGGGACGCGTCGACCGGTTGCCTCGCACGACGACGTGCCTGCTCGCGCAGGAGCACCCGCGACCGGCCCTCTGGCCGCTGAGTGGCCAGGACTGGTTCCGTGCGCTGGGTGCCGGCGCCCCCGCGCACGGCCCGGTGCGCGAATTGCTTCCGCATCGGCTGGACCGCCTGAGTGGCGGGCAGTGGCAACTGTTGCGCCTGGCGGCGGTGCTGCACACCTCCGCCGACGTGCTGCTGCTCGACGAGCCCGCGAACCATCTGGATGCCGAGGTTCGCGACAGTGCACTGGGCCTGTTGCAGTCGCTGCCGCCGCAAACCGCGGTGCTGATGACCAGTCACGACACCGATTTTCTTGCCGGCACGGGATTTCCCGCAGTGCCGCTGGCGGAACTTCTATGACCGGCGACCTGTGGTGGTCGGTTCCGTTCGCGGGGGGCCTGGCGGTCACCCTGATGCTGGCGTTCGCAGGCGCGGGGCTGTTTCTGCGCGGCTCGGTCTGGCAGGCCTTGGCGGTTGGGCAATGGGCCGCGCTCGGCGGGGTGATCGCGGCGACGGTTGCGCTGCCGGTAGTGCCGGTCGCGGTCGCACTGGCGGGCGCCGTGATGATCGTGTTGCACCGCATTTGCGACCGCGAGCGCTGGCCGCTGGCGCTGTTCCTGGCGGGGCTTGCCCTGGTCACGCTGTTCGCTGCGAATCTGCCGCAGGCGAATCTCGCCGCGGCGCGCTGGGCCGAGGGGCAGGTGTACTTCCTCGACCGCGAACTGCTCCGGATCATCGGCGGCGTGGCGGCCGCAAGCCTGTTGCTCGCGCCCTTGCTCGCTCGCATCTGGCTTTTCGCGCAGGCGACCCCGGACGTCGGCCTGCGGTCTACGCACCGCGGCGTTTTCGTCGTGTTGGAAGCGATGTGGTGGGTCGGCGTGCTGGTGCTGGGCAGCGCCGCCCTCGGACTTCCTGCCGCGCTCGCGGCGCTGCTGTTGCCGGCGTGGGGGGCGGCCTCGGTGGTCCGGGGGCTGCATGGCTTTCTCGCGGGGTCGCTGCTGCTGGGCGCGATGGTGTTTCTGCTGGCCTGGGTCAGCGCCCTGCACTTCGACCAGCCCTTCGGCCCGGTTTTCGTGCTGTGGGCCCTGGTGATCGCCGCGGTGCCCCGAGCCTCCGTGTCTCTGGTCCGGCTCCGGAGGCGCACCTGAAGCCGGGAAAGGTGAATCGGCGACCGCCCGGAGACTGCGGCTCGCGAACCGCCCTCACGGGCATCGAACGGCGGCTCCCGACGCAGCCGCCCGATCTGTAGCGGTGACTTTCTCGGCCGCTATGCAACGTTATAACGATGAATTAACAACGAGGTACATCATATGAAGATTCACGTTCTCCTGTCCCCCCTTACGCTCGCGGTTGCGCTGGCTCTCTCGGGCTGTGGCGGCAGCAGCAATGAGTCCCATCACCATGATGATGACCATGATCACGACGTCACGGGCGCCGTGCGAGTGCTGGTCGGCGACGCCGACTCGCTGTGGCTTTACAACATCGCGGATGGGACGCTCGTGGCAGGGGCAAGCTACGAGATTGCAGACGTTTCCGGCGTCACCACGACCGAGGACGGTCGGTTCGGGGTGATCAACGTCCGCGGCGACGGCCAGCAATTCCGCTTCCTCGATTCCGGGGTTTGGGTGCTCGATCACGTGGACCACGTGCACCTGGAGGTCGATGATCCGGAACTCCTCACGTTTTCGATCAACGGGTCCGACCACGGCACCGGCCGCCCGGCGCATGTCGTCTCCCGCGACGGCCGCGTAGCGCTGTTCTTCGATGGCGACGCGGAGACTGACCCCGCCGTGGCGGTGATCCTGAGGCGTTCGGCGCTCGAGAGCGGCGGAAACCCGCCCCCCGTGTCACTGACGGGCAACGGACATCACGGCCTGGCGCTGCCCGCCGCGGAGGATACGGTGATCATGAGCGTGGCCGAAGGCGAGGGTCGGGCCCGGACCGGGGTCCGCATCTACGATGACGGCGGCGCCGAGATTGGCGCGTTCCCGCAGTCATGCCCCGGGCTGCACGGCTACGCGGCCATCGGCCCTCACTATCTGCTGGGATGTCATCGCACGGACGGCGCGGGTGGCGTGCTGCGCATCACCCACGACCCCGATGCCGTCCATCCCGGAGATCGCTTCATCGAAGCGCAGATCACCTATCCCGAAGGCGCGCTGCATATCTCGAATTTCGCCTACCACCCGGAAAGCCCTTGGGCGGTTGCACCCTGGGGTACCGAGGCGATGATCCGCGTGAACCCAACCGCCGATGCCCTGAGCGAAGACGACATCCTCAACCTGCCTGCGCGCCAGTGCGGCTACGCGATGCGCGATGACCACGGCCAGGATCTGCTCGTGCTGACCGTCGACGGCTTCCTGCACAGCGTCGATGTGGCCAACTGGGCAGTACACTCGTCGATGCAGGTGATGACCCCGTTCGAATGTGCCGGAACGCGCCCCGTGCTGCGCAGCGTCGGCGGTTTTGCCTATCTGACGCGGCCGGCGGATTCGGATCTGATCGAAATCGACCTGGACCATGACGGCGAGATCACGCAGGCCATCGAGCTCACGGAACCACCGGTGCGCATGACCCTGTTCCGGCATCCGGCCAGCCTCGTGGACTACGGCGATCACTGAGATCCGACGGGTCGCCCGCGGCGCACCGGTCGGGTTCTCTGCGGCCCGGCCTCGAAGCACAGGGCTACGGCCGCGCATCCATGCACCGGCCGCAGCCCTGTCGCGGCCCGGGAGGTCAGGGCAGTGCTGGAATCTCGAACGTCGGCATTTCGCCGGTTAGGGTATGCAGGAAGGCCACCAAATCGCCGATTTCATCCTCGGCGTACTCACGGCCGAGCATCTCCTGGCCCATGATTGCCACCGCTTCCTCCAGTGTCGCCGTGGCGCCGTTGTTCATGTAGGGGTAGGTCAGCGCGATGTTGCGCAGGGTTGGGGTCTTGAACGCGAAGCGGTCGGAGTCCTTTCCGGTCACCAGGAAGCGCCCCTCGTCCTCGGAACCGGGCACCTGGATCCGGTGGAAGCGGCTGTCGGTGAACGCCGGCCCGCTGTGACAGGCCTGACATCCGCTGTCCGCGAACTTCTTCATGCCGCGCTTTTCCTGCTCGGTGAGGGCATCGAGATCGCCATTCAGGTAGCGGTCGAAACGCGAGTTTGGTGTATTCAGCGTGCGCTGGAAGCTCGCGAGTGCCTTGGCGACGTTCTCCTCGCGGATCGGGTTCTCGTCACCGGGGAAGGCGGCGGCGAACTTCTTCTTGTAGATGTCGAACTCGTTCAGGCGAGCGATGGCCTCGTCGAGTGACATCGCCATCTCGATATCGGCCTCGATCGGGCCGAGCGCCTGCTCTTCCAGGTCGGCCGCACGGCCGTCCCAGAACTGCGCCTCGAAGAACCCGGAGTTGAGTACGGTCGGGGTGTTGCGTTCGCCCACCTGGCCTTCGTGTCCAACGGCTCGCGGGATGCGGTCGCTCCAGCCAAGCGCCGGATTGTGACAGGTGGCGCAGCTGATCACGCCGCTGCTGGAGATCCGCGGTTCGAAGAAGAGCATGTTGCCGAGCTCGACGCGCTCCGGGGTCAGCGAGCTGTCGGCTGGAATCGGCGGCATCGCCGGCAGGGGGTCGAACCGGTTGCGGTAGTCGCCGTAGCCGTCGTCGGCTACGGCAATCCCGGTACAGGCGAGGGTGATTCCCACTCCCAGTGCCGTTACGGCCGCCCGGGTGGACTTACGAAGGCTGTTCATCAGGTCTTCTCCTCGGTGGCACGGAGCGGATCGTTCCCGGACCAGAGCGGCTCCGGGGCACTCTGGCGGCGGTACTTCCCGCGTGCGTGCCATTCGTTCGTGGGTGGTCGATGCTGCGAAGGGGGTAAGCCCCTTCGCGCATGTGGGTATAGACGAAACATCGGGTTTCGTACAGCCCGCGGGCAGACTCGCCGACCCGCACCCGCGAACTCTGGCCCGAGTGCGAACGATCGTGGCGGCCCGCGTCGCCCCGGCAGATGAAAGCCGGTTGCGGATGCCTGCACCCCCAACCTTTCGGACAGATCCAGGGGCAGCCTCGCGGTGGCGGCGGGTGTCCTTGCAGCCTCGGCGCTGGGGGATGCGAAGGGGTCAGCGGCCCTTGAGGATCCGGCCCCGTTCGCGTTGCCAGTCGCGCTCCTTGTCGGTCGCGCGCTTGTCGTATTCCTTCTTGCCCTTGGCGAGCCCGATCTCCAGTTTGGCCCGCCCGCGCTTCCAGTAAAGGGCGAGCGGAACCAGCGTGTAGCCTTTGCGTTCGACCGCGCCGATCAGGCGGCTGATCTCCGAGCGTTTCAGCAGGAGCTTGCGAGTGCGGGTCGGGTCCGGGTGGATGTGGGTCGAAGCGGTGCTGAGTGGGGTCACGTGTGCTCCGAACAGCCAGGCCTCGCCGTTGCGCAGCAATACGTACGACTCGCTGAGCTGGGCACGGCCTTCGCGCAGGGACTTGACCTCCCAGCCTTCCAGCACCAGCCCCGCCTCGAAGCGGTCCTCGATGAAGAAATCGTGCCGCGCCTTGCGGTTCAGCGCGATCGTGGCGGAGCCGTCGTGTTTCCCGGAGTTCTTCTTGGCCATAACCGTGCAGTATAACAATCGCTGCCGCCGCGTGGCCCGTCGACTGGCGGAGCGTGAATCCGTCGCGGTCGGGCTGGCTATGCGGGTGTGCGAGCCCCGCCTCCGCTTCGGGCTCGCCGGGCACGTCCCCCCGTGGCTGCGGCGGAAGACGCGGGTCCGGCGGGGTTCAGTTGAGCCCCTGCCGGCCTTGCCTCACAATCCGCCAAAACCAGGGGGAAGCAGATCGATGCCAGCAACCGTCTCCATCCACGGGCAGTGGTCCACGCGATTGGCCTTCATTCTCGCGGCCACGGGTTCTGCGGTGGGTCTGGGGAACATCTGGCGGTTCCCGTACATTGCCGGCGAGAACGGGGGTGGTGCGTTCGTTCTGGTGTACCTCGCCTGCATCCTCCTGATCGGCCTGCCGATCATGATGGCGGAGATCCTCCTGGGGCGCCGGGGGCGGCAGAGCCCGATCAACACCATGCTGACCGTGGCCCGAGAGGAAGGGCTCAGCCGCGGCTGGGGCCTGATGGGCTGGATCGGCGTGCTGGCCGGTTTCCTAATCCTGTCGTTCTACAGTGTGATCGCGGGCTGGGCACTGGCCTACGTGTTCAAGGCCGGCAGTGGCGGTTTCACCGGCCTAGACGCGGACGGCTCCTCGGAGCTGTTCGGTGCGATGCTGGCGGACCCGGAGGCACTGCTCGCCTGGCATACCATCTTCATGGTGATGACCGCGATGGTGGTTGCGCGGGGGGTACAGTCCGGGCTCGAGCGCGCGGTGACGATTCTGGTGCCGGCACTGGTGGTGCTGCTGATCATCCTCGTGGGCTACTCGATGGCGCAGGGCGCGTTTGCCGACGGTCTGCGTTTCCTGTTCCGCCCGGACTTCTCCGCGCTGTCCGCGAACGCGGTGCTGCTGGCGATGGGCCAGGCCTTCTTCACGCTGAGTCTCGGGATGGGGGCGATCATGGTCTATGGCAGCTACCTGAGCAGCGATGCCGCGATCGCGAAGACCTCGGGTACGGTGGTCGCGGCCGACACCCTGGTGGCGTTGCTGGCAGGGCTGGCGATCTTCCCGATCTTGCTGGCCGCCGGCCTGTCGCCGGCCCAGGGTCCGGGGCTGATCTTCGTGACCCTGCCGCTGGCCTTCGCCGAGATGCCGCTGGGGCTGTACTTCGGGACGCTGTTCTTTATCCTGCTGGTGTTCGCGGCCTGGACCTCGGCGATCTCCCTGATCGAGCCGGCGGTCGCCTTCCTGGTCGAGAACCTCGGGGCGACCCGGGTGTTCGCGACCACGACGGTGGCGATGCTCGCGTGGCTGCTCGGAATCGGCGCGCTGCTGTCGCTGAACGTGTGGGCGGAGTACACGCTGTTCGACCGGGGTATCCTCGACCTGCTGGACTACCTCACCGCGAACATCCTGCTGCCGCTGGGCGGGTTCCTGATCGCGCTGTTCGTCGGCTGGCGCATGACCGAACGCTCGGTGCAGTCCGAGTTGCGCCTGAAACTGGGGTGGCTGTTCACGCTGTGGTATTTCCTCGTCCGCTACGTGGCCCCGATCGCCATTCTGGTGGTGTTCCTGCGTGCGGTCGGCCTGGTCTGATGCCGAGCCGCATCCAGCGCTCGGCGGTGGTTCCGTACTCGCCCGAGCAGATGTTCGCCCTGGTCAACGACATCGACGCGTACCCGGAGTTTCTGCCGCACTGCCGTAGCGCCCGTGTTCTGGAGACCGGGGAGGCGGAGGTCAAGGCGCGGATCGAACTGGCCAAGGGCGCGCTGCACAAGTCGTTCACCACGCGCAATCGTCTCGATCCGCCGCACCGGATCCGGATGCAGCTGGTCGACGGGCCATTCCGCCGGCTCCAGGGCGGTTGGCAGTTCAACGAACACGACGGCGGCACCCGGATCGTGCTGGATCTGGAGTTCGAGTTCTCGAACCGACTGATGGCCATGGCGCTCGGCCCGGTCTTCAACCAATTGGCCAATTCCCTGGTGGATGCCTTCGTCAGGCGTGCGCGGGTGGTTCACGGTACAGACGATGGCTGAGCAGCGCGAACCGAACGCCACGCCGACGATCTCGGTCGAGGTAGCCTACGCGCGCCCGGACGTGCAGGTCGTGCTGCCGGTGCAGGTGGCGACAGGCGCGACCGTGTCTGACGCGTTGCAGGAGTCCGGGATTGCCGAGCGGTTTCCGGAAATCGACCTCGGCTCGGCGAAGGTGGGCATCTTCGGCAAGCTCACGCGCATGGATACCGTGCTGCGGGCCCGCGATCGTGTCGAAGTGTACCGCCCGCTGATCGCGGACCCGAAGGAGGTGCGGCGCCAGCGCGCGGCCCAGGGCAAGCCGACCCGCAAGGGAGGGGCCTCGGGCGCCGACGGCAGTGCCTAGTGGGCCACTAGCGGGTCAACCGTCGGGTGCGGTGGGTGGGCGGGTGTCCTCGATCCGGGCGACGCGGCCGCGGTCGAAGAATACCGAGACCCGGCGCAGTTCGGTTGCGCCCCGGCCCGGGCGTTTGTAGTAGACGTAGTCCCAGCGGTCCTCGCGCACGAACGTGCCCTGTACCTGCGGGGTGCCGAGCAGGAAGGCGACCTGCCGCGCGGTCATGCCCTCGCGCAGCTGCGCGACCTTGTCGTCGTCGATGGCGTTGCCCTGCTGCACGTCGAGCCGGTAGGACGGGACGCTGCAGGCCGCGAGCAGGGTTGCGATGACGGCAATAGAAGTGAGAATCTTGAGCATCGGGCGCGTGCTTCCGATCTGGCGAATGCGAGCGTCCGATGGTACAACATCCGCTCGAGGTCAGCAGCAGGCGTGACCGTGACCTCCAGGGTGTCAAGGAGCTGGCAGTGGAAACCCAAAACCTGAAGAAGGCGGGACTGAAGGTCACGCTTCCGAGAATGAAGATTCTGCAGATCCTGGAGGAGTCGGAGACCCGCCACCTGACGGCCGAGGCGATCTACCGGGAGTTGCTGGATTCGGGCGAGGAGATCGGCCTGGCCACGGTGTATCGCGTGCTGACGCAGTTCGAGGCGGCGGGGCTTGTGTCCCGGTTGCATTTCGAGGGCAACCAGGCGGTCTTCGAGCTCGAGCGGGGCGGCCACCATGACCACATCATCTGCAACCAGTGCGGCCGGGTCGAGGAGTTCTTCGACGACACCATCGAGCAGCGCCAGCGCCAGATTGCGACGGCGCACGGGTACCGGATCCAGGATCATGCGCTGGTGATCTACGGCGACTGCAGCGATGAGAACTGCCCGCACCGGCCCGGCTGATCCCCGGCGCCGGTTCCCCGGCCGCCCGCGGACACGGTACCCGCGGCGTTCTACGATGCGCGCTCGGTGCCCGCGGGTTCTCCGGCCGCTGCTTCCAGCATCTCGCGCGCGTGCTCGAGGCTGCGTTCGGTCAGTGTGACGCCCCCGAGCATGCGCGCCACTGCCTCGATGCGGTCGCCCGGCGCGAGACGGGTGATCTCGGTGCGTGCATGGTCGCGCCCGCGGTACTTGCTGACCTGGAACTGGCAGTGGGCCTGTGCAGCCACCTGGGGCAGATGGGTAACGCAGAGCACCTGGTAACGTGCGCCGAGCGCGCGCAGCTTGCGCCCGACCACCTCGGCCACTGCGCCGCTGATTCCGCTGTCGACCTCGTCGAAGATCAGGCTGTCCGCCGCCTGCTCCGCGCTGGCGAGCACCTGCAGTGCAAGGCCGATCCGGGACAGTTCGCCCCCGGAGGCGACCCGAGCCAGCGGCTGCGGTGAGGAGCCCGGGTTCGCGGAGACCAGAAACTCGATCCGGTCACGCCCCTGCGGGCCGGCTTCGTCGGGTCGCTCCTGCAACTCGATCCGGAACTGACCGCCGGTCATTCCCAGTTCCTGCATCGTCTCGGTCACCGCCGGATCGAGCCGCGCAGCGGCCGCGCGCCGTGCCTGGCTCAGCGCCTCGGCGGCCCGGTCGTAGCGGGCCTGTGCCGCGGCCAGATCCTGCTCGAGTGCCGCGACCGCCGCGTCGCCCGCGTCGAGTTCCTTTTGTTCGGCCTCCATCGCATGGAGCAGACCCGGCAGTGCATCGGGGTTGGTCCGGTGTTTGCGGGCCAGTCGGAGGTAGGCGGCAACCCGCGCGTCGACCTCGGCCAGCCGCTCGGGATTGATCTCGATGCGGTCGGCCATGCGGCGCAGCTGGTCGCCCGCCTCCTGGACCTGGATGCGCGCGGACTCGAGCAGTTCCAGCACGGGTTCGACCCGGCTGTCATGGCGCGCGGCCTTCTGCAAGCCGGCCAGTACCTGGCCGAGGCCCGGGTCGATCCCGGCATCGTCGTCGATCGCCTGGTGCGCGGCCTGCAGGGCCCCGAGCACCTCCGCCGCATGCGCGAGCCGTGTCTGTTCGCCGGCGATCTCCTCGAATTCGCCTTCGTGCGGCCCCAGTTCGCGGATCTCCGCCGCCTGAAACCGGAGCAGGTCGAGGCGGTCGGACGCGGATGCCAGCCGCTCGCGCGCCGTGTCCAGGCGCCCGGAAGTGGCCTGAAGTTCGGCGTGGGCCGCGGTCACCTCGCGGCGGACGTCCACCGCCACGAAACCGTCCAGCAGTGCCCGCTGGGCGGGCCGCTGCAGCAACTGCTGGTGGGCGTGCTGGCCGTGGATGTCGACCAGCCATTTCCCGACCGTCTTTAGCTGGGCCACGGTGACCGGGCGGCCGTTGATCCAGGCTCGGCTCTTGCCCTGCGCGGTGATCACCCGGCGCAGCAGCACGTGGGTCGTGTCCGGGTCGTCCGCCAGCTCTGCCAACGCCTCGCCCCGGAGCCATGCGCCGGTCGGATGGCCCGGCCGCAGTTCGAACTCCGCGCTCAGGTCGGCCTGCGCGGTACCGTCGCGCACACTGGCCGCGTCGGCCCGGTCACCCAGCAGCAGACCGATTACATCGATCAGGATCGACTTGCCGGCGCCGGTTTCCCCGGTCAGTGCGGTCATGCCTGCGCCGAGCGAGAGTTCCAGGTGGTCGATGATGGCGAAGTCCCGGACCGTGATATGCCGCAACATGGCTGGTCTTCGTCCCCGGCCGGTCAGGGATGCTCGCCCCAGCGCAGCTTGGAGCGCAGCATGCGCAGGAAGTGGTGGTGGCGGGGGTGCACCAGCGTCAGCGGTTCTGCCCGCCGCTCCACCCGCAAGACGTCCCCCGGTGCGAAGTCCAGGTTCTCCTGTCCGTCCAGCGCCACCTGCGCCGGGGAACGGCTGGCACTGCTGAGCTTGATCTCGATGACCGCACGTCCGCTGACCACCAGAGGGCGGTGATTCAGACTGTGCGGGCAGACCGGCACCACGACCATCGCCTCCAGTTCGGGAGTCAGGATCGGGCCACCGGCCGACAGCGCATAGGCGGTCGAGCCGGTGGGTGTGGCGATGATGAGTCCGTCGGCGCGAAGGCGTCCCACGTCGAGTCCATCGATGAAGGTGTCGAATTCGATGATCCGGACCACGCTCTGCACGTGCAGCACTGCGTCGTTCAGCGCCAGGCCATGGTGGATCGGGCTGCCGTCGCGCAGCAGCGTCGTCTGCAGCATCGCGCGCGGCTCGATCTCGTAGGCGCCGTCGAGTACCTCGTTCAGTTCCGTAGCTGCGCGGTCCGGCAACACGTCGACCAGGAACCCCAGCCGCCCGAGGTTGATCCCGAGCATCGGGGTGCCGTGCTCGGCCGTTGCGCGCGCGGTGGCGAGCAGCGTACCGTCCCCGCCGATCACGATGATCAGGTCGACTGCCGGCGCCAGTTCCGCGAGTGGAGCGACCGTACATCCTGAAGGGTGCTCGCAATCTCCGATGCCCTGCTCGATGATCATGCCCAGGCCACGCTGGTGCAATGCGTCGACGAGGACCGATACAAGAGGGGCGGTGCGGGAATCGTTGGCCTTGCCGACCAGCCCGATCGTGCTGAAAGTTGCTTGCATCGCTGCATTATCCGGAAAACCGCGGGTGCGTGCACCCGGGTCGCCAGCAGCCGGTTCGGAGCACCCTTGACTGGCCGGGGGCATGGCATAGACTGGGCTGGCACTCAACGGCCCCAAGCGCTGATACGAGAACGACGCATGCAGGACATCCAACTCGATGCCCGCGCACGGACATTGCTGCGCACCCTGATCGAGAGTTACATCCGCGACGGGCAACCGGTCGGTTCGCGCACGCTGGCCCGCACGAGCGGGCTGAACGTCAGCCCGGCGACGATTCGCAACGTGATGGCGGATCTCGAGGATCTGGGGCTGGTGCATGCGCCGCATACCTCGGCCGGGCGGGTGCCGACCGCGGCTGGATACCGGCTGTTCGTCGACGCGCTGCTCGAGATCCGGGCGCCGAACCGGAAACAGGTCGAAGCCATCGAGTCACGCTTCCACCGGGGTGCGACGACCCAGGATCTGCTCGACACGGCGGGAAGCGTGCTGTCCAGCGTGACCCGGCTGGCCGGCATGGTGCGCCTGCCGCGCAACCGCAACGTGGCGCTGACCCAGATCGAGTTCCTGCGCCTGAGCGAACGCCGGGTGCTCGCGATCCTAGTGATCGATGGCAAGGAGGTGCAGAACCGTGTGCTCGAGCTGGAGCGCGATTATCAGCCGCCGGAACTGCAGCGCATGGCGAATTACCTGAATGCCCACCTCGCGGGGCAGGGGCTGCAGGTGGTACGCGGGCAGCTGCTCGCGGAAATGCGTTCGGTACGCCGCGATCTCGACGCGATGATGCTCGCGGCGATCGACCTGGGCGAACGCGCGATCGGCGAGGACGATCCCGACGACATGCTCGTGGCCGGCGAGACGCAGTTGCTGCATTATGACGAGTTGTCCGACATCCAGCGGCTGCGCCAGCTGCTCGAAGCCTTCCACGAGAAGCGCGAGATCCTGGCGATCCTGGATCAGTGTATCCGGGCCGACCGGGTGCAGATCTTCATCGGCCGGGAGTCGGGGCTGGAATGGTTCGAGCACTGCTCCGTGGTGACCGCGCCGTACAGCGTGGACGGCGAGATCGTCGGCGTGCTCGGGGTGATCGGGCCGACCCGGATGTCGTATGACCGGGTGATCCCGATCGTCGACATCACCGCGCGCCTGCTCGGCGCCGCCTTGAATTCGCACAACGAGTCCCCAGACAGCCGTTGAGACGCGGGCGCAGTGCTGCGCCTCCATTCGATTTCGTCACCAGCAAGAGGGAAGCATGTCCAACCAGCGGGAAAACGTGGAACACGAGTCCGTGAACCAGGAGGAGCAGGAAACGGCAACGGGCGCAACCGAAGGGCCGGCAGCAGAGGGCGGCGAAGACATCCAGGCGCGGCTCGCGGACCTCGAGGAGCTGGCGGATCGGCGCCGGGATCAGCTGCTGCGCGCGCAGGCGGAACTCGAGAACCAGCGGCGCCGTTTCGAGCGCGAACTGGAGGCGGCGCACAAGTACGCGATGGAGCGATTCGCGGCCGAGTTGCTGACCGTGTGCGACAGCCTCGAAATGGGTCTGGAAGCGGCACGCAAGACCGAGGATGCGGGCAGCATCATCGAAGGCACGGAACTGACGCTGAAGGCCTTCCGCAAGGCCTTCGACAAGTTCGGGATCGAGCCGGTGGATCCGACCGGCGAGCGTTTCGATCCGGAGAGGCATCAGGCGATGACGACGCAGGAGAGCACCGAGCATCCGCCGAACACGGTGCTGATGACGATGCAGAAGGGGTACCTGCTGCAGGGGCGGGTGCTGCGTCCGGCGATGGTCATCGTGTCACGGGCGCCGGAGGAATCCCCCGGCGGCGCTTGAAAACGCCGGCACCCACCCCATATCCCGGACAGAAAGGCGGCGGCCAGCCCGGTTGCGCGCTGCAAACACCCAATTCATCGCAGGAGCTGCACACCATGGGAAAGATCATCGGCATTGACCTCGGTACCACCAACTCCTGTGTCGCCGTGATGGAAGGCGACCAGGCCAAGGTGATCGAGAACAGCGAAGGATCCCGGACTACGCCCTCCATCGTGGCCTTTACCGAGGACGGTGAGGTGCTGGTGGGGCAGTCGGCCAAGCGCCAGGCCGTCACCAACTCGAAGAATACGCTGCATGCGGTCAAACGTCTGATCGGGCGCCGCTTCCAGGAGAAGGAGGTCCAGAAGGACATCCAGCTGGTTCCGTACTCGATTATCAAGGCGGACAACGGCGACGCCTGGGTCGAGGTGCGCGGCAAGAAGATGGCCCCTCCGGAAATCTCCGCGCGCGTGCTGCAGAAGATGAAGAAGACTGCCGAGGACTACCTCGGCGAAACGGTCACCGAAGCGGTGATCACCGTTCCGGCCTATTTCAACGATTCCCAGCGCCAGGCGACGAAGGACGCCGGGCGCATTGCCGGTCTCGAGGTCAAGCGCATCATCAACGAGCCGACCGCGGCGGCGCTGGCCTACGGCATGGACAAGAAGCGCGGTGACCGCAAGATCGCGGTCTACGACCTCGGCGGTGGCACCTTCGACATCTCGATCATCGAGATCGCCGAGGTCGACGGCGAGCACCAGTTCGAGGTGCTGGCGACCAACGGGGATACCTTCCTCGGTGGCGAGGACTTCGACAACCGCCTGATCGACTACCTGGTCGGCGAGTTCAAGAAGGAGCAGGGGATCGACCTGAAGAACGATCCGTTGGCGATGCAGCGGATCCGCGAGGCGGCCGAAAAGGCCAAGATCGAGCTGTCGTCCAGCCAGCAGACCGAGGTCAACCTGCCCTACATCACCGCCGACAATACCGGGCCGAAGCACCTGGCGATGAAGGTTACCCGGGCCAAGCTCGAGAGCCTGGTCGAGGATCTGATCCAGCGGACCATCGAACCCTGCAAGATCGCGATCAAGGATGCGGGCCTGTCCACCGGGCAGGTCGACGACATCATCCTGGTCGGCGGACAGACCCGTATGCCCAAGGTGCAGGAGGCGGTCCAGGGCTACTTCGGCAAAGAGCCACGCAAGGACGTCAACCCGGACGAGGCGGTTGCGGTCGGCGCCGCGGTGCAGGGCGGGGTGCTGGGCGGCAGCGTGAAGGACGTGCTGCTGCTTGACGTCACGCCGCTGTCGCTCGGAATCGAGACGCTGGGCGGAGTGATGACCAAGCTGATCGAGAAGAACACGACGATCCCGACCAAGGCCACGCAGGTGTTCTCCACCGCCGACGACAACCAGACCGCGGTCACCGTGCACGTTCTCCAAGGCGAGCGCGAGCAGGCGAGCGCCAACAAGTCGCTCGGCCGTTTCGACTTGACCGACATCCCGCCCGCGCCGCGCGGGGTGCCCCAGGTCGAGGTCACCTTCGACATCGACGCGAACGGCATCCTGCACGTGTCGGCGAAGGACAAGGCCACCGGCAAGGAGAACCGCATCGTGATCAAGGCCTCGTCCGGACTCAGCGACGAGGAAGTCGAGAAGATGGTGAAGGATGCCGAGGCGCACGCCGAGGAAGACAAGCGCTTCCACGCACTGGTCGCTGCGCGCAACCAGGCGGACGCGCTGGTGCACTCGGCAGAGAAATCGCTGAAGGATCTGGCGGACCAGGTCGAAGCCGACGAGAAGGTCACGATCGAGGCCGCGATCGGCGAGGTGCGCACGGCCATGAAGGGTGACGATGTGGACGCGATCGAGGCCGCCACCCAGAAACTCGCCGAGGCCTCGGGCAAACTCGCCGAGAAGGCCTATGCGAAGACCAGCGGCGGCGAAACCGGAAGCGCCGACGCCGGCGAGGGTTCCGGGTCGTCGGACGACGTCGTGGACGCCGAGTTCGAAGAAGTCGACGACAAGAAAAAGTAAGCAGCTGCGGCGCCGGTACCGCAATGGGCCGGCGGTTGGCAGTTGACCCGATCAGGCACGCCCGGGACCGGCACGACAGGGGACCGGGCGTGCCTTTTACCGCGTGGCCCGGAACGGGCGGCGCGGCAACCCGCAAGGATCCGAGATGGCGCAACGTGACTATTACGAAGTGCTCGGCGTGGCCCGTGACGCTTCATCCGAGGCGATCAAGAAGGCGTTTCGGCGCCTGGCGATGAAGTATCACCCGGATCGCAACCCGGGCGACGCCGATTCCGAGGCCCGGTTCAAGGAAGCGCGGGCGGCCTACGATGTCCTGAGCGATGCCCGCAAGCGCGCGGCTTACGACCGTTACGGGCATGCCGGCGTGGATGCGTCGGCAGCGGGGCCCGGCGGGCCCGGCGGGTTCGGCGGTGCCGGCGGAGGGGGCTTCAGCGACATCTTCGAGGATATCTTCGGGGATATCTTCGGCGGCGGTGCCCGGGGCGGGGGTGCCCGCGCCTATCGCGGCTCGGATCTGCAGTACAACCTGGAGCTCACGCTCGAAGAGGCGGTGTTCGGCACCGAGGTCAAGATACGCGTGCCGACCACTGCCGTCTGCGATACCTGCGACGGCAGCGGCGCCGAGCCGGGCACCAGCCCGGAGACTTGCCCCACCTGCAACGGCGTCGGGCAGGTGCGGATTCAGCAGGGCTTCTTCTCGGTGCAGCAGACGTGTCCGCGCTGCCACGGCACCGGCAAGGTGATCCCCAGCCCTTGCAAGTCCTGCGGCGGTACCGGCCGAGTACAGCAGCAGAATACGCTGGATGTAAAGATCCCGGCCGGGGTCGACACGGGGGACCGGATCCGGCTGTCCGGGCAGGGCGAGGCCGGGATCAACGGCGGCCCGCCCGGCGACCTGTACGTGCAGGTGCGGGTCAAGCCGCACAAGCTGTTCAGGCGGGATGGCAGTGACCTCCACTGCGAAGTGCCGATCTCGTTCGCGACTGCCGCGCTCGGCGGAGAACTGGAGGTGCCCTGCCTGAAGGGGCGCGTGTCCCTGAAGATCCCCGC
Organism: Thioalkalivibrio nitratireducens DSM 14787; assembly: GCF_000321415.2. Classification (NCBI taxonomy): domain Bacteria; kingdom Pseudomonadati; phylum Pseudomonadota; class Gammaproteobacteria; order Chromatiales; family Ectothiorhodospiraceae; genus Thioalkalivibrio; species Thioalkalivibrio nitratireducens. Next base: position 3,259,702 of record NC_019902.2, on the reverse strand, counting down.
CGAGACGCAGAGCGGCAAGCAGTTCCGGCTGCGCGCCAAAGGCGTGACCTCGGTGCATGGAGGCGGCGTCGGCGACCTGCTCTGCCGGGTCGTGGTGGAGACGCCGGTCAATCTGACCCATCGGCAAAAGGAACTGCTGAAGGAATTCGACGCCTCCACCCAGGAGGGCGGCACGCGGCACAGCCCGCAGACGCATTCCTGGCTCGACGGCGTGCGCAGCTTCTTCGAGGACCTGAAGTTCTGGAGCAAGTGAGGCCGGCGCGCGGCGGCAGCCGCAGCAGGCACGCGCAGGGGTTGGTTTCCCGCGCGAGAAGCGCTCGCGCGGTCAGGTCCGCGTAGGAGAGCAGCCTGCCCCGCAGGACGAGGATTCCGGTGCCATCGGCGCGAGTCGCCGCGATCGACGCAGGATCTGCGCTGGTTGCATTTTCGCGGTTGTTCAGAGCACCTGGGTGAAATCGAAGTCCAGCTGTTCGCTCGGGGGGTGCACGAAATAGCCCTGCACCAGGTTCACGTTCAGGCTGAACAGGACCGCGAGTGTAGCGGCGTCCTCCACCCGGGGCACGATCACCTGCTTGCCCTTCGCGTGGGCCGCCTCGGTGAAGCGGCGGATGGCCTGCTGGTTGTTCGCGTCGGTGACCAGGTCGCGGACGAAGGCCCCGTCGAGCTTGATGTAGTCGGCGTCCACGTGGCGAAGGATGTGGAACGGGTTGAGCCCGTTGCCGAAATCGTCGATGCACAGGCAGCTGTGGATCGTCTTCAGGCCGCGCGCCACAGCGATTGCCGCCTTCAGATTGGTGATGATCGTGGCCGCCTTGATCTCGACCACCACGTTGCCCGCCGGCACGCGGTGCTGGTGCAGTACCTCCTGCAGCCAAACGACGACCGAGCCGTCGTTCAGCGAGCCGCACGTGAGCTTCAGAAAGAAGATCGCCTTCGGATCCTCCTTCAGCCGCTCCGCCAGTATTCCGATCGCGTGGCGGATGATCCACCGGTCGAGCTCGGCTGCGATTCCGGTACGTTCGGCGGCAGGAAGGAAATCGCTGGGCTCGTAGATCTGGCCCTCGAGTCCGAACAGTCGGACAAACACGTTGAAACGGGGGACGTCCGCACCGTGCAGGTTGACCACCGGCTGATACAGCAGCCGCAGCCGGTCGTTGGCCATTGCCTCCTGGATCCGCGCGTGCCAAGCCTGGTCAGATGCCGTACGCGCCGGTCCCCCGTCCTCCGGGCGATGGAAGTGGCAGCGGTTGCCGCCCGCGCTGCGCGCCTGGTCCAGCGCCCGGGTGGTGCGCGTGAGCAGGTGTTCGGCGGCGGGCACCGAGTTGTCTGCGATCACGACACCGCAGGACAGCGTGACCGTGATCGTGTCCTGCCCCAGGTCGATCGACCGCTTGGATGCATCCCGGATCAGCGCGTCGAGCTGTGGTTCCAAATCCGCGCGCCGGGCGTCGGGCACCAGCACGCCGAACTCCTCTCCGCGCAGGCGGGCGACGGTGGCTGGAGCGGGGAAACGCTCCCTGAGAAACACGCCTAGGTCGGCGAGCAGGACGTCCGACGTGCTCAGCCCGCGCTCGATCCGGATCGACGCGAAGTCGTCGATCGAGATATCGATCAGTGCAAACGGCAACTCGGAGCGTGCCGCGGTAACCAGCGCATCCTCGAGGGAGCGGATCAGGTAGCGCCGGTTGTACAGTCCCGTGACCGGGTCGAGCACCGACAATTGACCCGTGGTCCCCGTGGGGCGATCGTTGGCGACGCGCAGCACCGTGCAGCCCTCGCCGTCGACGGTGGCATCCGTGAGCACGACCTCGGCCTCGAAGGATCGCCCTTGCGCATCCCGCAGCGTCATCGTCTGGGTGGTTTCGACCGTATCGGGCTGTTCGTTGCGCGCGTCCAGCAACGCCTGCAGGAGATCCCGCTGTTCCGGGGCCACGAAATCGTCGATGCGGTACCGGGCGAGATCTTCCGGGGTTTCGATCTGGAAGAATTCGCGCCAGGCGTCGTTGGCATACAGGTAGGTGCCGTCCTGCACATAGGCGATGGGGTCACGCGAACTGTCCAGCAGCAGCAGGTAACGCCGTTCGGCCTCCTGCAGCGTGTAGCGGGTCCGGTGTAACTGATTGCAGCAGAACTGGTACTCGACCGCCTTCAGGATCAGCATCGCGGCGACGTCTTCCTGGTCGCAGCCGACCACCCCGAAGGCACCAGCCTCGTAAATGGCCAGCCGCTCGGGTTCGGGGCGCGGGGTGATCACGATGACCGGCGTTTCCCGTCCGGATTGGTGCAGGGCCGTGCGGATTTCGTCCAGCTGCAGATCCAGCCCGGACTCGATCAGCACGACCGTGTCGAAGCGGCTGGCGTCGAGAAGCTCATCCAGTTGCGAACGGTCCGACGCCTGCTGCGCACGCACTGCGGTGCCGCGCATTCGGATGCCGCTGATCACGCGTTCCGCCCGCTCCGGGTCCAGGGTGACGAACAGAGTGTGGATCGCTGCGGTCATCATCGATACCCATCGTTTCCTGGATCGAGCGCGCCGTATCGGCCGCACGCGATGAGTGCAGCCGAACGCGGGGGACGCTGCCGGCGGGGCCTGCCCGGATCATGTGGGCGAGCCGTGGGTCGCGACGCGGTTCCCTTGTTAATCTCCCCTGCTCGGCATCATACCCAAGTTGCGGCCCTGCTGACCAAGGGTCGATCGCGCCGGTAGGTGTGTGCGCGCTACAGGTACCCGGGCGTGCCGACGGTCAGGCGAGCGCCACTTCCGACAGCAGGAAATCGGCACGGGCGAAGGTGTGGCTCTCGGACCGGATCGTGTCCAGGGACACTGTCTGCAGTTCCCCCGATTGGCGGAAAACGACCCGGGTGCCTTCGGCGAACGTTCCGGGAGCGAACAGCAGGCTGCCGCGCGCGGGCTCCCCTGGCAGGCGCAGGAACAGGCCGGGGGATGCTTTTCCAGAAGGCCGCTTGGCGCGGTATGCCTGGATCTCGGTGGGCGAGCAGACGGGCGCGAGAAACTGTACGCCCACCGTGACGTCCTCGGGGTCGTCGTAGCGCAGCCAGCGGATCATTCCGAGTTGCCAGTACACGTGCCGCTGACGGGTGGTCCGAATCGCGATGAGGTCGCCGCTGAACACCTTCTGGGCCGGTGCGCAAAGCCGCAGGCTCAGTCCCCCGGCACCGAGATCGCGCAACCGGGCGGCGATGGGGCGGGGGACGCGGCCCGCCGGGGCAGCACCGGCATCCTGCAAGCGCGGGTCGATCCCGCGTAACGCCGAGTTCCAGGCTACTGCGAGGCGGTCCATGTCCTGATCGGCGAGCCAGCGGGTCCCGCCCGGGGTGTCCGTGGTGCGCTCCTCGAGGCTCAAGCCACTGTCCTCGTCGGCTTCTGCCCGATCACCGGCGAACACGCCCGGGATCCGGCTGCCATCGCCGTCCGACCCCGGCACGAAGACACCGGAAGGGAACAGGCTGGTTTCGCCACGCGCCAGCTTGCGCTGGTGACGGTAGTCGGCGCGGACCAGTGCGTGGATGTCCGCAAGGCCGGTGACGCTGATGACCGGGCCGGTATCGGCAGGTTCGCGGCTGAAATGACGCTTCGGCCCGACAACCCAAAGATTGAGGAGCCGCTGGTCCAGCCCGGTGCTGACCGGGTGCCAGCCCCGTGGCGGATCCCCGGGGCCCGAACGGATCGCCGCCAGCACCGGGCCGAGGGCGACGTAACGTGCTGTGCCCGTGTCCGGCGGGTGGCCTCCCGCCAGCAGCGACGGAAGCCTGTCTTCATCCAGCAGGATACGCAGATACGGGGTGCCATCCCCGCCATCCGCCGGCGGTGTATCCAGGCAGCGCAGGGGCAGGGGGTTCAGCCAGCGTGCGAGATGATCGATTTCTCCCTGTCGCAGGGCGTGGACATTGGTGGCGCTGAGTACGGCGAGACGTGCGGTCAGCCCGTCGATGCTGTCGGCCACCAGCGCATGGTGGTTGTCGTGTAGCGGCGCGGCGCGGGAGGCAACGCCCGAGCGTTCGGCTGCCGCGAAAATCCGGTGGATCAGCAACCAGATGCCCTCGGGCACCGGCTGGTACAGGCGCCAGGCATGCATGCAGCGGCACCCGGTCAGCAGCAGGGCCCGGGCCAGGTGCGGCAATGCCCCAGGGTCGGCCGTGCCGCCCTGCTGCAGTGCGTCGTCCGCGCGTTGCAGGTGGGTGATGGTGAGTTCACCGCTCAGCGCAGTATAGGTCTCCGCGAGTGCGCGGCTCTTGCGCCCCAGCGGGACCGGGAGCTGGCGCAGCCGCTGGTCGAGCAGGTCCAGCATGGGCAGGACCCGGGAGTCCAGCAGATCGGCGAGTGGCCCGAGCCGTTCAGGCGCGATGGCGACACGGTTGATCGCGTGTACGGCCTCGAGCATCGTGGCTGCGGCCGATTGTGTGTCGGCCAGCGGGTGGCCGTCGATCCACTGGGCGAGCGCCTCAAGTTCGAGTGGCGGGAAGCCTCCGGCTTCCGGAGGAATACGCCGGGGGAGCGGGAATGGTGCACCTGTCGTCGGGTCATTCATGGCCTGCCCCAGGTTGCGTCCGTGGTGGGATCATCCTATGGAAAACATCCGGGCTCCGCCATCGCCGACCGGATCGGACCCAGCACGTGGGGCCGGATCGCCCGGTACGGGGACCTTGCTGGGTGCACCGGCGATCTCGCGGACCAGTCGCGGCACCAGGTAGCCGGGCAGTCGTTCGCGCAGCATGGCATGAAGCGCCTGTGCGCGTCGTTCGTCGACATCGAAGTGCCCCACGCCCCGGGCCCGGTCGAGCAGATGCAGGTAGTACGGCAGGACCCCTGCCGCGAAGCCCGCCTGCTGCAATTCGCACAGCGTGTCCGGATCGTCGTTGATGCCCGCGAGCAGCACCGCCTGGTTGAGCAGGGTGACCCCGGCGGATCGCAGCCGTGCGAGCGCAGCCGCGGCGGGAGCCTCGAATTCGCGGGGATGGTTCGCATGCAGCACCACCACATGCGCCAGGCGCCCGGTCCCCAGCCAGGACAACAGTCCCGCGTCGACCCGTTCCGGCAGCACCACGGGCAGCCGCGTGTGGATACGCAGCCGGCGCAGGTGGGCAACCGCGTCCAGGCGCCGAACCAGTTCGGACAGCCGCCGGTCGGGCAGCGCCAAGGGGTCGCCCCCGCTCAGGATGACCTCGGTGATCCCGGTGTTCGCGCGGATGTAATCCAGCGCATCGCCCCAGTCCCGCGACGCCTGAAGTTCGCCATAGGGAAACTCCCGCCGGAAGCAGTACCGGCAGTGGATCGCGCAGGCACCGGTGGTGACCAGCAGCACACGCCCGGGGTACTTATGCAGCAGTCCGAGGGTTGCCAAGGCGCTGCGGTCGCCGACCGGATCGGCCAGGAAACCGGGGCGTTCGTTCACCTCGGCGCCCTGGGGCAGAACCTGCAGCAACAGCGGATCCCGGGGGTCGCCACGCCGGATGCGTGCGAGATAACTTTCCGGCACCAGGGTGCGGAATCCGTGGTGGGCCTGCAGCGCCTCCGGTTCCCGGTCGGGCTCGAGATCCAGCCGGCGCAGCAGTTCCAGCGGGTCGGTGATCGCCCGGGCCAGCGCCCGCTGCCATTTGGGCGTCTGTGCGGATGGCCCGGGTCGGGGTATCATGATGGGCTTTGTGGGCATGGTTACCTGGGTGGCCGGGGCCGGCCACGATTCCGCTTGCAGGCGGCAGCAGGGCCGCGAGGACGACACGACATGGCAACGTACAGTACCAGCGAATTCAAGGCGGGGCTGAAGATTCTACTGGATGGCGATCCGCAGGTGATCGTCGAGAACGAGTTCGTCAAGCCGGGCAAGGGCCAGGCGTTCAACCGGGTCCGGGTGCGTAATCTGCGCACCGGCCGCGTGCTGGAAAAGACCTTCAAGTCGGGCGAGTCGGTCGAGGCGGCCGACGTGATGGATACCGACATGCAGTACCTGTACACGGACGGCGAATTCTGGCACTTCATGGTCCCGGATACCTACGAGCAGTATGCGGTGGGCGAGGCCGCACTCGGGGATACCGCGCAATGGCTGAAGGAGCAGGATATCTGCACCGTCACGCTGTGGAACGGCGAGCCGCTGTCGGTGATGCCGCCGAACTTCGTGGAGCTGAAGATCGTGCAATGCGACCCGGGCGTCCGCGGCGATACCGCGCAGGGCGGCACCAAGCCGGCCACGCTGGAAACGGGGGCGGTGGTCAAGGTGCCGCTGTTCGTGGAAGAGGGCGAGACGGTCAAGGTCGACACCCGCTCCGGGGAATACGTCTCTCGCGTCTGAGGCAGCGCAGGCAACGCGTCGCGCTGTCCCCGCCATGGGCGGCCCAGCCGGGAATCGGCGCCGTGCGGGATCCGGATTGCAGGGGGCGGCACGGTGAACTGGCGGCCCTGCGCGGGGACGTCCCGGAAGCCGCGCGCGCGGGTGAACGCGGCCATACGTCGCTTCTTCGCCCGGCGCGGAGTGCTCGAGGTGGAAACCCCGGTGCTGTCCGGGGGCGCGCCGCTGGATCCCGGGGTGGAGAGCTGGTGCGCGTCGGCTCCGGGCGGGGCGAGCGGTTACCTGCAGACCTCACCCGAGTATCCGATGAAACGCCTGCTGGCCGACGGATCCGGCGACATCTACCAGATTGCCCGCGTGTTCCGGGGCGAGGAACGCGGCCGGCGCCACAATCCCGAGTTCACGCTGCTGGAATGGTATCGCCAGGGCTACGACGACGGGCGCCTGATGGACGAGGTCCTGGATCTGGTGCAGGCGGTCGCCGCGGAGGATCGGGCGTGGGCTCGCCCGGTCGGTACGGCGACCCGCGTGGCCTATGCCGAACTCTTCCGGGGCGAACTCGGGCTGGACCCCCTGACCTGCAGCGCTGTCCAGTGTGCGCGCGCGGCTCACGAGGCCGGTCTCGAACTCACCGGCAACCTCGACCGTGACGGCTGGCTGGATGCGCTGATGGCGCTGGTACTGGCCCCGCGCTTCCCCCGGGACCGGCTGACGTTCATCGTCGACTACCCGGAGAGCCAGGCAATCCTGGCCCGCTCCAACCCACGCGCGGTCGGGTACGCGAGTCGGTTTGAACTGTACTGGGGCGATCTGGAGCTGGCGAACGGATTTCACGAGCTGACCGATCCGGCGGTCTTTCTGAAGCGGCGGGAGGCCGATCGCGCGCGCCGGGAGCGGCAGGAGCAGCCGATTCCGGAGGCCGATGAATACTTCGCCCAGGCCATGCAGTCGGGGCTACCGGACTGCTCGGGGGTGGCTCTTGGAATCGATCGCCTGCTGATGCGCCTGCTCGACGTCGATGACATCACCGGCGTGATCGATTTCCCCTGGGGGCGCGCCTGAGGAGTTTGAACAGTGCCCCTCCTGATTATCACGAAACCTCCGCAGCGAGTGCGACGCCGTTCTGCGTCGGTCGCTCGTCATTGCGAGCGTAGCGCGGCACTAATGCGCGCAGCGCATTGAACAGCCGAAGGCTGGCCCGCAGGGTGAGCGCAGCGAATAATCCAGGCGGCGTGGGGAGGGCTAACGCCGTTTGGATCGCCACGTCCCGCCACGCTGCGCTCGCGGCTCAAGGCTTCGCTCCTCGCGATGACGGTGGTTTCGATGACGGCCCGTTCCAATTTGCGGAGCTTCCGCGATAATCAGGATGCCCCTTGCCTGTTTGCCACCGGCACGCGTCCGGCCGTGTTGGCGCTCCCGGATCGCCCATGCAGGCCTGGCTGCCTGCCTGCGGATTTTCTTGCCGGGCAGGTTCGGGTCGCCCGCGCCACGGAGGAGGATATCGGCGCGCACCGAGGCGCTCAGCCGCCCAGGATGCGTGCAACCTCGGAACGGATGCGCACCTCGGAGTCCGGAGTCAGGACCGGGTCGAACCGGACTGGCGTGTCGGGCAGCAGCACCACCACCGACGAGCCGAGGTTGAAACGCCCCATTTCTGCCCCGCGTTCGAGGCGGATGTATTGGTTGCTGTAGTCGATGCGACGGATCGCCCGGCCTGCCGGGGGCGTGATCTCCCCGGCCCAGACGGTCTCGATCGAACCCACGTTGATCGCGCCGATCAGGGCCAGCGCCATGGGCCCGCTTTCGGTCTCGAAGAACGCGACCACCCGTTCGTTGCGGGCGTACAGGCGTGGCGTGTTGGCGACGATGCGCGGCGCCACCGAGAAGAGCCGCCCCGGGACGTGCAGCATCGTCGTCAACCGTCCGGACAGCGGCATGTGCACGCGGTGGTAGTCGCGGGGTGAGAGGTACACCGTCAGGTAGTGCCCGCGTGCGAACGGCTCGGCAAGATCGCCGAAGCCCCCGAACAGTTCGGTGACGGTATAGCTGTGCCCCTTGGCCTGGAAGACCTGGCCGGCCTCGATGGTACCGAACGCACTGACCCGCGCATCGGCGGGGCTGACGATGCTGCGTTCGTCCCCCTCCAGCGGCCGAACCTCCGGCCGCAGCGGTCGTGTGAACAGCGCGTTGAAGCTGGGGTAGGCTGCCGGGTCGGAGGGCTGTGCCTCCGACATGTCGAGGGCGTAGTGGCGGATGAACAACCGCAGCAGCGGCTGCATCCGGGAGGACTCCCAGCGCGCGACGCGATGGGTAAACCGGGAAATCGCGTGATGTGGCAACAGCCGGAGCGATTGCGCGAGCAGGGTGTCGAGGGTGGCCATCTCGGGTCAGGTTCGTGAGGGGGAATGCCATGCGAACCACCGGTCCGGGCCTAGACACGATAGCGCATCGGGCCTGGTGTTGACCACCGGAAACTGCGGGAGTGGTGGTGCCCGTTCCTGTCCCTGCGGGAGGGGGGGTGTCTGTTCCTGTCCCTGCGTTCGAGGACCACGAGAGCGCGATTTCCTGCCCGTCCATGGCTTGCGCAGGATCCGGCTGCGGGGTATCCCGGGGCGCCGGCTCTGGTTCAGGATCCCGTGTCGTTGCGGGCTCCTGCATCGGCGTCGCTTCTGTTGTTTTCTCGGCCGGCGTCGCTTCCCGGACCGCTTCCCGGACCGCTTCCGGACCGGTGTCGGGTTCGGTCGCCGGGCCTCGGTGTCGTGCAAGGATCGGGACCGTCTCCAGCGCATCCTCCTCTGGGTCCGCACCGATCTCGGGTGGTGGCGGCCGGACTTTCGCGTGTGTCCGGTGAGCGCCGGGCGGTGGTTCCAGCACCGATCCAGCGTCGGCGGTTCCCAGGTGCACCACGATGCAGGGGTTGCCGTCGATGATCGCCCCGGTCAAAACGATGTCGGCCTCAAAGCTGTGCCCGCGCCGGGTGCGCATGGACAGGGCCTCACGGTTTTCCAGCGTGCCGGGTTCACCCTCCCGGGCATCGAGCATTTGTGCCGCGGGATTGTTGTAGAGTGTGGCACAGCCGGCGCGCGCCAGCCGAGGGCTCTGGGGTTTGCCCGACCGCACGGCTGCCGATGACCTGGTTCCGCAAACCGTTGCGGAGGACCGCCAAAGTGAGAATCAGGCTACGGAAAGACACGCAAAGCACGGAAAGCGTGATGAGTTCCATAGGTTGTCAGTGCGTTTCCGTGCATTCCGTGGCTCGCCATTTCGAGGTATGGCGGCAGTCGCCAAGCATGGCTGTTAACGTGAAAATCCGCCGCCCGAGAATCGTATGTCTCTGATTTATAATCGTATTTTCATCCTTCGGGGTGCCTCGCGGCCGAGGGCATGAAAGTTAGCGTGAAAATTCAGCCACGGAAGAACACGGAAATCACGAGAAATGAAGCATATTCAGAGCCTTTTCAATGTGTTTCCGTGTTCATCCGTGGCCCGTTCACATCCTTCGGGGTGCCTCACGCCCGGGAGCATGGGAGTTGGTGTGAAAGTCGCGACCCTGCCTGCGCCCCCCCGTAGGAGCGTGCCGTGCACGCGAACGCGCCGCAGGCGCGCCTGGCGCTGGCGGCCAGCCCAACGCGGTGTCGCGAGCGAGGCTCGCGCCTGCAGTGTAGATTCCAGCGTAGCGGTCCACCCCATACGCCAATGCACCCACGGTGCCCGCGGCAACCCCAGCGTGGGAATGGCGGATGACGGCCTTCGGCCTTTTCCGCCCTACGCTTCTTTCAGGGTCGGGAGAGGTGGCCGCGCGCGATGAGCGTTCCCATGGATTCCGCCGCAGACCTACGCAGCATTCGCGATTTCGTCCGTTTCGGCGCGAGCCAGTTCCGGGCCGCGGGCCTGGAGTTCGGGCACGGCACGGATAACGCGTTCGATGAGGCCGCCTGGCTGGTTCTGCATTCCCTCGCGCTGCCATTGGATCTGCCGGAGTCCTGGTGGGACAGTCGGCTGACGCGTTCGGAGCGCCTGCGGGTGGAAGCGGTGCTGCGCGAACGCGTCACCAGCCGCCGCCCCGCCGCCTACATCACGCGCGAGGCCTGGTTCATGGGGATGCCGTTCTACGTGGACGAGCGCGTGCTGGTTCCGCGGTCACCGATCGCGGAACTGATCGCCGCAGGATTCAGCCCATGGCTGGAGCCCGACCGTGTGCGTCGGGTGCTGGACTTGTGCACAGGCAGTGGCTGTATCGGGTTGGCCACCGCCGCGGTCCTGCCCGGGGCCGAGGTCTGGCTATCGGATCTGTCCCGGGACGCGCTGGCGGTGGCGCGCGAGAATGTGCGCCGGCACGGGCTCGAGGCACGCACCCATCTCGTGCAGAGCGACGTGTTCTCCGGGCTCGACGAAAGCGCCCGCTTCGACCTGGTCGTTTCCAACCCGCCCTATGTCGATGCCGCGGAGATGGCGGCCCTCGCGGCCGAGTACCGGCAGGAGCCTGCGCTCGGCCTGGCCGCCGGGGCCGACGGGCTCGATATCGTCCGCCGCATCCTCGCTGGCGCCCGTTCCCGCCTGAATCCGGGTGGTGTGCTGATCGTTGAGGTAGGCAACAGCCAGCCGGCGCTCGAGGCTGCGTTTCCCGATCTGCCGTTTACCTGGCTGGAGTTCGAAAGCGGCGGCGAGGGGGTCTTCTTGTTGACCCACGACCAGCTGCCTGCGGGGCGGTAGCGGGCCATGCGGAACGTTCATCGCCAGATCGCTTCGCGAGACACGCCGGTGCTACGTTGGGCAAGTTTGAAATGGGTTGGCGATTCCTGAGCTTGCCCGCCTTGCTCCGGCGCGCCCGGCTGTGCTCCATAGGCAGCGAACTTTCCGCATCGCCTACTAGCAACGGATACGGAAGGATACGGGCGTTGCCGGGCGCTCGTCCGCGGTCGGAGGTCAGCATTGCTCCCAGGGCAGGCCCCGGAAACGCCAGCCCGAGACCGTGGACCGGTGGTGTTCGGCATCCAGCGGGCCCTCGAAACCCTCGTCCACAGAATACACGTTCTCGATTCCGGCCGTGATCAGCGCCTGGCCGGCCACCAGCGATCGTTTGCCGCTGCGGCAGATCAGGTAGATGGCCGGTGCGTCCTCCGACTCGTCGCCGACGCCGCCCAGCAGCAGTTTGCGCACCTGCGCCACGAACTGCGGGTTCTCGACCCAGTCGGGCTCGTCGATCCAGGGGATATGCACCGCGCCGACCGGGTGCCCGACGAACAGGTACTCCATGGTGGAACGGATATCCACCAGCAGGTCGCGCGGCCTGCTCTGCAGCCGTTCGAAGGCTTCGTGGGGCGTAATACGCTTCGGCGTGGCTGTGGTCATGGTCCCCTCCGATCGGGTTCGGCCGCCTTCGCCCGGGTTCTGGCAACAGGGACTATAGCGCTCCTGCCGATGCCGTGGGGTTCGATCCCATTGTGTCGGAAGCTGCACGGGCTTCGGACGAAGCCCGTGCGCGATCCAGGTCGGCGCTGTCGGATGACGAATCCGAGGCACTGGCCAGGTAGGGTGGCCGGCCGGGCATTTGCACGCCGCCGGCGACGGTGTGCCCTTTGGGTGTTGGGTGGGCGAAGTGAAACCGGCCGGCGCCGGAGGAATTGGACGGGGCGCAGGTACGCCACATCCCGTGCGTCGATACCCTCGCGCGCGCGCTCGGGCTACACTACGCGGATGTCTGGAAATAGCTTTGGAAAACTGTTCGTCGTCACCGGCTTCGGCGAGAGCCACGGGCCGGCGCTTGGAGCCATCGTCGACGGCTGCCCGCCAGGCCTGCCGCTGACCGAGGGTGACCTGCAGCACGACCTGGACCGGCGCCGACCCGGGCAGTCCCGGCATACGACCCAGCGCCGCGAGCCCGACCGGGTGCGCATCCTGTCCGGGGTCTTCGAAGGGCAGACGACCGGGGCACCGATCGGCCTGCTGATCGAGAACGTCGACCAGCGTTCGAAGGACTACAGCGAGATCATGGACCGGTTCCGGCCCGGACATGCGGACTACACCTACCAGCAGAAATACGGTCTGCGCGACTACCGCGGTGGCGGTCGCAGCTCGGCCCGCGAGACCGCGCTGCGCGTCGCGGCCGGTGGCATCGCGAAACGCTATCTGCAGCAGCGCTACGGCGTGGAGATTCGGGGCTGGCTGTCGCAGCTGGGTCCGATCCCGATCGAATTTCGGGATCCGTCGGCGATCGATTCGAACCCCTTCTTCGCGCCAGACCTCGCCCGCGTGCCGGAGCTCGAGGAGTACATGGATGGGCTGCGCAAGTCCGGCGATTCCGTGGGTGCGCGGGTCGACGTCGAGGCGCGCGGCGTACCGCCCGGCTGGGGCGAACCGATCTTCGACCGGCTCGATGCCGACATCGCCCACGCGATGATGAGCATCAACGCGGTGAAGGGCGTGGAGATCGGCGATGGCTTCGCGGTGGTCGCGCAGCGCGGGACCGAGCACCGCGACGAAATGACGCCAGCGGGTTTCCTGAGCAACCACTCCGGCGGTGTGTTGGGCGGGATCTCGTCCGGGCAGGCGATCCGTGTGAGCATCGCGCTGAAGCCGACGTCGAGCATCCGTCTGCCGGGGAGCACGGTGAACACCTCCGGGGAAGCAGTGGAGGTCGTGACCAAGGGTCGGCACGATCCCTGCGTCGGCATTCGCGCGACGCCGATCGCCGAGGCCATGCTGGCGCTGGTGCTGATGGACCATGCGCTGCGCCATCGCGCCCAGAATACCGATGTCCGCACCGGCATCCCCGCCTACACCGAGGTGCTCGCGAATGGTGCTCCGGACGCGGGGGATTCCTGAATCCCTGAACTGACGGCGGGCGGCCCGGCCGGCGTCGCTGCGCTCCCGGCCCATGACCGTCCAAATGGCCGATGGGCTTGCGCGCACCGTGCCGTCCGAATCTGGTTGAACCCTTGAGCCAGCACGTCCGCCTTTCCAGCTTTTATTTCTTCTATTTCGCCAGCATCGGGGCGTTCATGCCCTACTGGGGCCCCTATCTCGCGGAACAGGGGTTCACCGGGGCGCAGATCGGCGAACTGATGGCGATCGTGCTGGCCACGAAAATCGTCGCGCCGAATGTCTGGGGCTGGCTCGCCGACCGGTCCGGCGTGCGCATGCCGATCATCCGCTGGGGCGCGCTTGCGGCGCTGTTCGGCTTCGCCGGCGTGCTCCTCCACTCCGGGTACTGGTGGCTGGCGGCGGTGATGGCCGGGTTCAGCTTTTTCTGGAACGCGATCCTGCCACAGTTCGAGGCGGTCACGCTGCGGGCACTGGGGCGCGACAGCCATCGCTACGCGCTGGTGCGCCTCTGGGGGTCGGTCGGGTTCATCGTCGCGGTGGCGGCGCTCGGCTGGCTGCTCGGCCGGATCGCAGTTGGCTGGCTGCCCTGGATGGTGCTGGCGCTGCTAGCCGGCCTGTACCTGGCCTCGCTGCAGGTGCACGAGCCGATCGAGGTCGATCGCTCCGGCGACGGCACGCGGCCGCTGGCCTCGGTGCTGCGGCGGCCCGAGGTGATCGCGCTCCTTGCGGCCTGCTTCTTCATGCAGGCCAGTCACGGCCCGTACTACGCGTTCTTTACCCTGTACGTCGAGGGCCAGGGATTCAGTCGTGCGGTGGCCGGGCAGTTGTGGGCGCTCGGCGTGGCTGCCGAGGTCCTGCTGTTCCTGGTGATGCCGCGCCTGATCCTGCGTTTCGGCGCCTGGATCCTGATCACGCTGGCTTTGCTGCTGGCCACGCTGCGCTGGTGGTTGCTGGCCCTCGTGCCGGAGACTCTTTCGGCCCTGTTGTTCATCCAGTTGCTGCATGCGGCCAGCTATGGCGTCTACCATGCGGCGGCGATCTCGCTGATCCATGTCTACTTCCCCGGGCGGTTGCAGGGCCGCGGCCAGGCGCTCTACTCGTCGCTCAGCTTCGGGCTGGGCGGTGGCATCGGCGCCCTCGGCAGCGGCTATCTCTGGGACGGAGTCGGTCACGCCTCGGTATTCGTGTTCGCGGCGCTGCTGGCGGCTGCCGGCGCGCTGGTGGCCGTGGCGGGAATGCTGCGCACCGGGACACGGTGAGCCGCAGACGGGTTCGCCCGGACGCCGGGCGCGGCCGGTCGCGATCGACGGCGCAGGCGAAGCTCATGCTGCCATGCGCCGGCCCGGTGCGGCTGGTGGGTTCCCGTGACGGATTGGCTACGGTGCGGAATCCACGAGCAATCTCGGGGTGTGGGGTCGGGGCTGGCGCGTCCACGGCTGCGCCGTTGACCCTGGATTCGAATCGGCACCGGATATGCCAGCGCCCCCGTTTTCACGTTACCCTTGGGCGCGCCTTCAATGGTACGACGGACAGGGAGACGGCAATGACGCGGATCGCGATCGCGGGTGTGGGTGGGCGGATGGGCCAGGCGCTGTCGCAGGCGGTGATGGAACACCCCGAGGCGCAGCTGGGCGCCGCGAGCGAGCGGGCGGGGAGCCCGCTTCTGGGGCAGCCGCCGACCGCGCAGGACATGGCGGTGCGGGTGGTGTCGGATCTGGCCTCCGTGCTCGACGCCTTCGATGTGCTGATCGACTTCACGCAACCCGAGGCCACCGTGGCCCACGCGGCGCTGTGCCGGGCCCATGGCAAACGCCTGGTGGTCGGCACCACGGGTCTTTCGGCGAGCCAGCAGGCACACCTGGAGAACGCCGCAAAGGCCGTTCCGGTGGTGTTCGCGCCGAACATGAGTGTCGGCGTGAACCTGACCTTCAAGCTGGTGGAGCTGGCCGCGAGGGTCCTCGGCGATTCGGTGGACATCGAGATCATCGAAGCTCACCATCGGCACAAGGTGGACGCACCCTCCGGTACCGCGCTGCGTCTGGGGCGCGTCGTCGCGGACACGCTCGGACGGGACCTGGAGACCGATGCCGTGTATGGGCGCGAGGGTTATACCGGTGCCCGCGACCGGCGCACGATCGGGTTCGCCACGGTCCGCGCGGGCGACATCGTCGGCGAGCACACGACGCTGTTCGCCACCGATGGCGAGCGCGTGGAAATCACCCATCGTGCCAGCAGTCGGCTGACCTTTGCCTCGGGTGCGGTGCGTGCGGCGGTGTGGCTCGATGCACAGCCGCCCGGCTTCTACGATATGCAGGACGTTCTGGGCCTGCGCTGACACAGACGCCCGGCTCGCCCGTGGTGCCGCGATCCCGCTGGAGACTGGATTAAGGAGAGCCCCGATGCACGTCACCCTCGTCCACGTTCATGTGAAGCCGGAACATGCCGACGCCTTTATCGCGGCGACGCGCGAGAACCACCTTGCGTCCACGCGCGAACCCGGCAACCGCCGCTTCGACGTGCTCCGCGATGCCGCAGATCCGACGCGTTTCGTGCTGTACGAGGCCTATGCGACCGAGGCCGATGCCCGGGCACACAAGGAAACCCCCCACTACCATGCCTGGCGCGAGGCGGTGGCGTCGATGATGGCCGAGCCGCGGGTGGGGGCGCCCTACGTCGGTCTGTTTCCGGAGGCCCCCTGACCGCCGCCGTGTCCACGGGGCGGGTGGTTGGACCGCGTTTCTGGGCTCGCGTACACTGAACGCATCCCGATGATGCATCCGCCCGGCGCCGTATCCCGGCGGCGGGCCCCGCTCAGGCCAGTCCCTGGAGGTTGCCGTGTCCGCGCCAGCTGTGCTCGTCCTCGAAGACGGAACCGTGTTCCATGGCCAGTCGGTGGGGGCGGTCGGCGAGACGGTCGGCGAGGTCGTGTTCAATACCGCGATGACCGGCTACCAAGAGATCCTGACCGATCCTTCCTATGCCCGCCAGATCGTGACGCTGACCTACCCGCACATCGGCAACGTCGGCACCACGTCCGAGGACGACGAGTCCACCCGCGTACACGCGGCCGGGCTGATCGTGCGCGACGTGCCGCCGCTGGTCAGCAATTGGCGCAGCCGCGAGTCGCTACCGGACTACCTGATGCGCCACGGCGTGGTGGCCATCGCGGGCATCGATACCCGCCGGCTGACCCGGATCCTGCGCGAGAAGGGAGCCCAGAACGGCTGCCTGCAGGGCGGCGAGGTCGATGCCGAACGGGCGCTGGAGCAAGCCCGGGCGTTCCCGGGCATCAAGGGCATGGATCTCGCGCGCGAGGTCAGCACCGCGAACCGCTATGAGTGGCTGGATGGCCCCTGGAGACTCGATGGCCCACCGCCGCGACTGAAGCCCGACGAGGCCGAGTTTCACGTGGTCGCGTACGACTTTGGCATCAAGCACAACATTCTGCGCATGCTGGTCGGCCGCGGTTGCCGTGTGACCGTGGTGCCCGCAGAGACTCCGGCCGAGGACGCGCTGGCGCTGGAGCCCGACGGGATCTTCCTGTCGAACGGACCGGGTGACCCGGAGCCCTGTGCCTACGCGATCGAGAGCATTCGCCGGTTTTGCGAGAAGCGGCGTCCCGTGTTCGGCATTTGTCTCGGGCACCAGCTGCTCGGACTCGCAAGTGGAGCGCGGACGGTGAAGATGAAATTCGGCCACCACGGTGCAAACCATCCGATCCAGGATCTGCGCAGCCGCAAGGTGATGATTTCCAGCCAGAACCATGGTTTCGCGGTGGACGAGGCCAACCTCCCCGGCACTCTGGTGGCCACGCACCGCTCGCTGTTCGATGGTTCGTTGCAGGGGATCGCCCGCACCGATTGTCCGGCGTTCGGCTTTCAGGGGCATCCCGAGGCGAGCCCGGGTCCCCACGACGTCGCCCCCGGCTTCGACGAGTTCATTGCCGCGATGCGCGCCGCGCGGGATTGACCCCGCCCGGAAAGCCCGACCCGAATCCGACCCCCGGAGTTGCCCCGTCATGCCCAAGCGTACCGACATCCAGAGCGTGCTGATCCTCGGCGCCGGTCCGATCGTGATCGGCCAGGCCTGCGAGTTCGACTACTCCGGGGCGCAGGCCTGCAAGGCACTGCGCGAGGAGGGTTTCCGGGTGATCCTGGTGAACTCCAACCCGGCCACGATCATGACCGACCCGGAAACGGCCGACGCGGTGTACATCGAGCCGGTCGACTGGCGCGTGGTCGCCCGAGTGATCGAGAAGGAACGGCCGGATGCGCTGCTGCCGACGATGGGCGGGCAGACCGCGCTGAACTGCGCGCTCGACCTTGCGCGCGAAGGCGTGCTCAAGAAATACGGCGTGGAGATGATCGGGGCGAACGAGGACGCGATCGACATGGCGGAGGACCGCGAGCGCTTCCGCGAGGCGATGACCGAGATCGGGCTCGCGACGCCGACGGCCTTTATCGCCAACACCTGGGACGAGGCGCAGAAGGTGCAGCCCGAGATCGGCTTCCCGGTGATCATCCGGCCATCGTTCACGCTCGGCGGCTCCGGCGGTGGCATTGCCTACAACCGCGAGGAATTCGAGGAGATCGTGAAGGGCGGTCTCGACCTGTCGCCGACCAACGAGGTGCTGCTCGAGGAGTCGGTGCTGGGCTGGAAGGAGTTCGAGATGGAGGTCGTCCGTGACAAGGCGGACAACTGCATCATCATCTGCTCGATCGAGAACCTCGACCCAATGGGCGTGCACACCGGTGATTCGATTACCGTGGCCCCGGCGCAGACGCTCACCGACAAGGAATACCAGATTCTGCGCAACGCGTCGATCGCGGTGCTGCGCAAGATCGGCGTCGAGACCGGCGGTTCCAACGTCCAGTTCGCGGTGAATCCCGACGACGGCCGACTGATCGTGATCGAGATGAACCCGCGCGTCTCGCGCTCCTCGGCGCTGGCGTCAAAGGCGACCGGTTTCCCGATCGCGAAAGTGGCGGCGAAGCTCGCGGTCGGCTACACGCTGGACGAACTGCGCAACGACATCACCGGCGGTCTGACCCCGGCGTCGTTCGAGCCATCGATCGACTATGTCGTCACCAAGATCCCGCGCTTCACCTTCGAGAAGTTCCCGCAGGCGCAGGCCCGGCTGACCACACAGATGAAATCGGTCGGCGAGGTGATGGCGATCGGCCGCACCTTCCAGGAATCGCTGCAGAAGGCGCTGCGCGGCCTGGAAACCGGCGCGGACGGCCTCGACGAGAAGGTCGACCTGAATGCCGATGACGTCACCGAGCGGCTGCGCACGTTGCTGGGGAACCCCGGGCCGGAGCGCATCTTCAACGTCGCCGACGGGTTCCGCGCCGGTCTCAGCATCGAGGACGTGTTCGGACTCACCGCGATCGACCGCTGGTTCCTGGCCCAGATCCACCAGCTGATCGAGATCGAGCGCGGCGTGCGCGACCGTTTCCTGAACGACCTGAGCGCCGCCGAGCTGTTCGACCTGAAGCGCCGCGGTTTCTCCGACCGGCGCCTGGCGAAACTGCTGAACGAGACCGAGAAGGCGGTGCGCAAGCAGCGCCAGGCGCTACGCGTGCACCCGGTGTACAAGCGCGTGGACACCTGTGCCGCGGAATTCGCGACGACCACCGCGTACATGTATTCGACCTACGAGGACGAGAGCGAAGCCGAGCCCAGTGACCGCGAGAAGATCATGGTACTCGGCGGCGGCCCGAACCGGATCGGGCAGGGCATCGAGTTCGACTATTGCTGTGTGCACGCCGCGCTCGCGATGCGCGAGGACGGCTACGAGACGATCATGGTCAACTGCAACCCCGAGACGGTCTCGACCGACTACGACACCTCCGACCGGCTGTACTTCGAGCCGCTGACGCTGGAGGACGTGCTCGAGATCGTCGCGGTCGAACAACCGAAGGGCGTGATCGTGCAGTACGGTGGCCAGACGCCGCTGAAGCTCGCGCGCGACCTCGAGGCGGCCGGCGTGCCGATCATCGGCACCTCGCCGGACTCGATCGATCTGGCCGAGGACCGCGAGCGCTTCCAGCACCTGCTGCAGAAGCTCGACCTGCGTCAGCCGCCGAACCGCACTGCGCGCAGCGAGGACGAGGCCGAGAAGCTTGCCGCCGAAATCGGCTACCCGCTGGTAGTAAGGCCGTCCTACGTGCTCGGCGGGCGCGCGATGGAGATCGTGCGCGACGAGGACGATCTGAAACGCTACATGCGCGATGCGGTGTCGGTGTCCAACGATGCCCCGGTGCTGCTCGACCGCTTTCTCGACGACGCGATCGAGGTCGACGTCGACGCGATCTGCGACGGCCAGGACGTGTTCATCGGCGGGATCATGGAACATATCGAACAGGCCGGAGTCCATTCCGGCGACTCCGCCTGTTCGCTGCCACCGTTCTCGCTGTCCGACCGGCTGCAGGACGAGATGGTCGAACAGGTGCGCCGGATGGCGCTGGGGCTGAAGGTCGTTGGCCTGATGAATACCCAGTTCGCGATCCAGGGCGAGAGCATCTTCGTGCTGGAGGTGAATCCGCGCGCGTCACGCACGGTACCGTTCGTATCCAAGGTGGTCGGTCTGCCGCTGGCCAAGATCGCGGCCCGCTGCATGGTGGGTCAGAGCCTGAAGGGGCAGAATCTGCATGCGCCGGTGCGCCCCGACTACTATGCGGTGAAGGAGGCGGTGTTCCCGTTCGCCAAGTTCCCGGGCGTGGACCCGATCCTGGGCCCGGAAATGAAATCCACCGGCGAGGTGATGGGGGTCGGCCGCAGCTTTGCCGAGGCTTTCGCGAAGAGCCAGCTCGGCGCCGGGGTGCGCCTGCCGGCGCGTGGGAAGGCGTTTGTGTCGGTGCGCGACATCGACAAAAATCCCGCGTTGGCGAAGGTCGGCCGGCGGCTGGTCGAGCTGGGCTTCGACGTGCTGGCGACCCGGGGCACCGCGGCCTTCCTGCAGGAGCAGGGGGTTGGGGTGACCGTGGTGAACAAGGTCACCGAGGGCCGCCCGCACATCGTCGACATGATCAAGAACGACGAGGTCAGCTTCATCGTGAACACGGTCGAGGGCAAGCAGGCGACCGCCGATTCGTTCACGATCCGGCGCGAAGCACTGATGCACAAGGTCAGTTACACGACCACGATCGCCGGCGCGCTCGCGACGGTGCAGGCGCTGGATCACCTGGAATTCGAGAACGTGTTTCGACTGCAGGATCTGCACGAGGAGGCCCTGCGGGGAAGGAGTGAGGCATGAGCAAGACGCCACTGACCGTCACCGGGGCGGAAAAGCTGAAGGAAGAACTGCGCCGCCTGAAGACCGTGGAGCGCCCCCGGGTCGTGAACGCGATCGCGGAGGCACGCGCCCATGGAGATCTGAAGGAGAACGCCGAGTACCACGCCGCTCGCGAACAGCAGAGCTTCATCGAGGGGCGTATCCGCGAGATCGAGGGTAAGCTGTCGCATGCCCAGGTCATTGACGTCACTGCGTTGCCGAAAACCGGGAAGGTCGTGTTCGGCGTGACCGTGCTGCTGGAGGGCACCGAAGACGGTACGCCTGCAACGTATCGGATCGTCGGCGACGACGAGGCCGATATCAAGCAGGGGATGATTTCGGTGAGTTCGCCGATCGCGCGCGCGCTGATCGGGCGCGAGGAGGGAGACTTGGTGACGGTGAACGCCCCGGGGGGGGCGCTGGAGTACGAGATCCTGGAAGTCCGTTACGTCAACTGACCGGCGGGCCGAGGCTGATCACCGGGTGTTCGGCATTGCGCCGGAACAGTGTGGCCACGAATCCCACACGCTGCACCAGGTCGGCGCCGGTCCGGTCGCAGAGGGTGGTGACGGTGGCGTTGCGGCCCTCGCGGTCGCCGATATTGACCTTTACCTTGACCAGTTCATGGTGGTCCAGCGCCTGCTCCAGCTCGGCCAGCACCGCGTCGGTGAGGCCGTTGCGGCCGATGGTCACGACGGGTTTGCGCGGGTGCGCCAGGCTGCGGAGCAGCCGCCGCTGCGGTTCGGTCAGATTCACTTCTCGAGAGGATACCGCTTGGAATTGCGCGCAGTGTAGCATGGCTGTCGCGCGGGTCCGAAAGGGGCACGATGCCGAAACGCAGCAAGTCCAGCCAGCGTTGGCTGAAGGAACATTTTGACGACCGGTTCGTTACGCGCGCCCAGCAGGAGGGGTATCGCTCGCGCGCGGTCTTCAAGCTCGAGGAGATCGACCGGCGCGAGCGCCTGCTGCGCCGGGGCCTGCGGGTCGTCGACCTGGGTGCCGCCCCGGGGGGGTGGAGCCAGTACGCGGCGGACCGGGTCGGGCCCACCGGCCGCGTGGTGGCCTCGGATATCCTGTCCATGGATCCGATTCCCGGGGTCGACATCGTGACCGGCGACTTCCGCGAACAGGCGGTGCTGGAGGGGATTCTTGCGGCGCTCGGTGACGAACGCGCAGACCTTGTACTTTCCGACATGGCCCCCAATCTCTCGGGTACGGATGCGGTCGACCAGCCGCGCGCCATCCACCTCTGTGAACTGGCGCTCGACCTCGCGCTCCGTGTGCTGAAACCGAATGGTGCTTTTCTCGTCAAACTGTTTCAGGGGCAGGGTTCCGACGAATACCTGCGCGAGCTTCGCCTGCGGTTCCGCCGCGTGGCGGTGCGCAAGCCCCAGGCGTCGCGCCCACGGTCACGGGAAGTGTATGTATTGGCGCGGGAGCTGCGGGATGTGTAACGTTCGCATCAGCGAACTCAGCGATTTCGAGGTGGCATTTTGAATGGCCTGGTAAAGAACCTGGTGATCTGGGCGGTGATCGCGGTCGTGCTGATGTCCGTGTTCAACAACTTCAGCCCGCAACCGCAGCAGGAAACCCGCGCGATGACCTATTCGTCGTTCATCAGCGACGTGAAGGGGGGGCGGATCGAGAGCGTGACGATTGAGGGCAACACGATCCGGGGGACGACCATCGATGGACGATCGTTCCGCACCGAGAGCCCCAACGATCCCGGCCTGATCGGTGACCTGCTCGCGAACAACGTCGAGATCCGTGCGCAGGAACCGCAGCGGCGTTCGGTGCTGATGGACGTCCTGATCAGCTGGTTCCCGATGCTGCTGCTGATCGCGGTCTGGATCTACTTCATGCGCCAGATGCAGGGTGGCGGTGCCGGCGGGCGCGGCGCGATGTCGTTTGGCAAGAGCAAGGCCAAGATGATGTCGGAAGATCAGGTCAAGGTCACCTTCGCCGACGTGGCGGGCTGTGACGAGGCGAAGGACGAAGTCTCCGAACTCGTCGACTTCCTGCGTGATCCGTCGAAGTTCCAGAAGCTCGGTGGCAAGATCCCGCGTGGCGTGCTGATGGTGGGCTCGCCCGGTACCGGCAAGACGCTGCTCGCCAAGGCGATCGCCGGCGAGGCCAAGGTGCCGTTCTTCACCATCTCGGGTTCCGACTTCGTCGAGATGTTCGTCGGCGTCGGGGCCTCGCGGGTGCGCGACATGTTCGACACCGCGAAGAAGCATGCCCCGTGCATCATCTTCATCGACGAGATCGACGCGGTGGGCCGCCATCGCGGTGCCGGCCTCGGCGGCGGCCACGACGAGCGCGAGCAGACGCTGAACCAGCTATTGGTCGAGATGGACGGCTTCGAGGGCAACGAGGGCGTGATCGTGATCGCTGCGACCAACCGCCCGGACGTGCTCGACCCGGCGCTGCTGCGCCCGGGCCGATTCGACCGGCAGGTCGTGGTGCCTCCGCCGGACGTGCGCGGCCGCGAGCAGATCCTGAAGGTGCACATGCGCAAGGTGCCGCTGTCCGACGACGTTCGCCCGACGGTGATTGCGCGCGGTACCCCCGGTTTTTCCGGCGCGGATCTCGCAAACCTGGTGAACGAGGCGGCGTTGTTCGCGGCCCGTGCCGGCAAGCGCACGGTCGACATGTCCGATTTCGAGCGGGCGAAGGACAAGATCATGATGGGCGCCGAGCGCCGGTCGATGGTGATGAGCGAGGACGAGAAGAAGCTGACCGCCTACCACGAGGCCGGACATGCGATCGTCGGTCGGACGGTGCCCGAGCACGACCCGGTGTACAAGGTGAGCATCATCCCCCGTGGGCGCGCCCTCGGGGTGACCATGTTCCTGCCCGAAGAGGACCGCTACAGTCACTCGAAGACGCGGCTGGAGAGCCAGATTGCGAGTCTGTTCGGCGGGCGTATCGCCGAGGAGCTGATCTTCGGCGTGGACCGGGTCACGACCGGCGCTTCCAACGACATCGAGCGGGCGACGATCATCGCGCGCAACATGGTCACCAAGTGGGGCCTTTCCGATCGCCTGGGGCCGTTGACCTACAGCGAGGACGAGAACGAGGTCTTCCTCGGCCGCCAGGTGACGCAGACCAAGCACATGTCCGACGAGACCGCGCATGCGATCGACGAGGAGGTGCGCAGGATCATCGACAGCAGCTACGAGCGGGCGCAGAAGATCCTGACCGGCAACTTGGACAAGCTTCACGCGATGGCCCAGGCGCTGGTGAAGTACGAGACCATCGACGAGCCCCAGATCACGGACATCATGGAAGGGCGAACGCCGCGCCCGCCGAGCGACTGGAAGGAAGACGAACCCGCCGGCCGACCGGATTCGGACTCGGGCCCGTCGTCACCCGAGACAGCACCGGGCAAACGGCCCGACACCGGCGTGGTTGGGGGACCCGCCCCGCAGCCCTGAGGCGTGCGCTGCGGGCACCAGGACCACCCGGGTTCAACCCGGGTGGTCCTTTTTGGTTGCGGTTCCATTACCATCGGGCGATGCCTGATCTGCTGACCCTGGACTGTGCCGGAAGGCCGCTGTGTCTCGATCGCCCCCGGATCATGGGCGTGCTGAACGTGACGCCGGACTCGTTCTCGGACGGAGGCCGTTTCCATGAGCCGGAGACCGCGGTGGCGCATGCGCGGGCGATGGTCGACGCCGGCGCGGACATCATCGACGTCGGCGGCGAGTCCACCCGCCCCGGTTCGGAGCCGGTATCGGTCGAGGAAGAACTCCGGCGCGTGATCCCGGTACTGACCGCGCTGCGTGCGGAGCTCGCCGTGCCGCTGTCGATCGACACCAGCAAGCCCGAGGTGATGCGTTCCGCGGTCGCGGCCGGCGCTGGCCTGATCAACGACGTGAACGGTCTGCGCGCGCCCGGTGCGTTGCCGGCGGCCGCGGAGAGCGGGGCAGCGATCTGCGTGATGCACATGCAGGGCACGCCCCGCTCGATGCAGCGGGAGCCCCGTTATCATGACGTCGTGGGCGAGGTGCGCGCGTTCCTGGCGGAACGGGCGTCAACGCTGCGCGGAACCGGCGTGCCGGCCAGCCGGATCGTGCTCGATCCGGGGTTCGGATTCGGCAAGACGCTGGAGCACAACGTGGCGCTGTTCCGCGGGCTTCCGGAACTGATGTCACTGGGATATCCCGTGCTCGTGGGCGTCTCGCGCAAGTCGATGCTCGGGGCTATTCTCGGGGGGCGCCCGGTCGGGGGGCGAATCATGGGCAGCGCGGTGGCCGCGGCGCTGGCAGCCGGATACGGCGCCCAGATCGTGAGGGTGCACGATGTAGCGGCGACCGCGGACGCGCTCGCGGTGCAGGTGGCACTGGGCCGGACGATGGGCCGGCCGACTACAGGGGAGCGATGACATATGGGGAAATACTTCGGGACCGACGGGATTCGCGGTCGCACCGGGCGCTGGCCGATGACGCCGGACTTTGCGCTGCGCCTGGGTTATGCGGTCGGGGAGGTGCTGGGGCAGCAGAGTTCCGGCCCCGTGCTGATTGGCAAGGACACGCGCGTCTCCGGCTACATGTTTGAGTCCGCGCTCGAGGCGGGGCTGTCGGCGGCCGGGACCGACATCGCGTTGCTGGGCCCGATGCCGACTCCCGCGGTGGCGTACCTGACGCGGACCTTTCGTGCCGCGGCGGGAGTGGTGATCAGCGCGTCGCACAACCCGTACGACGACAACGGCTTCAAGTTCTTTACACCCGAGGGTGACAAGTTGCCGGATGCGTTGGAACAGGCGATCGAGGAGCGTCTGGAACGCCCGCTGGGCGAGCTCGATTCGCGCAACCTCGGCAAGGCGGAACGCATCAAGGATGCGGCGGGCCGGTACATCGAGTTCTGCAAGAGCGCGATTCCGGCGCGCTCGCAATTGCGCGGACTGCGGGTCGTGGTCGACTGTGCGCATGGCGCGACCTACAACGTGACCCCGCAGGTGTTCGCTGAACTCGGCGCCGACGTCGATACCCTCGGAACCCGCCCCGACGGTTACAACATCAATGCCGAGTGCGGCGCGCTCTACCCGGAGGCACTGTGCCAGCAGGTGCTCGCCGCCGGTGCCGATCTCGGGATCGCGCTGGATGGCGATGGCGATCGCGTGATCCTCGCCGACGAGCGGGGAGAGATCGTCGACGGGGACGAGATCCTGGGAATCCTGGCGCTGACGGATCCGGGGAACGGCGGCTTCAATGGGGGTGTGGTGGGGACACAGATGTCCAACCTGGGGCTGGAGCTGGCACTGGGTGCTGCGGGTATTCCGTTCGTCCGCGCGCGGGTGGGGGACCGCTACGTGCTCGAGGAACTGCGCCGCCACGGCTGGCAGCTGGGTGGCGAGGGTTCCGGCCACATCGTCTGCCTGGGCCATACCACGACCGGGGACGGCACCGTGGCGGCGCTGCGCATCGCCCACCTGATCCACCGGACCGGCCGGCCCCTGTCCGAGTTGCGCCGGGTCGTTCAGAAACTGCCCCAGGTGCTGGTCAACGTGCCGGTCGAAGGGTCCGCCACCGGGGTGCTGGGAGCGCCACCGGTGCGCGCGGCGGTGGACGAGGTGCTGGCGGAGCTGGCGCAGAACGGCCGCGTGCTGCTGCGTCCCTCGGGCACTGAACCGCTGGTGCGGGTGATGGTGGAGGGCCGGGACAACGGGCAGATCGTCGCCGCCGCCGAGCGCATTTCGAGTGCCATTCGCGAAGCGCTCGCTACGGGGCCGGTTGCTTTGAGTCCGTCCGGCCGGTAACATTCCGCGGCTTATTCACGCTTCAGCAAGGTTGGTGGCATGCGCAAGGCTCTGGTCGCAGGGAACTGGAAGATGAACGGGTCGGTGACGTCGAACCGGGAGCTCCTGTCTGCGCTGAAACAGGCCATTCCAGGCGGCGATCGGGTCGATGTCGCGGTGTGTCCGCCCGCGGTGTATCTGCCGGACGTGGTGGACCAGCTGCACGGCGGCCCGATTGCGGTGGGCGGCCAGGACTGTTCCGACGAGACTGCGGGTGCCTACACCGGCGAGATCGCGGCCAGCATGCTGAAGGAAGTCGGCTGCGAGTACGTGATCGTCGGCCATTCCGAGCGTCGGGCCCGGCAGGGCGAGGACAGCGCCTGGGTCGCGCGCAAGTTCATTGCCGCGCAGGCCGCGGGTCTGGTACCGATCCTCTGTGTCGGCGAGCAGTTGTCCGACCGCGAGGCCGGGCGCACCGATGCCGTGGTCGCCGAGCAGCTGGACGCGGTGCTGGATCTGGCCGGCGTGGCCGCGTTCGAGCGGAGCGTGGTGGCCTACGAGCCGGTCTGGGCCATCGGTACCGGGCTTACGGCTACGCCGGATCAGGCGGCAGAGGTGCATGGGCTCATCCGCGCACGGGTCGCGGCAAGGGATTCCGCGGTGGCTGCCGGTCTGCGCATCCTGTACGGTGGCAGTGTGAAGGCCGACAACGCGGCGGGCTTGTTCGCGCTGCCGGATATCGACGGCGGCTTGATCGGCGGCGCTTCGCTGGACGCCCGCTCGTTCGTTGCGATCGTCGACGCGGCCGGCGCCGCGCGAGGCTAGGGAGCCCTATGATCTACGGCATTCTTCTGGTGGTGCAGGTGCTGGTGGCAGTGGCGCTGATCGCGCTGGTGCTGATGCAGCACGGCAAGGGGGCGGACGCCGGTGCGGCGTTCGGCAGCGGCGCCTCGGCGACAGTATTCGGGGCGCGGGGGTCGGCCAATTTCCTCAGCCGTTCCACCGCAATCCTGGCAGTGGTATTCTTCGTGAACAGCCTGTCGCTCGCCTACCTTGCGGCTTCGGAGCCCGAGACGCGCAGCCTGATCGAGCAGATGCGGGAGCAGGCGGCGCAGGAAGAGGTGCTTGACGAATCGCTGCCGCTGGACCCGGTCCCGGGCCGCCCGAGCGACATCCCCGACTAGGCCCGGTAGCGGGTGGCGGCACCACGGGGCATCCCGATCGACGCTCGATACAGCGCACGCAGATGTGGTGGAATTGGTAGACACGCTATCTTGAGGGGGTAGTGGCGCAAGCCGTGTGGGTTCGAGTCCCACCATCTGCACCAATCATGAGTACCGGAGTCGGTCGGCCAGGGCAGGCGGGTCCGGTTCTTCTAAGGCTTTAATATCAATACCTTAAGGTGTTATTGGTCACTTGACACCGTTTCCGGGCTTCCCCTAGACTGCCAGCCCGGTGGGAGCGGCCGCGCCCCTACAGGGCGCCGGACGCACCGGATCTCACCCAGCACATACGCCTCGCGCGACGCGTCCGATCCGCGCCCGCACAGAAGAACCTGCCCCCGGGCTGCGTTCGGGAGAAGAGAATGCTGGAAGGCTACCTGCCGATACTGATCTTCCTCGTGGTTGGGGCCGTGGCAGGTCTGGTGCCGCTCGCCCTGGGCATGGCGATCGGTCCGCGTAAGCCGGACGCGGCGAAGGATTCCCCGTACGAATGCGGCTTCGAGGCTTTCGAGGACTCGCGGCTGAAGTTCGACGTGCGCTTCTACCTGGTCGCGATCCTGTTCATCATCTTCGATCTGGAGATTGCGTTTCTCTTCCCCTGGGCAGTGGCACTCGGCGACATCGGGCTGTTCGGTCTGCTGGCGATGGCGCTGTTCCTGGTGATCCTGGTGATCGGCTTCATCTACGAGTGGAAGAAGGGGGCCCTGGAATGGGAATAGAAGGCGTTCTCGAGAAAGGTTTCGTCACCACCTCGGCCGACAAGCTGATCAACTGGGCGCGTACCGGGTCGCTCTGGCCGATGACCTTCGGGCTGGCGTGCTGCGCGGTCGAGATGATGCACGCCGGTGCCGCCCGGTACGATCTTGACCGTTTCGGCATCGTGTTCCGGCCGAGTCCCCGGCAGTCGGACGTGATGATTGTGGCCGGCACGCTGGTGAACAAGATGGCTCCGGCACTACGTAAGGTCTACGACCAGATGGCCGAACCGCGCTGGGTGATCTCTATGGGCTCCTGCGCGAACGGCGGTGGCTACTACCACTATTCCTACGCGGTTGTGCGCGGTTGCGACCGCATCGTGCCGGTCGATGTCTATGTCCCCGGCTGTCCGCCGACTGCGGAGGCGCTGCTGTACGGGATCATCCAGCTGCAGAACAAGATCCGCCGCACCAATACCATTGCCCGCTGATCCGCAGGGGAAGACGATGTCCGAAAGCAAGCACTGGATCGATATCCTGCGGGCGGAGTTCGAGCCGCAACTGCAGGCGGTGCACGTCGATCATGGCGAGGTGACGATCGAGATCCCCGCCGACCAGTGGAAGACGGTGGCAGAGCGTCTGCGCGATCACCCGGACCTCGCATTCGACATGCTCGTGGACCTCTGTGGTGTCGACTACCTCGAATACGGGCGTACCGAATGGGCGACCCAGGCCGCCTCCCGCCAGGGCTTCTCGCGTGGGGTGTCGCCGGCGACCTCGGGGCGGTTCACGTTCGACGAGGCCGCGGATGACGCGGATCGGGAAGGCCCGCGCTTCGCGGTGGTGATGCACCTGCTGTCGATCGCGCATAACCGGCGGCTGCGCGTCCGCGCCTTCCTGCCGGACGACGACTTTCCCGGGATCGAGTCGGTCACCGGGGTCTGGGCGTCGGCCAACTGGTTCGAACGCGAGGCCTTCGACCTGTTCGGGATCCTGTTCGCGGGCCACCCGGACCTGCGCCGGATCCTGACCGACTACGGTTTCGTCGGCCACCCGTTCCGCAAGGACTTCCCGCTGATCGGTCACGTGGAGATGCGCTATGACCCCGAACAACAGCGGGTGATCTACCAGCCGGTGACCATCGAGCCGCGGGTGCTCGTGCCCAAGGTGATCCGCGACGACCACCGCTACGCGGGGGACGAGCAGGCGGGAGACGAACGCAATGCCTGAGATCCGCAACTTTACCCTGAACTTCGGTCCCCAGCATCCTTCGGCGCACGGCGTGCTGCGCCTGGTGCTGGAGATGGACGGCGAGGTGGTCCAGCGCGCAGATCCGCACATCGGGTTGCTGCATCGCGGTACCGAGAAACTTGCCGAGAGCAAGCCGTATAACCAGTCGATCGGTTACATGGATCGGCTCGACTACGTGTCGATGATGAGCAACGAGCACGGCTACGTGCTGGCGATGGAGAAGCTTCTCGAGATCGAGCCGCCGCTGCGCGCCCAGTACATCCGCGTGATGTTCGACGAGATCACGCGGATCCTGAACCACCTGCTGTGGCTCGGTGCTCATGCGCTCGACATCGGCGCCATGACGGTCTTCCTGTACGCGTTCCGCGAGCGCGAGGATCTGATGGATTGTTACGAGGCAGTCAGCGGTGCCCGGATGCACGCGACCTACTACCGACCGGGCGGTGTCGCCCGCGACCTGCCCGACGCGATGCCGAAATATCAGCCGTCGCGCTGGAAGACGCAGGCCGAGGTCGACGCGCTGAATGCGAACCGCCAGGGCTCGATGCTGGACTTCATCGAGTCGTTCACCGAGCGTTTCCCCGGCTGCGTCGACGAATACGAGACGCTGTTGACCGACAACCGGATCTGGAAACAGCGCACGGTGGGGATCGGCGTGGTGAGCCCCGGGCGCGCGAAGCAGCTGGGCCTGACCGGGCCGATGCTGCGCGGCTCCGGCGTCGAGTGGGATCTGCGCCGCAAACAGCCCTACGAGGTCTACGACCGTCTGGATTTCGACATCCCGGTCGGCGTGAACGGCGATTGCTACGACCGCTACCTGGTCCGGATCGAGGAGATGCGCCAGTCGAACCGGATCATCCGCCAGTGCATCGACTGGCTGCGGGCGAATCCCGGCCCGGTACTGCTGGAGAACTACAAGATCGCTCCGCCGCGGCGCGAGGAGATGAAGGCCGACATGGAGGCGCTGATCCATCACTTCAAGCTGTTCACCGAGGGTTTCTGCCTGCCGGAAGGCGAGGCCTATGCCGCGGTCGAGCATCCGAAGGGCGAGTTCGGCGTCTACCTGGTCTCCGACGGCGCGAACAAGCCCTACCGGCTGAAGGTCCGCGCCCCGGGCTTTGTCCATCTGTCCGCGCTGGACGAGATGGCGCGCGGGCACATGCTGGCGGACGTGGTTGCGATCATCGGTACGCAGGATATCGTCTTCGGGGAGGTGGACCGCTGATGGCGGCGAAGGAGCAGAACGCGCCGATGCTCAGCGAGCACCTGCGCGCGGAGATCGACCACTGGCTGGCGCGTTACCCGGATAACCAGCGCCGCTCGGCGCTGCTCGGCGCGCTGCGCGCGGCCCAACACGAGCACGGTTACCTGAGCACCGAGCTCATGGATGCGGTCGCGGAATATTTGCGCATCCCGGCGATGGATGTGTACGAGGCCGCAACGTTCTACTCGATGTTCGAACTCGAACCGGTCGGCCGGCACACCATCGCGGTCTGCAGCAACGTCTCCTGCATGCTCCGTGGTTCCGATGCCATCATCGAACATCTGCAACGAAAGCTCGGGATCCGGCTTGGCGAGTCGACCCCCGACGGGAAGTTCTACCTGAAGCGGGAGGAGGAATGCCTGGCCGCCTGCTGCGGCGCCCCGATGATGCAGGTAGACCATGTCTACTACGAGAACCTGACGCCCGAGCGCGTGGACGAAATCCTCGCCAAGCTGGAGTCCTGAATTATGGCCAACCGCATCTGCTTCGCGACCCGCGAACTCGAAACGCCCTGGTCGCTGGATTCCTACCTGAGCGTCGGCGGCTACCAGGCGCTGAAGAAGGTTTTCGGTGAGCGCATGCCGCCCGAGGACGTGATCGAAGAGGTCAAGAAATCGAACCTGCGCGGGCGCGGCGGTGCCGGGTTCCCGACCGGTCTGAAGTGGAGCTTCATGCCGCGCAACAGTCCCGGGCAGAAATACATCGTATGCAACTCCGACGAGTCCGAGCCCGGCACCTGCAAGGATCGCGACATTCTGCGCTTCAACCCGCATGCGCTGATTGAGGGCATGGCCATCGCCGGCTATGCGATCGGTGCGACGGTGGGCTACAACTACATGCGCGGCGAGTTCATCGACGAGGTTTACCGGCGCTTCTCGGATGCGCTGAAGGAAGCCTATGACCAGGGGTTCCTGGGCAAGGATGTCCTCGGCTCCGGGGTCGATTTCGACCTCCACGCGACCCTCGGTGCCGGCGCATATATCTGCGGCGAGGAGACCGCGCTCCTCGAGTCGCTCGAGGGCAAGAAGGGCCAGCCGCGGTTCAAGCCGCCGTTCCCGGCCAACTTCGGGTTGTACGGGCGCCCGACGACGATCAACAACACCGAGTCGCTGGCTTCGATCCCGTCGATCCTGCGCAACGGTGGCGACTGGTTCGCCGAACTGGGCGTGCCGAAGTCCGGCGGCGAGAAGCTGTTCTCGGTCTCGGGCCATGTGAATCGACCGGGCAACTATGAGGTGCCGCTCGGAACCCCGTTCAGCGAGTTGCTGGATCTGGCGGGCGGCGTGCTCGACGGACGCCGGCTGAAAGCGGTGATTCCGGGGGGGTCCTCGGTGCCGGTGGTGCCGGGCGATGCGATGATGCAGGCAAACATGGACTACGACTCGATTGCGAAGGCCGGTTCCATGCTTGGCTCCGGTGCGGTGATCGTGATGGACGAGACGACCGACATGGTCCAGGTGCTGCAGCGGATCTCGCGCTTCTATTTCTCCGAGTCGTGCGGCCAGTGCACGCCTTGCCGCGAGGGTACCGGCTGGATGTACCGGATGCTGACCCGGATCGTCGAGGGCCGGGGACGTCCGGAAGATTTGGAACGGCTCGACGATGTCGCGAGCAAGATCGAGGGTCGCACGATCTGCGCACTCGGCGACGCCGCCGCGATGCCGGTTCGCAGTTTCATCAAGCACTACCGTCACGAGTTCGCACACTACATTCAGCACGGCAAGAGCCTGGTGGCGCAGGCCGCCTGATTGCCCCGGTGCAGGAAACCCCTATGAGCCAGGATCTGGTCACCTTCGAGATCGACGGACAGACGCTGCAGGCGCCGAAGGGCACGATGCTGATCGATGTCGCCGATGACGCGAACATCCACGTCCCGCGGTTCTGCTACCACAAGAAGCTGTCGGTGGCCGCAAACTGCCGTATGTGCCTGGTCGAAGTGGAAAAGGCGCCGAAGCCGCTGCCCGCGTGTGCGACCCCGGTGATGGAGGGGATGAAGGTCCACACGCGTTCCCCGCTGGCGCTGGCGGCGCAGAAGGGCACGATGGAATTCCTGCTGATCAACCATCCATTGGACTGTCCGATCTGCGATCAGGGTGGCGAGTGCGAGTTGCAGGACGTCGCGATGGGCTACGGCGAGAGCGTGTCGCGCTATGCCGAGGCGAAGCGCGTCGTGAACGACCGCGACATCGGGCCGCTGATCGAGACCGAGATGACCCGGTGCATCCACTGTACCCGCTGCGTGCGTTTCGCCGAGGAGATCGCCGGCGTGCGCGAGCTGGGAGCGACCGGGCGCGGGGAGTACGTCCGCATCGGGACGTACGTCGAGCACACCGTCAGCCATGAGCTTTCGGGCAACGTGATCGATCTGTGCCCGGTGGGAGCGCTGACCGCGAAGCCGTCGCGCTATCGGGCGCGGGCCTGGGAATACCGCGAGGCACCGTCGGTGGCAGCGCACGACGGGGTCGGCTCCAACGTGTTCGTGCACACGTATAACGGGCGCGTGATGCGCGTCGTGCCACGCGAGAACGAGGCGGTGAACGAGACCTGGATTTCGGATCGGGATCGCTTCAGCTACGCCGGCCTCTCCGCAGGGGATCGCCTGACCCGGCCGCGGATCAAGGTCGACGGCGAATGGCAGGACGCGAGCTGGGAAGAGGCGCTGGCCAAGGCCGCCGACGGCCTGCGCATGGCCGACCCGGCGCGTACCGGGGCCTTGCTGTCGCCGTCGCTTACCCTCGAGGAGTTCTACCTGGCGCAGAAGGTACTGCGCGGTCTCGGCGTCGGCGACATCGACCATCGCCTGGGCCAGCTGGATTTCCGCGATGAAGCCGCGGCCCCGCTGTTCCCCTGGCTCGGCAGTGCCATCGAGGATCTGGACCGTGCGGACGCGGTACTGCTGGTCGGCTGTAATCCGCGGCGCGAGGCTCCGATGCTCGCCCACCGCTTGCGCAAGGCCGGCCTGAAGGGCGCCCGGATCAGCGCGGTGCACACGCATTGGCTCGACCTGACCTACCCGACCGATGCCCAGCTGCTGGGTGATGTGCGCAGCCAGGTGCTCGGGCTGGCCGGGGTCGCGGCGCGCCTCGCCGAAAACGGCAAGAAGCTGCCGAAGCTCCTCTCCGACGTGGTCGCCGCCGCCTTCACCGAGGACGAGGCCACGCTCGAGGCGCAGCGGCGCATCGCGACCGCGCTGTCCGAAGGGCATCAGTCGCACGTGCTGCTCGGTGCCGACGCGATCGCCAGCCCGGCTTTCTCGACGCTGCGCGCGCTTGCCGGCTGGATCGCCCGGCAAACCGGTGCGCGTCTGGGCTACCTCGCGCCCGGCGCCAACGCCGCCGGGGCCTGGCTCGCGGGTTGCGTGCCCACGCGCTCGGTCGGTGGCGCGGCCACCGGACTGTCCGGGTCCGACGTGCGGAACATGCTGGCACAGGGCCGGGATGCGTTCGTGTTGGCCGGTATCGATCCGGACTGCGATTTCGCGGACCCGGTGCCGGCACTGCGTGCGCTGCGCGAGGCACGTCTGGTTGTGGCGCTGACCGCCTTCGCGAACCCCGTACTGGAGGAGATTGCCGACGTGCTGCTGCCGGTGGCGACCGCGTTCGAGACCTCCGGCACCCTGGTCAACGCGGAAGGGCGCTGGCAGAGTTTCCGGGCAGTCGCGACCGCGCCCGCCGAGGCCCGCCCCGGCTGGAAGGTCTGGCGGGTGCTCGGCAACCTCCTGGACGTGCGCGGGGTGGGCTACCTGGATTCGCGTGCGGTGCGCGACGAGATGAAGGCGCAACTGCCCGAGGCGGCGTTCAGCACGCAGGTCGACCTGCGACTTGCGCAGGTCGAAATACCCGACACGGCTTCGGCGTTGGTGCGGATGCAGGTGCAGGGGCTCTATTCCTGCGACCCGCTGGTGCGCCGGGCGGCGCCGTTGCAAGTATTGCCAGAGGGCCGGCGCGCGGATACGGTGCGCATCCATCCGCAATCGGCCGGCTCCCATGCCGACGGAACCCGGGTGCGCCTGCGCCAGGGGCGGCGCGACGCGGAACTCACGCTGGTGCACGACGAGACGGTTCCGGTCGGAGTCGCGGTGACCGTGGCCGGCAGCGCCGCGCTCGCCGATCTCGATGTACCCGGAACCCCGGTTACCCTGGCCCGGGCCTGACAAGGGACGACACATGATCGACTGGCTCATGGAAAGCTTTCAGGCGCTGCCGGTGGTGATGCAGATCCTGTTCAAGATCACGCTGATCGTGGCGCCCCTGATGCTGGCGGTGGCCTATACGACCTATGCCGAACGCAAGGTCATCGGCTACATACAGGTCCGGATCGGACCGAACCGGGTCGGGCCGCGCGGCTGGCTGCAGCCCATCGCCGACGCGGTGAAGCTGCTGACCAAGGAAGTGATCGTCCCGACCAACGCGAACCGCTTCCTGTTCCTGATTGCGCCGACACTCGCGCTGTTCCCCGCGCTCGCCGCCTGGGCGGTGGTACCGTTCGACGACGGCATGGTACTGGCCGACGTGAACGCCGGCCTGCTGTACCTGCTGGCGCTGACCTCGCTCGGGGTCTACGGAGTGCTCATCGCGGGCTGGGCGTCGAACTCGAAGTACGCACTGCTCGGCGCGATGCGGTCGGCGGCGCAGATCGTCGCCTACGAGATCGCAATGGGCTTCGCGCTGGTCGGCGTGATCATGGCGGCTGGAAGCCTGAACGTCGGCGAGATCGTGCGCGCGCAGGAAGGGAGCGTGTATCACTGGTTCCTGCTGCCGCTGCTGCCGCTGTTCCTGGTGTACTTCATCTCCGGCGTCGCCGAGACCAACCGCGCGCCGTTCGACGTGGCCGAGGGCGAATCCGAGATCGTCGCCGGGTTCCACGTCGAGTACTCGGGCATGGCCTTTGCGGTCTTCTTCCTGGCCGAATACGCGAACATGATCCTGATTTCGGCGCTGGCCGCGCTGCTGTTCTTCGGGGGCTGGTTGTCGCCGCTGCAGGGAATCGTTCCGGACAGCGCGTTCGCCTGGCCGGTGATCGGCTGGTTCCTTGATTCCGGGATCCACTGGTTCCTGCTGAAGACCGCCTTCTTCCTGTTCCTGTTCCTGTGGCTGCGGGCGACCTTCCCGCGCTACCGCTACGACCAGATCATGCGCCTGGGCTGGAAGGTATTGATCCCGGTCACCATCGTCTGGCTGTTCGTGCTGGGTGTACTGGTGTTCCTGCAGGTGGGTCCATGGTTCGCCTAGCCGGCGGAGGATGCTGAGATGAACGCGATCCGACATTTCTTCAAGAGCTTCCTGCTCTGGGAATTGCTGTTGGGCCTGCGCCTGACCGGGCGCTACCTGTTCGCGCGCAAGTTCACCGTGCAGTATCCCGAGGAGAAGACGCCGATGTCGCCGCGCTTTCGCGGGCTGCACGCATTGCGCCGCTACCCGAACGGTGAGGAGCGCTGCATCGCCTGCAAGCTGTGCGAAGCGGTCTGTCCGGCGCTCGCGATCACCATCGAGTCCGAAGAGCGGGCGGACGGCACCCGGCGCACCACGCGCTACGACATCGACCTGTTCAAGTGTATCTTCTGCGGCTTCTGCGAGGAGGCCTGCCCGGTCGACTCGATCGTCGAGACGCACCTGTTCGAATACCACTTCGAAAATCGCGGCGAGCAGATCATGACCAAGGACATGCTGCTGGCGATCGGCGATCGCTACGAGAAAGAGATCGCGGCCGCGCGTGCGGCGGACGCGATGTACCGGTGACCCGGGGATTCGACGATGACCTTTGAACTGTTTCTTTTCTACGTGTTCGGCGCGATCCTGCTCGGCTCCGCGCTGGCTTTGATCAGCGTGCGCAACCCGGTGCACGCGGCGCTGTTCCTGGTGCTGTGCTTCGTGACCGCCGCAGCGATCTGGCTAATGGCCGAGGCCGAGTTCCTGGCGATCGTGCTGGTGCTCGTCTACGTCGGCGCGGTGATGGTGCTGTTCCTGTTCGTGGTGATGATGCTGGACATCAACCTTGCCCGGCTGCGCGCGGGCTTCACCGAGTACCTGCCGGCCGGGTTGGTCGTGGCCGCGGCAATGGCGACGGTGCTGACGCTGGTGATCACCCGGTTCATCACCATGGACCCGCCGGAGCGTGCCGGGCCGGACTACGCGAACACGCTCGAGCTGGGGCGGATCCTGTACACCGATTACGTCTACGCGTTCGAGATCGCGGCGGCGATCCTGTTGGTCGCGATCATCGCGGCGATCGCGCTGGCCATGCGCCGCCGCCCGGACACGAAATACGTCGATCCGGCCGGGCAGGTCCGCGTGCGCAGGGCCGACCGGGTGCGTCTGGTCTCGATGCGCTCCGAGCCGAGGAGGTCGGGTGCCGAGCACGACGAGAGCGAACACGGCAGGAACAACGAGGGCGCCTAGCACACACCGCCCGGCGGCCGATGAGCCGCCGCACTGGACACACGATTCGGGCGACCGGAACCCCGACTGGGAACTCAGGGCCAACACATGATTACGCTGTCGCACTACCTGGTGCTCGCCGCGCTGCTGTTTTCGATCAGCGTGGCCGGCATCTTCCTGAACCGAAAGAACGTGATCGTTCTGCTGATGTGCATCGAGCTGATGCTGCTCGCGGTGAACATCAACTTCATCGCGTTCTCGTTCTTTCTGCAGGATCTCGCGGGCCAGGTTTTCGTGTTCTTCATCCTGACCGTCGCGGCGGCCGAAGCGGCGATCGGGCTGGCGATCCTCGTGCTGCTGTTCCGCAATCGACGCACCATCAACGTCCAGGATCTGGACGCAATGAAGGGGTAGGCGGCCATGGATACGGTTTACCTGATCATCGTTCTCGCGCCGCTGCTGGGCGCGATCCTCGCGGGCCTGTTCGGTCGGCAGATCGGCCGCGTCGGCGCGCACAGCGTGACCATCCTCGGGGTCGCGGTCTCGTTCGTGCTGTCGGCGGTGGTGTTCTACGCCCACGTGTTCGGGGGCACCCCCGTCTACAACGAGACCGTCTACACCTGGATGGTCAGCGACGGTCTGCACTTCGAGATCGGCTTCCTGGTCGACAACCTGACCGCGATGATGATGCTGGTCGTCACCTTCGTGTCGCTGATGGTGCACATCTACACCATCGGCTACATGGCCGACGATCCCGGCTACCAGCGCTTCTTCGCGTACATCTCGCTGTTCACCTTCTCGATGCTGATGCTGGTGATGGCGAACAACTTCCTGCAGCTGTTCTTCGGCTGGGAGGCGGTGGGCCTGGTCTCCTACCTGCTGATCGGTTTCTGGTACAAGCGCCCGACCGCGATCTACGCGAATCTGAAGGCGTTCATCGTGAACCGCGTCGGCGACTTCGGGTTCCTGATCGGGATCGCGGCGCTGGTGTTCTACGCCGGCAGCCTGAACTACACCGAGGTCTTCGCCGAGGCCGAGGGCATGCGCGACGCGACGATCACGTTGTGGCCGGGAATGACCTTTGGCCTGCTCGACGTCGCGCTGATCTTCCTGTTCATCGGTGCGATGGGCAAATCCGCACAGGTGCCGCTGCACGTATGGCTGCCCGACTCGATGGAGGGCCCGACGCCGATCTCGGCGCTGATCCATGCCGCGACCATGGTCACCGCTGGCATCTTCATGGTCGCGCGCATGTCGCCGCTTTACGAGTTCTCGGTAGCCGCACTGAGCTTCATTCTGGTGATCGGCGCGATCACCGCGTTCTTCATGGGGCTGATCGGTCTGGTGCAGAACGACATCAAGCGGGTGGTCGCGTATTCCACGCTTTCCCAGCTCGGCTACATGACGGTCGCACTGGGGGCCTCGGCCTACGCGGCCGGCCTGTTCCACCTGATGACCCACGCGTTCTTCAAGGCGCTGCTGTTCCTGGCGGCGGGCTCGGTAATCATCGCGATGCACCACCTGCAGGACATGCGGGCGATGGGCGGGCTGCGCCGGCACATGCCGATCACCTATGTGACCGCGCTGATCGGTTCGCTGGCGCTGATCGGTTTCCCGTTCTTCTCCGGCTTCTTTTCCAAGGACGCGATCATCGAGGCGGTCGGCTACTCCGAGATCCCGGGGGCGACCTTCGCCTACTGGATGGTGCTGTTCGGGGTGTTCGTGACCGCGCTGTACACCTTCCGCATGTTCTTCCTGGTGTTCCACGGCGAAGAGCGTTACGACCAGGCGCACAAGTACATGCCGGACCATGGCGACGACCACGCTGACGATCACCATCACGACCACGGACCGCTAAAGCCAAAGGAATCGCCCTGGGTGGTCACCGTGCCGCTGATCCTGCTGGCGATCCCGTCGGTGGTGGCCGGCTATTTCATCGGTCCGATGCTGTTCGGCGACTTCTTCGCGGGCAGCCTCTTCGTGCTGGAAGAACACGACGTGCTGGGAATGAAGGGCGAGAGCTACACCGGTGTCCTGGCCTTCGTGCTGCACGGCCTGATGCTGCCGGCTTTCTGGCTCGCGATCGCCGGTCTGGTCACGGCCTGGTATCTGTACATGAAACGCCCGGATCTGCCCGGGGTGATCGCCGACCGGATGCGCCTGGCTGTGCGGATCCTCGAGGAAAAGTACTACGCCGACCGCTTCAACGACCGGGTGTTCGCCGGCGGTACGCGTCGCCTGGGCCACTGGCTCTGGCGCTACGGCGATGCGCTGGTGATCGACGGGGTGCTGGTCAACGGCACCGCGCGTTCGGTCGGCTGGATCGCCGCGCGGGTGCGCGCGGTACAGACCGGCTTCCTCTACCACTATGCGTTCGTGATGATCATCGGCCTGCTGGTCCTGATCTTCGCCTTCGTGATCTGAATGTCCAACGCCATGCTCACCGACCCGAATCATCGAGGCGCCGGCGCGATGCCCGGGCGCGCCGCGGCCCCATCAAGGAACGACCATGA
Organism: Thioalkalivibrio nitratireducens DSM 14787; assembly: GCF_000321415.2. Classification (NCBI taxonomy): domain Bacteria; kingdom Pseudomonadati; phylum Pseudomonadota; class Gammaproteobacteria; order Chromatiales; family Ectothiorhodospiraceae; genus Thioalkalivibrio; species Thioalkalivibrio nitratireducens. The sequence continues at coordinate 3,220,233 of NC_019902.2, read as the reverse complement.
TTGCTGACTGGCCCATCCTGAGTCTGCTGATCTGGCTGCCGATCCTGGGCGGCTTCCTGACGCTGGTCGCCGGCCGCGACGCGCCGGCGGTCGCGCTGCGCATCGGCTTCTCGGTGGCGCTTGCGACCTTCGCCGCGAGCCTGGTGCTCTGGTTCGGATTCGAGCGCGGCACGGCAGAGATGCAGTTCCAGGAGTTCACGGCCTGGATCCCGGCGTTCAACGTGCACTACCATCTGGGCGTCGACGGCATCTCGATGCCGCTGATCCTGCTGACGACGCTGACCACGGTGCTGGTGACGATCGCCGCCTGGGAATCGGTGAAGGACCGGGTCGCGTATTACCTTGCGGCATTCCTGATCATGCAGGGGCTGATGATCGGGATGTTCTCGGCGCTGGACGCGGTGCTCTTCTACGTGTTCTTCGAGGCGATGCTGATCCCGATGTTCCTGGTCATCGGCATCTGGGGCGGGCCGCGCCGCGTGTACGCGACGATCAAGTTTTTCCTGTACACCTTCCTCGGCTCGGTGTTCATGCTGATCGCGCTGATCTACATGTACTTCCAGGCCGACGGCAGCTTCGCGATTCTCGATTTTCACCAGCTGCCGCTGGCGATGACGGCGCAGATCCTGATCTTCCTCGCATTCTTCGCGGCGTTCGCAGTAAAGATCCCGATGTTCCCGGTGCATACCTGGCTGCCGGATGCCCACGTCGAGGCGCCGACCGGCGGTTCGGTGATCCTGGCCGCGATCATGCTGAAGATCGGCGGCTACGGTTTCTTGCGCTTCAGCCTGCCGATCACCCCGGACGCTTCCGCGGTGCTCGACGTGCTGGTGATCACGCTGTCGCTGATCGCGATCGTCTATATCGGGCTGGTCGCGCTGGTGCAAAGCGACATGAAGAAACTGATCGCGTATTCGTCGATCGCGCACATGGGCTTCGCGACGCTCGGTTTCTTCATCGCGTTCATGATTTTCCGCAACACCGGCGACTGGACCGGCGCCTCGCTCGGTATCGCCGGCGGCATGGTGCAGATGGTCTCGCACGGTTTCATCTCCGCGGCGATGTTCCTCGCGGTCGGGGTGCTCTACGACCGGCTGCACAGCCGCAACATCGGCGATTACGGCGGCGTGGTGAACACCATGCCCTGGTTCGCGAGCTTCTTCGTGCTGTTCGCGATGGCCAATACCGGGCTGCCGGGCACCTCGGGATTCGTCGGCGAGTTCATGGTGATCCTGGCCGCGTTCCGCGCCGATTTCTGGCTCGCGTTCCTGGCTGCGACCACGCTGATCCTGGCCGCCGCCTACACACTCTGGCTGGTGAAGCGCGTGATCTTCGGCGAGGTCGCGAACGACAACGTCGCGAAGCTCAAGGATCTGACCCCGCGCGAGTTCCTGGTGATGGGGGTGCTGGCTTTCTTCGTGCTGCTGCTCGGGATCTGGCCGGCGCCGTTGCTCGAGGTGATGAATGCGACCATCGACCAGCTCGTGACTCACATCGCCCAGTCGAAGCTGCCGGCACTCTGATACGGGACCTGAGATGAATTTCGAGATTCCTGCCTTTCTGCCCGCGGTGCCCGAGATGTTCGTGCTGGGCATGGCCTGCCTGATCCTGGTGCTGGACGCCTTCCTGCCGGATTCCCGCCGCGACATCACCTACGGCCTGGTGCAGGCGACGCTGGCCGGTGCGGCGGTCCTGACGCTCTGGCTCGCGGGTCCCGAGGCGCAGCTCACGTTCAACGGCACCTTCGTCGCCGACCCGATGAGCGACGTGCTGAAGCTCGCGATGTACATCGTGACCTTCTTCGTGTTCCTGTATGCGCGCCCGTACCTGCAGGAGCGCGACATCTACAAAGGCGAGTTCTACGTGCTCGGACTGTTCGGCGTGCTCGGCATGATGGTGATGATCTCGGCGCACAACTTCCTGACCCTGTACCTCGGGCTGGAGTTGCTGGCCCTGTCGTCGTACGCGCTGGTCGCGTTCTGGCGCGATTCGTCGCGGGCTTCCGAGGCCGCGATGAAGTACTTCGTGCTCGGCGCGCTGGCGTCGGGCCTGCTGCTCTACGGCCTGTCGATGATCTACGGCATGACCGGCAGCCTGGATATCGCCGCGGTCGCCGCGGAACTGCGCACGGCGGACGCGGGCATGAACGTGCCGCTGGTGTTCGGGCTGGTGTTCGTGGTCGTCGCGGTCGCGTTCAAGCTGGGTGCGGTGCCGTTCCACATGTGGGTCCCCGACGTCTACGACGGTGCGCCCACCGCGGTCACGCTGTTCATCGCGACCGCACCGAAGATCGCCGGCTTCGCACTGCTGATGCGCCTGTTGGTAGAGGGGCTGGGGCCGCTGCACGGCGACTGGGGCGATATGCTGATCGTGCTCGCGGTGCTGTCGCTCGCGGTCGGCAACGTGATCGCGATCGCCCAGACCAGCCTGAAGCGCATGTTCGCGTACTCGACGATCGCGCATGTCGGCTTCCTGTTCATGGGTATCCTCGCAGGTACCGAGAGCGGCTACGCCTCGGCGATGTTCTACATCATCGTCTACGCGCTGACCGCGGCCGGAGGCTTCGGGATGATCATCCTGCTCTCCGGCCGTGGCTACGAGGCCGACCGGCTCGACGACTTCAAGGGCCTGGCGAAGCGCCATCCCTGGTTCGCGTTCATGATGCTGCTGCTGCTGTTCTCGATGGCCGGTGTGCCGCCGACCGTCGGCTTCTTCGCGAAGTTGGCGGTGATCCAGGCCGCGATCGGCGCGGGCCACGTCTGGCTCGGCGTCTACGCGGTGATCTTCTCGATCATCGGCGCGTTCTACTATCTGCGCGTGGTCAAATTGATGTTCTTCGACGACCCGGTCGGGGAACGCGAGCCGGTCAACCGGGGCGGCGTGTTCGCGACTGCCATCAGCGTGAACGGCCTTGCGGTGCTGCTGCTGGGCGTCTTCCCCGGGCTGCTGTTCGGATTGACCCACTACGCGGTCGGCGGCAGCCTTCTGTAGTCACGCAGCTTGTACCCCGTGGCACCACGGCACGGGGCCGAGTCGAGTCGCCCAGGTTGTGCCGCGAGGAACGCCAGTGCGGGTGCCCGGCGGCCGGCGCTGGCCGGAATCGCATCCGGAGCCACCAGTGGTCGCGCGCTTGCGTCGCAGGGAGTGCTTTGGTATAGTCCCGTTTCTCGGATGCGGGGTGGAGCAGTCTGGCAGCTCGTCGGGCTCATAACCCGAAGGTCGCAGGTTCAAATCCTGCCCCCGCTACCAACCCGAATTATACCCGACCCGCGTCCTGCTCCGGCGCGGGTTTCTTGTTTTGGGGCGGGCGTCGGGATTGGCGTCGGCGCGCTCCAGTGGCGCCATGCAACCCGGTCAGGATCCTCGGCATGGGCTACCGTCCTGGCAGCGGAGCTGGCCCGGCCCGCCGATGCGGCACCTGCGCCCGTCGAGAGGCAGCGGGCGAGGGGCATATCCGCATTCCCGGTCCGGCGGGCCCTTCGGCTGGCGGTCCCCGCCGGGCAGCATGAGCCATCGCGTTCAATCGGTGGTGCGGCTCCTGGGCCTTTACGCTCGGGTGTCGGCTGCGGTAGGATACTGCTCCCGTGTGGAACGACCCCGGTCCGCCACACGGGCCCTTGGTGGCAGGATGGCCGATGCGGTGGTCTTCGCCGGGGGGCTGATACGGAATCAGCACGCAGGCGATCTGGATGATCTTCACCGGCTCGTGCTGCGAGAATGCCCGAAGGCCCCGGTTGGGGCCTTTATTGTTGGGTCGCGTCCCGGCGCATGGGCCGGGGCTGGACGATGAACGCAAGCCTGGCGGACGCGGATGCGGCCGTTGGCCGTATCGGGGCGGTGAACGCCCCTTTTTTGTTTCCGGACGGGGCCAGTCGCGGCCCTGCGAAGCAGGTGGTGTTTCGTTGGACAAGGCACAGGAACTCTGGGTGATGCTTGCGCCGTCGGTGCAGGCGCTGGGATTCGAGCTGTGGGGTGTGGAGTACCAGTCGGGGTCCACCCCCGCGCTGCTGCGCCTGTACATCGACCACCCGGACGGGATCACCGTGGACGACTGCGGTGCGGTCAGCGACCAGGTGGGTGCGGTCCTCGACGTCGAGGAGCCCATCCGTGGTGAATACACGCTGGAGGTTTCGAGCCCCGGCATTGAACGCCCGCTGTTCACGCTCGGGCAGTATCGCCGCTACATCGGGAGCGACGTGAAAGTGCGACTGGCCTGGCCGGAGCATGGCCGTCGCAATTACCGCGGCCGACTGCTGTCAGTGTCCGACAGCGGGATCGAGGTGGAGGTGGATGGCGTTGCGTATGCGCTGCCCCTCGGTGCGATTGCCCGTGCCCGTTTGTTGCCGCCGATCGAACCGAGTCGTTGATCAACCATCGCGGACAGCCGCCGATGTTGTGGAGAGCAAGAGCATGAACAAGGAGATCCTGCTGGTCGTCGACGCCGTCTCGAACGAGAAGGGCGTGGACAAGAGCGTTATCTTCGAGGCGCTGGAATCCGCGCTGGCGATGGCTACACGCAAGCGCCACGGTGGCAAAATGGATGTGCGGGTCAAGATCGACCGGGCCACCGGCGACTACGAGGCCTTTCGGCGCTGGACCGTAATCGACGACGACGATCCGGAGTTCGAATCGCCCGATCACCAGATCCTGCTTTCGTACGCGCGGCAGAAGTATCCGGAGATCGCGGTCGGCGAGGTGATCGAAGAACCGGTCGAGGCCGTGGATTTCGGACGCATCGCGGCCCAGACCGCGAAACAGGTGATCGTGCAGAAGGTGCGCGAGGCCGAGCGCGCGAAGGTGCTCGACGAGTACAAGTCGCGGGTGGGCACGCTCGTGATGGGCATCGTCAAGCGTACCGACCGCAACGGGGTATACCTGGACCTGGGCAACAATGCCGAGGCGCTGGTTCCGCGCGAGCACATGATTCCGCGCGAATCGGTGCGCAACAACGACCGGCTGCGCGGCTACCTGCGCGAGATTCGCCCGGAGGCGCGCGGTCCGCAGCTGTTCGTCAGCCGTACGGTTCCGGAATTCCTGATCGAGCTGTTCAAGCTGGAAGTGCCCGAGGTCGGGCAGGGCATCATCGAAATCATGGGCGCTGCGCGGGATCCCGGTGCGCGCGCGAAGATCGCGGTGCATTCCAACGACCCGCGGCTCGATCCGGTCGGCGCCTGCGTCGGCATGCGTGGCTCGCGGGTGCAGTCGGTGTCGAACGAACTCGCGGGCGAACGGATCGACATCATCGTCTGGAACGAGAATCCGGCGCAGTTCGTGATCAACGCGATGTCCCCGGCCGAGGTCCTGTCGATCGTGGTCGACGAGGAGAAACAGAGCATGGATATCGCGGTCGCCGAGGACAAGCTCTCGCTGGCAATCGGGCGCGGTGGCCAGAACGTTCGTCTCGCGTCCCAGCTCACCGGCTGGGACTTGAACGTCATGACCGAGGCGCAGGCGGCGGAGAAGAGCGACGCAGAGGCACAGCAATTGCAGGGGCAGTTCATGGAGGCCCTGGATGTCGACGAGGAGGTCGCCGCAATCCTGGTGCAGGAAGGTTTCACCACGCTCGACGAGGTTGCTTATGTCGACGAGCAGGAATTGCTCGCGATCGAGGAATTCGATGCCGAGATCGTCGAGGAGCTGCGGGCTCGGGCGCGTGACGCGCTGCTTACCCGTGCGATCGCCGCCGAGGAACAGCTCGAGGGCGCCCAGCCGGGTCCGGACCTATTGAACATGGAAGGCATGACGCCGTTGCTGGCCAACAAGCTGGCGGCGCACGGAATCTGCACCATGGAGGATCTGGCCGAGCAGGCGGTCGATGACGTGGTGGAGGCGACGGGCATCGATGCCGAGCAGGCGGCCGAGTTGATCATGACGGCGCGCGCGCCGTGGTTCGCCGAGGGCGCGTGAACGGGCCGCGCTGATGGCAGTGCAAGGCGTGGGGCCCGAGCGGATAGAATTGGATAGGAGGTAGGCGCAATGTCGCAGATGACAGTACAGCAACTCGCGGAGTCGGTGGGGACACCGGTGGACCGCCTCATTGGCCAGCTCAAGGAAGCGGGCGTCGAGGTGGATGGTCCTGCCGCGAAGGTGACTGATGCGCAGAAACTGCGCCTGCTCGAATACCTGCGGGAGACCCACGGTGGCGAGCGCAGCGAAGGCGGACGCATGACGTTGAAGCGCCGGGCGACTACGCAGACGCTGAAGGTGAGCGCTGGCCAGGGGCGGACGAAGACGGTGAGTGTCGAGGTACGCAAGCGTCGGCAGATCCTGCGGCGCGAGCCTGAGCGCGAGGTCGCGGCGCCCGTTCCCGAACCCGAGGTTGCGGCCGCAGAGCCGGAGATGGAAGCTGCGCCGACGGTTGCACCGGAGGCGGCACCGGTGACCGAAACGCACGAGCCCGAGGTTCCGGTGACGGAAGCCCCCGAGCCCCGGCCCGAACCGGCGGCCGAGATGCACGAAGAACCCGAGGAGCCGGTTGCAGCGGCCCCGGCGGAACTGCCCTCGGATCTCGAGGAACCGGAGCCTGCTTCCCCCGAACCCGCGGCTGAGCCGGAAGAGGTCGAGCCCGAGAAGGCCGCGACCGTGCCGGATGAAGGGGAGGCTGAAGCAAGCACCCAGCCTGGGTCCCGTAGGGCTCTGAGCCGTACCGAACAGCTCGCCAGGCAGGTCGAGGCCGAGCGGGAAGCGATGCGGCGGGCGGTCGAACAGCGGCAGCAGGAACAGGAAGAACGCAAGGTCCGCCAGGAGCGTCGGCAGCGTGAAGAGGCCGAGGCGGCGGCTCGGGCGAAGGCCGAGGAGCAGCGCCGTCTGGAGAAGGAAGAAGCCCAGCGCCTGTTGGCCGAGAAGGAGGCCAAGGCCCGCCAGGAAGCGGCGGGCAAGGCCGAGCCGGGACGGAAGAAGGGACGCCGTGGCGGCCGTGACGAGGGCGGCCGCAAGGAACTGCACGTAGCCGGCGATCGACGTGGCCGCCGCGACAAGGGGCGCAGCCGGGTTGCGCAGACGGCTGCGGCCGCAGCAGTGGCCAGCAAGCATGGCTTCGCCCGGCCGACCGCGCCCGTGGTGCGCGAGATTGAGATTCCGGAAACCATCACCGTCGGCGAGTTGGCTCAGGCGATGGCGATCAAGGCCCCGCAGCTGATCAAGACGCTGATGCAGATGGGCGTGATGGCCACGATCAACCAGAGTATCGATCAGGACACCGCGGTGCTGGTGGTCGAGGAAATGGGCCATAAGGCGGTCCCCGCGGTCGCCCGCAGCATCGAGGACGAGATCAGCCTGGAGATCCATCAGACCGGTGAGGCGAAGCCACGTCCGTCGGTGGTGACCGTGATGGGCCATGTCGATCATGGCAAGACGTCGTTGCTGGATTACATCCGCAAGGCCAAGGTTGCATCGGGCGAGGCTGGAGGAATCACCCAGCATATCGGTGCCTACCACGTGGAGACGCCCAAGGGCGGGATCACCTTCCTGGATACCCCCGGCCACGCGGCGTTCACCGCGATGCGCGCGCGCGGCGCGAAGGCGACCGACATCGTGATCCTGGTGGTCGCGGCCGACGACGGGGTGATGCCGCAGACGATCGAGGCCGTCGAGCATGCGAAGGCCGGCGGTGTACCGCTGGTCGTCGCGGTCAACAAGATCGACAAGCCGGACGCGGACCCGGATCGGGTGATGAACGAACTCTCCCAGCACGGGGTTATTCCCGAATCCTGGGGCGGGGACACCCAGTTCGTGCCGGTTTCCGCGCTGAATGGCCAGGGGATCGACGAACTGCTCGATGCCGTTGGCCTGCAGGCAGAGGTGATGGAATTGCAGGCCCCCGACGAGGGGCCGGCGCGTGGCGTCGTGATCGAGTCGCGTCTGGACAAGGGGCGTGGCCCGGTGGCCACCGTACTGGTCCAGGCCGGCCGCCTGCAGCATGGCGACATCCTGCTCAGTGGGCAGGAATACGGCCGTGTGCGCGCGATGTTCGACGACACCGGGACCGCGGTGAAGCAGGTGGGACCATCGATGCCGGTGGAAATCCTTGGCCTGTCCGGGGTGCCGAACGCCGGCGACGAAGTGCTGGTGGTCGCGGACGAAAAGACTGCGCGCGAGGTCGCCGCGCACCGCGAGACCCGGCAGCGCGAGCACAAGCTGGCCGCGCAGCAGGCTTCGAAGCTGGAGAACATCTTCAACCAGATGAAGGAAGGTCAGGTCGCGACGGTCAACATTTTGCTGAAGACCGACGTCCAGGGTTCCGCCGAGGCGTTGCGTGATGCCCTCGTGAAGCTCTCGACCGACGAGGTGCGGGTGAAGGTCGTGTCCACCGGGGTGGGCGGGATCTCCGAGTCCGACATCAACCTCGCGATGGCGAGCCAGGCGATCATCATCGCCTTCAACGTCCGTGCCGATGCCGGTGCGCGTCGGCTGGCCGCGGAGAACGAGATCGACATCCGCTACTACTCGGTGATCTACGAGGCGATCGAAGACGTGAAGCAGGCACTGTCCGGCCTGCTGGCGCCGGAGATGCGCGAGGAGATCGTCGGGCTGGCCGAAGTACGCGACGTGTTCAAGGCCTCCGGCTTCGGGGCGGTTGCCGGCTGCCTGGTGGTCGAGGGTACGGTCAAGCGTGGCAACCCGATCCGCGTGCTGCGCGACAATGTCGTGATCTTCGAGGGCGAGCTCGAGAGCCTGCGGCGGTTCAAGGATGACGTGAACGAGGTGAAGACCGGCACCGAGTGCGGCATCGCAGTGAAGAACTACAACGACGTGCGTCCGGGCGACCAGATCGAGGTCTACCAGCGCGTCGAAGTCGCGCGGTCGCTGTAATGGCGGCACACCGCGACTATCACCGCAGCGAGCGGGTCGGCGATCAGATTCAGCGTGAACTGGCGGAGCTGATCCGGGTCGAGGTCAAGGATCCGCGTGTCGGTATGATCACCCTCTCGGGTGTCGAGGTCAGCCGCGACCTCGCGCATGCCAAAGTGTTTTTCACCCAGTTGGGCGGGGAGGACAAGGGGATCGAAGCCCAGCAGGGCCTGAACCATGCCGCCGGCTACCTGCGCCATGCGCTGGGAACCCGCCTGCGCCTGCGCAGCGTCCCGACGCTGCGCTTCATCTACGACGATACCCCTGAGCGCGGCGCACGTATCTCGGCGCTGATCGACTCGGCGATCGCCGAGGACACCGCCCGGCATCCGGAAGGTGCGCCATCGGACGAATCCACGGACCCGGAGCCCGGCCGCTGATCCCGGGACTCCCGGGCCCGCGATCACGGCGGGCCGGACCACAGTTACCCTTGCGCACTATGCCGATTCAACGCCGTGACATCGATGGCATCATCCTGCTTGACAAGCCCCGGGGCCTGAGTTCGAACCAGGCCCTGGGGCGGGTCAAGTACCTGCTCGCGGCGCGCAAGGCGGGGCACACCGGCAGCTTGGATCCGCTTGCCACGGGCCTGCTGCCGCTGTGTTTCGGGCAGGCGACCAAGGTGTCCGGATGGCTTCTCGACGCCGACAAGCACTACGTCGCGGTGGCCCGCCTCGGTGTCGAGACCTCGACCGGCGACATGGAAGGCGAGATACTGCGCGAGCATACGGTGCCGGCACTGACCGGCGCCGATGTGGACGTCGCCTGTGCCCGCTTTCGGGGCGAAATCCAGCAGGTGCCGCCGATGCACTCGGCGCTGAAGCACCAGGGACAGCGGTTGTATGCGCTGGCACGCAAGGGCATCGAGGTGGAGCGGCCTGCCCGTACCGTGACCATCCATGCGCTGCGCGGGGTGCTGGAGGCGCCGGACCGGCTGCGTGTGGAGGTCCACTGCAGCAAGGGAACGTATATCCGCACCCTGATCGAGGATCTGGGCCGCGCCCTCGGTTGCGGAGCGGCCGTCGCCGAACTGCGCCGCACGGGCCACGGGTCGTTCGATGCCGGTGAGATGGTGACCATGGAGGAACTCGAGGCCGCGTCCGCCGAGGGTGGACCCCAGGCGCTCGAGCGCTGGCTGCGCCCTGCGGACAGCGCGTTGGCGGACTGCCCGGAGGTGCGGCTGGACGCCGCGAGTACGCGTTTCGTGCGCCAGGGGCAGCCGGTGTTCGTTGCCCGGATCCGGGAGCAGGGTCCGCTGCGCCTCTACGGTTCGAACGGCGAGTTTCTTGGCGTGGGCGAGCTGCTCGATGACGGCCGGGTCGCGCCCCGGCGGCTGTTCGTGGCCGGAGCCGCGGCAGATGCCTGAACGGGTGCCGGATGCGGTTGGCGGCTGCCTTGGTATTCGGGGCGCCCGGCGTGATACTATTTCGCGCCTTCGCGTGTGCCCGCGGCGCTGGAACAACGTCTCTTCCGGCGTGCTGGAGGCGGGCCACCCGGACAATGGACCAGGGGGGGGGGCGGCCGGCAGGGCCGTGCCCGAAGACAGGTAACAAGGTTTACGATTCAGGAGTCAAGCTACGTCATGTCAATCGGTACCGAAGCCAAGATGGCCATCGTCGAGCAGCACCGCCGCGATGCCAACGACACGGGTTCGCCGGAGGTGCAGGTGGCACTGCTCACCGCGCGCATCCAGCACCTGATGAGTCATTTCCAGACCCACAAGAAAGATCACCATTCGCGCCGCGGCCTGCTGAAGATGGTGAATCAGCGGCGCAAGCTGCTGAGCTACCTGAAGGGCAGGGACCAGGAGCGCTATCAGGCGCTGGTGCAGAGTCTCGGTCTACGCCGGTAAGTCCACCACCAAGCGGGAAGCAGAGCGTGTCATACAAGAAGACGTTTCAGTACGGAAATCAGACGGTCACCTTCGAGACCGGAGGCATCGCCCGGCAGGCCAGCGGAGCCGTCCTGGTCAACATCGCGGACACCGTGGTGCTGGTCACGGTGGTGGCGCGCAAGGAGGCCGATCCAGGTCGCGACTTCTTCCCGCTGACGGTGAACTACCAGGAACGGACCTACGCGGCCGGCAAGATCCCCGGTGGCTTCTTCAAGCGCGAGGGGCGCCCCAACGAGAAGGAAACGCTGACCAGCCGATTGATCGACCGGCCATTGCGACCGCTGTTCCCGGAAGGCTTCAAGCACGAGACCCAGATCATCGCGACAGTCATGTCGATCAACCCCGAGGTGGATCCGGACATCGTCGCGATGCTCGGCGCCTCGGCCGCGCTCGCGGTCTCGGGCGTGCCGTTCGCTGGGCCGATCGGCGCGGCTCGCGTGGGCTACCGGGACGGCCAGTACCTCCTGAACCCCACCGCTTCGGAATTGCCCGACTCGCAACTCGACCTGGTCGTGGCCGGCACCGAGAATGCGGTGATCATGGTCGAATCGGAAGCGAGCGAGCTCTCGGAAGAGGTGATGCTGGGCGCGGTGATGTACGGCCACGAGCAGATGCAGGCGGCGATCCAGGCGATCCGTGAACTGGCCGCCGACGCTGGCAAGCCGGCCTGGGACTGGACCGCGCCGGAGACCGACGACAGCCTCGACGTTCGGGTCGCCGAGGTCGCCCGTAACGCACTGGTCGAGGTCTACCAGGTCGCCGAGAAGCAGGCGCGGACCGAGCGTCTGAACAGCCTGCGTGCCGGTGTGGTGGAGCAGGTCGCCACCGGCGGCGACGAAGCGCCTTCCGCCGAGGCCGTGAAGAACGCGTTCCACGATCTGGAATACCGGATCGTGCGCGACCGGATCCTGGACGGCAACCCGCGGATCGACGGCCGCGACACCCGTACCGTGCGCCCGATCACCGTGCAGACTGGGGTGCTTCCGCGCGCCCATGGCTCCGCGGTGTTCACCCGCGGCGAGACGCAGGCGCTGGTGGTTGCCACCCTGGGTACCGACCGCGACGCCCAGGTGATCGACGCGATCGAGGGCGAGCGCCGCGAGCGCTTCATGCTGCACTACAATTTTCCGCCGTACTGCACCGGCGAGACGGGTATGGTCGGGACGCCGAAGCGGCGCGAGATCGGGCACGGCCGCCTCGCCAAGCGTGGCGTGCAGGCGGTGATGCCGAAAGACGACAGTTTCCCGTACGTGATCCGCGTGGTCTCCGAAATCACCGAGTCCAACGGTTCGAGTTCCATGGCGTCGGTCTGCGGCACCAGCCTCGCACTGATGGATGCCGGGGTACCCATGAAGGCGCCGGTTGCAGGGATTGCGATGGGGCTGATCAAGGAAGCCGACCGCTTCGCGGTGTTGGCCGACATCCTCGGCGACGAGGATCATCTGGGCGACATGGATTTCAAGGTTGCAGGCACACGCGATGGTGTGACCGCGCTGCAGATGGATATCAAGATCGACGGGATCACCCGGGAGATCATGGAGACGGCGCTACAGCAGGCGCGCGATGGGCGTCTGCATATCCTCGAGCGTATGGGCGAGGCCATCAGCTCGCACCGCACCGAGATGTCGAGCTATGCTCCGCGCTTCATTACCATGCGGATCAACCCGGAGAAGATCCGCGACGTGATCGGCAAGGGTGGGGCGACCATTCGGGCGCTGACCGAGGAAACGGGCACCTCGATCGATATCTCCGATGACGGCATCGTGAAGATCGCGTCGACCGATCAGGCCGCGGGCGAAGAAGCGAGGCGCCGCATCGAGGAGCTGACCGCCGATGTCGAGGTAGGCCGGGTCTATAGCGGACGCGTGGTGAAGATCATGGATTTCGGCGCGTTCGTGTCGATTCTGCCCGGCCGCGACGGCTTGGTGCACATCTCCCAGATCTCGAATGATCGCGTGGAGAACGTGACCGATTTCCTGAACGAAGGCGACTCGGTGACCGTGAAGGTGCTCGAGGTCGACAAGCAGGGCCGAATCAGACTGAGCATGAAGGCCGTCGACGCCGCCTGAGACGCCAAGTGAAGCCGCCCTCGGGCGGCTTTCACGTATTCTGACGAACGGTTGTGCCGAGAGGGGTTCTGAGGCCGTGGACCTGATCAGTATCCGCAAGAGCTATCGGCGTTACGCCCGCCATTACGACGTGATCTTCGGGCGCGTTTTCGCCCGGGGACGGCGCCTCGCGCTGGACACCCTGGCGCCGGTATCCGGCAAGCGCGTGCTCGAGGTCGGCGTCGGGACCGGGATCTCGCTGCCGTTCTATTGCACGGACGCAGAGGTCGTCGGGATCGACATCAGCCGGGAGATGCTCGAGGTCGCGCGCCGGCGCGTCTCCGACCAGGGTTGCCCCGCGGTGATCGGCCTCGCCGAGATGAACGCCGAGCGGCTGGGTTTCGCAGACGACAGCTTCGACGCCGTGGTCGCGATGTACGTGGCGTCCGTGGTGCCCAATCCCGAGCAACTGTTCGCGGAGATGTGGCGGGTCTGCAGGCCCGGTGGGCAGATCCTGGTAGTGAACCATTTCGCGTCGCGCCAGTGGTTCCTGCGTACCCTGGAACGCAGCCTGCGTCCGCTGTCGCGGGCCGTCGGGTTTCGGCCCGACATGGAACTGGATCACTTCGTCGCGGTAACCGGTCGCGAGCCGGTTGCGATCGAGCCTGCCAGCTTGTTCGGCTACTGGAAGCAGGTGCAGTTCACCAAGTCGGCCTGAATCGGCGATGGCCCCGGCTGAGGGCGCCTCGAAAGAGGCCTCAGCTGACTCTCGCAGCACCGTGCCGCAGCGGGTAAGGTTCCCGCGAGGCAAGACATCGGGTGTCCGACCGTTACCCACTGCTCGACTCTGGCACGCGGCGCCTGCCGGCATTGCGGCCCGCGTTGCGTTGGGGTTGCAGGCGGTTCACGCCGGAACTTGTTAATTGCAGGATTCTTGCACAGCCCCCGCTGCGTTAGAGTAGCGGAGATCTCTCCCTTCGTGCGAGGCCCGCCCGGATGTCGATCGACTGGAAGACCTACGATCCCGCTCCCTTCTACGACGAGCTGATCGCTTCCCGGGGCAGCCCCAGGCCGGTGGCCCGCCGCCTGACGGATTACCTCAGGTCGCTCGACGACAACGAACTGCAGATCCGCAAGCAGGCTGCCGATCATGCGATCCTCGAGATGGGCATCAGTTTCACGGTCTACAGCGAGGGCGAGAACATCGACCGTGCCTGGCCGTTCGACATCGTTCCCCGGGTCATTCCCAAGAACGAGTGGGTCGGAGTCGAGGCGGGCCTGGTCCAGCGGCTGACCGCGCTGAACCTGTTCATCGACGACGTCTACAACGAGCAGAAGATCTTCCGCGACGGGGTGATGCCGGCCTACGTACTCGAACATTCCAGGAACTTCCGCGAGCAGTGCCGGGGAATCCATCCGCCCCATGGGGTATGGGCGCATATCTGTGGCTCCGATCTGGTGCGCGACGGTGACGGAACGCTGTATGTGCTGGAGGACAATCTGCGCGTGCCTTCCGGCGTTTCGTACATGCTGGAGAACCGCGAGGTGACCAAGCGCGTGTTCCCCGAGGTTTTCGAGAACTCCAGCATCCTGCCGGTCGACGAGTACCCGACCCAGCTGTTCGACATGCTGGCGTCGATCTCGCCGCGCCCGCAGGATTATCCGGAGATTGTGGTGCTCACCCCCGGAATCTTCAACTCGGCGTACTTCGAGCACTCGTTCCTCGCGCAGCGTATGGGCGCCGAGCTGGTCGAGGGTGCGGATCTGGTCGTCGGCGACGACGACTGCGTGTACATGCGCACCATCCAGGGACTCGAACGCGTGGACGTGATCTACCGCCGCGTCGACGATGCCTTCATCGACCCGGAGGAGTTCAATCCCGAGTCGCTGCTCGGCGTGCGCGGCCTGATGCGCGCCTGGCGCAAGGGCAACGTCGGCCTCGCCAATGCGCCGGGCTCCGGGGTCGCCGACGACAAGGTGATCTACGCCTTCGTGCCGGCGATGATCAAGTACTACCTCGATCAGGACCCGATCATCCCCAATGTTCCCACCTGGCTCTGCGTGAACGACGAGCATCGTGGGTACGTGCTGGGCCACCTCGAGCAACTGGTGGTGAAGCCCGCGAACGAGTCCGGCGGCTACGGTATGCTGGTCGGACCGCACGCGAGCAAAAAGCAGCGCGCCGAGTTCGCGCAGCTGATCCGCAACGATCCTCGCAACTACATCGCCCAACCGACGCTGAGTCTGTCCGTTGCGCCGACGTTGTGTGACGAAGGCTTGGAGCCAAGGCACCTGGATCTGCGTCCGTTCGTGCTGCAGGGGGTGCGCACGGACGTAACCGCCGGCGGACTGACTCGGGTCGCGATGCGCAGAGGCTCGCTGGTGGTGAACTCTTCGCAGGGAGGAGGCAGCAAGGATACCTGGATCGTGGACGAGGAGGCCTGAGATGCTCTCCAGGGTGGCCGAGCGTGTTTACTGGCTGGCGCGTTACGTCGAACGGGCCGAGAACACCGCACGCATGATCATCTCGTTCCATCTGGTCTCGCTGGATATGCCCAAGACCGTGCAGTTGTCCTGGAAGGGGCTGGTCGCGGTCACCGGCAACGAACACGTGTTCGACGCGCACTACCAGCGCGAGGACGAGCGCAATTGCGTGAAGTTCCTCGTCGCCGACCATTACAACCCGAGCTCGGTGCTCAGTTCGCTGAAGGCCGCGCGGGAGAACGTGCGCACCACGCGCGATCTGGTGCCTTCCGAGGCGTGGGAGGTCGTGAACGAACTGTACCTGTTCGCGCGGGACAATATCGACAATGGCATCGGCAAGCGCGCGCGCTACCAGTTCCTGACCGAGATCGTGCAGCGCTGCCAGACGCTCACCGGCTTGCTCGCAGGCTGCATGAGTCACGACGCGGCCTACGACTTCATCCGCCTCGGACGCAACCTGGAGCGTGCCGACATGACCAGCCGCCAGATCGACGTCGGCGCGATCCGCTACCTGAAGAAGACCGCCGATCCGACTCCGTACGACGGGCTGCTCTGGACCGGCATCCTGCGTTCCCAGAGCGGTTTCCAGATGTACCGCCAGCACGTGAAGCGGCGAATCAATGGGGTCGATGTGGTGCGTTTCCTGCTGCAGGATGTGCCGTTTCCGCGTGCGGTCGCACATTCGTTGCGTTACGTGCAGGAGGCGCTGGAGCGTTTGCCGCGCAACGAACTGCCGCTGAGGCTGGTGATGCAGGCGCGCCGGCACGCGCTCGGCGCCGACGTCGACCAGTTGATCGCGGAGGATCGGCTGCATGGGTTCATTGACACGCTGCAGCAGGATATCGGCGAGATTCACACGGCCGTCGTCGACACCTGGTTCCGGATCGAGAAGGCCGCCTGAGGCCCTGACGTCCACGGTCCGTTCCCGACGGCCCGCAGGCGCTGTTCGCCCGGGGCGGCCCGGGCGTCAGCGGGCACTCTTGCGGCCGCTGCGCCCGGGGGCCGCGTGCACCTGGGTCCCGCGTTTCTTGCGCGTGCGGGTCGTTTCCCAGTCGAAGCGGGGCAGGTCGACGAACGCCCTGCGGATGTTTTCGTC
The DNA here is from genome assembly GCF_000321415.2 of Thioalkalivibrio nitratireducens DSM 14787. Lineage (NCBI taxonomy): Bacteria > Pseudomonadati > Pseudomonadota > Gammaproteobacteria > Chromatiales > Ectothiorhodospiraceae > Thioalkalivibrio > Thioalkalivibrio nitratireducens. The sequence continues at coordinate 3,203,861 of NC_019902.2, read as the reverse complement.
CCAGGTATGGGTCAGCGACCGCAGGTAGTCGTCGTCGGCCTCCAGGCACAGATAGTGTTCGAAGGCGAACGAGTCGGTCTCGTAAACGAACACCTCGATCGGCGGGCCGACCGTCAGGTTGGAGCGCATGGTCGAATCGATCGAGACCAGTGCGCAGCGTGCGGCATCCCCCAGCGGCGTCGACGGCGCGAGAATGCGGTCCAGGATCGGCTTGCCGTACTTGCTCTCGCCGATCTGCAGGAAAGGCGTGTGCTGGCTGGTGGTGATGTAGTTGCCCTGCGGGTAGACCCGGTAGATCTCGGGTTCCCCGCCGCGGATCTGCCCCCCGAGGATTAGCGTGGCCTCGGCGACGATGCCGGACTTGGACAGCGCTTCGGAGTGCTTATCCTGCTCCTCCCGGTTCACGCGGCCCAGATACTCGGCGGCATCGGACATGTGGACGACATCGGCGAAGCTGCCCTCGACGCCTTCCTCCATCTCGCGCTTCAGGCGGTTCACCACCGCCTGCGTGGTCGCGAGGTTGCCGGCGGTGAGCACGATGAACAGCCGGTCGCCCTCGGTCTCGAAGCTGTGCATCTTGCTGTAGGTGCTGACCTGATCCACCCCCGCATTGGTCCGCGAATCGGAGGCGAAGACGAGGCCTTCGTCGAGCTTGATCGCAACACAATAAGTCATCGGCGGGGCTTCCGGGCAACGCGGACCCGGAATACTAGGACCGGGTCCCGGTAGCGTCAACGGAAGGCCCTCGCGGCGGCACAGGCCGCGGACGCAGCGGTCGCGTCGTGCTGCCCGATCGCACCCGGGATCCCCGGCGGCTACCGTCGCCGCCGGGGGGCTCGAGGTCTGGGGCGTCGGTTGACTCGCAGCGCTGCCGTACGCCCGCCTACGCCTTGCCCTGCAACTGGGTGACCACGGCCTCGTTCTCCAGCGTGGAGGTGTCGGATGTGATCTCCTCGCCCTTCGCGATCGAGCGCAGCAGGCGGCGCATGATCTTACCGGAACGGGTCTTGGGCAGGCCATCGGCAAAGCGGATGTCGTCGGGTTTCGCGATCGGGCCGATATGCTCGCTGACCCAGTCGCGCAGCGCCTTCACCATTTCCTCGGCTGCGGTTCCGGTGGGCCGCTCGTCCTTCAGTATCACGAACGCGACGATGGCCTCGCCCTTCACGTCGTGCGGCCGCCCGACCACGGCAGCCTCGGCGACGGCCTCGTGCGCGACCAGCGCCGACTCGATCTCCATCGTTCCGAGCCGGTGGCCGGAGACGTTCAGCACGTCGTCGATCCGGCCCATGATCCAGAAGTTCCCGTCCGGGTCGCGCCGTGCGGAATCACCGGCGAGATAGTATTTGCCGCCGAACTTCGGCCAGTAGGTCGACCTGTAGCGGTTGTCGTCCTGCCAGACCGTGCGCAGCATCGATGGCCAGGGCTTCTTGATCACCAGGAAGCCTCCCTGATCCGGCCCCAGGCTCTCGCCTTCCTCGTTCACCACGTCGGCGACGATTCCCGGGAGGGGGCGGGTGCAGGAACCGGGCGTCAGCGTGGTTACCGCGGGCAGCGGCGCGATCATGTGAGCGCCGGTTTCGGTCTGCCACCAGGTGTCCACGATCGGGCAGCGCTCGCCGCCAATCGTCCGGTAGTACCACATCCAGGCCTCAGGGTTGATCGGTTCGCCGACCGTGCCCAGCAGGCGCAGTTTCGACAGGTCGTACTGGCCGGGAAACTCGTCACCGAGTTTCATCAGCGCGCGGATTGCGGTCGGTGCGGTGTAGAACACGGTCACCCCGTGTGCCTGGCACATTTTCCACCAGCGCCCGCCGTCGGGAACGGTCGGCACGCCCTCGTAGACCACCTGTGTGGCCCCGATCGCCAGCGGTCCGTAGGCGACATACGAGTGCCCGGTGACCCAGCCGACGTCGGCGGTGCACCAGAAGACGTCGTCGTCGTGCAGGTCGAAGACCCATTCGTTGGTGACGATCGTGTTCAGCAGATAGCCCGCGCTCGCGTGCTGGATCCCCTTGGGCTTGCCGGTCGAACCCGAGGTGTAGAGCAGGAACAACGGGTGCTCGGATTCCACCCATTCCGGCTCGGAGTCGGCGGGCTGATCGGCCACCAGATCCTGCCACCAAACGTCCCGGCCCTCGGTCATATTGACCTCGTTGCCGGCCCGCTTGCAGACGATCACGTTTCGGACCGTACCGCTGCTGATCTCCAGCGCCTTGTCCGTGGTCTTCTTCAGCGAGACCACGCGGCCGCCACGGGTTCCGCCGTCGGCGGTGATCACGACCTCGGCGCCCGAGTTGTCGATGCGGTCGCGCAGTGCGTCTGCCGAAAAGCCGCCGAAGACCACCGAGTGGATCGCACCGATGCGCGCGCAGGCCTGCATCGCGATCACGGCCTCGGCGATCATCGGCATGTAGATCACCACGCGGTCGCCCTTCTTCACGCCGCTCGCGCGCAGCCCGTTCGCGAGTTTGCCCACCTCGTTGTACAGATCCCGGTAGGTGTAGGTGCGCGTATCGCCGTTCTCGCCCTCGAAGATGATCGCGGGCTTGTCACCGCGCTGGTCGAGATGCCGGTCGATGCAGTTGTAGGAGACGTTCATCCGGCCGTCGGTGAACCAGGCGTAGTGCGGGGCCCGGCTGTCGTCGAGTCCGACGCTGAATTCCTTGTGCCAGGTGATCTTTTCCCGCGCGAGGTCGGACCAGAAGCCTTCGTGATCCTCCTCGGCCTTGCGGTACAGCGCCTCGGCCTCCTCCGGTTTCAGGCGGGCGTTGGCCACGAAGTCGGCTGGCGGCGGGAAGTGCCGGTTCTCGTGCAGCGCGGATTCGATCGTGTCACTCATCTCTTGCCTCCAGAATGGTTCAGGGCTCGTGGGTTCACGGGACGTTCTGCCGGGTTCCTGTCGGGTGCCGGATTTCCTGCCGCGGGCCTGCTGTGCATCGCGGCGCCGGAAGTGAAGCCCGAAGAGGATAGCACGCGGGTTTCGGGGCTCATCTGCGGTATCGGTCCCCGGCTCACCACAGGGCACCCGGGCGGTGCAGCACCTGCTGCAGCGGCAGCGGACCGTCGCCCGCGCGGTGGCTGACCTGGGCACAGAACAGCTCGGCTGCAGCCAGTGCATCGCTCAATGCGTCGTGCGAGCGGTAGGGAGGCAGGTTGAACTGCTCGCGCAGGGCCCCGAGGCGCAGCCCGTCCGAGCGGACCGCTTCCTGCCTGCGGGCCAGTTGTTCCTGCGCCAGGCGCAGCGTGTCCACGGTTGGAATCATGCACGGGTATCCGTACTCGCTCACGCAGGCGCGGTCCAGGAAACCCAGTTCCACGGCCGCGTGGTGGGCCAGCATCACCCGTCCTTCCAGCGCCCGCAGCAACAGTGCCAGAGCGGAGCCGAGACTGCCTCCCCTGGCCGCCTGGTCGTCGGTGATACGGTGAATGACGGCGCTGGCCTCCGGAATCGCTTGCGACGGGCGCACCCAGGTCTGTCGTGCGGTCTCCAGGCGGATCGACAGGCCGTCCATCGCGACCCAGCCGATGCTCAGGATCTGATCGCGCGCGGGGTTCAGGCCAGTGGTCTCGAGATCCACCGCCAGGAATGGCGTGTCGCGGCAATCGCCGCACAGTCCCGGCATCCTGCGTTTCAGGTATGTTCGCAGCGGGATATCGGGCAGGCGCAGGGCCAGCCGCCGGCGGCGCCAGCAGAAGATCCACGGGCCGGGGCGGATCATGGCGTTCCCCGGCCGACCAGGCGCGCGCGCAGGTTCTTCTGCATCGTCGCGATCACTCCGAACGCATCCTTCAGGTGGCCGCGTTCCAGCGGCGACAGGGTTCTGGGCGGGATGAAGTTGTCGGGGCGCTCGCCCCGCTTGATCTGGCGCGTCTGATGCTGGGCGCGCAGCGAGGCCAGGGTCTCGTAGGCCCCGCAGAGATTGGCGCCGTCGTCCTGGCCGATTACGCCGGTTTCCACCGCGCCGCGCAGACGGTCCAGGGTGTGCAGACCCGGAACCCCGGCCTGCAGTGCATAGACCCGAGCGAGGGCGGTGACCAACAGCAGGCCCTGCTTTTTCACGTCCAGCGTATCGGCTTGATCGCCCCCCTGGATCAGCACCAGTTGCCGGAAGAAGCCCAGCGGGGGCGGGGAGTCCAGGGCATTCTCGGCGAGCTGCGCCTGGAACGGGCGCCGCGTGACGGCGTAACGCAGGGCTTCGGCGCGCAGCGGTTCGAACAGCAGCGCGTCGCCGTGCACCACCCGCAGGTCGAAATAATGCGCGGCGAGCATGGCCGCCTTGCGGTCGGGACTGCGCAGCACGCGGGCGAATTCGTCGCGCCAGCCGATGACCGTGCGCCGCCAGTGCGGCGAGCGCGGGCTGACCTCGCCCGGGCAGTAGACAATGCCGCACTGGTCAAGTCCGTCGGTGACGAACTCGGCCAGACGCTGGAAGTATCCATCGGTGCCGGCATCGCGGGTGTCGGCATAGATCAGTGCGTTGTCCTGGTCGGTGTGAACCGTCTGCTCGCGTCGTCCCTGGGATCCGCAGGCGAGCCAGGCGAAAGGCACGGGCGGCGTTCCGAGTTCGGCCACGCCCAGTTTCAGCAGGCGTCGCGTCAGCGCGTCGATCACCGCCGTCACCGCCTGGCCCAGGTGCAACGCGGTGGCCCCGGATTGCACCAGGTGGATCTGCAGTTCCGGCAGGGCCTGCGTCACGCGCCTGAGGGCGGCGACCGACTCGCAGCGGCGAATGTCGCGTACGAGATAGACCGCATTGGTGCCCTGGTGACGAATCAGGTCCGTGGTGGAGATCAGCCCCACTGGCTGAGTGCCGGCAAGAACCGGCAGGTGGTGGATGTCCAGTCGTGACATCAGCAGCAGCGCTTCGAATGCCGGTGTCTCCGGTGTTACGCTCTGCAGCCGGCTGCTCATGATGCTGCCGATCGGTTCCTGGCGCGAACGCCCGGTCGCGAGGCAGCGTTTGCGCAGGTCGTGGTCGGTGACGATTCCGATCAGTTCGTCGTCCGCCATCACCAGCAGCGCCGAAACCTCCTGCTCGCTCATGTGGCGAGCCCCGTCCTGGATGGTCGCGTCGGGACCGATATGCTCCGGAGCACGGGTCACGAGTTCTCCCACCGAAACGGTCAGTACGCTGTCGCCACGGCCGGCGGAACCCTGGAAGGCCGCCAGCGCCCGCTGCAGCGGGCGGCGGCTGGCGAGATCGAAACGGTCGGCGAACTCCGGGTGCTGGCGCCGCAGTTCGCGCGCCTCCGGCGCTGGCAACACGTAGAACAGCGCATCCTCGACGACTCGTCCGATGACCTCCGCGCCGTCGTCGCCGGGAACCGCGAACACGTCGCCTTCGCCCAGCTTGTCCAGCAGTTCTTCCTGCCGCGTGCGCAGGTCGATCGCTCCGGTGCGCACCAGCCAGAGGTCGCCGGCGTCCGCAGGAACGGGCGGGAACGGGCTGCCCCGGCGCAGGTAGCGTACGACCAACTGCCGGGGCAGGCGGTCCAGCGCCGGCTCCGGCAACACCGCGTAATCCGGGCTCGCGGCCAGGAAATCGCGTATCTCCCGTAATTCCGCGTCCATATTCCCCGTTTACCCCAGATGGAACCGCAAGGGCAATGGCATGCATGCCCTTGCGGTTCGGTCCGGCCCAGGGGCCAGGCCCGCCGAGCGGCGGGCCTGGCATACGGCTGGTGGTTTACGAACCCGTTCCGACGCGCGGCACACGCACGTCCTCCACCAGGTGCTGGATATGCTCCGGCGGCGCCTTGGTAACCTTCATCACCAGGTAGGCGACGACGAAGTTCAGCACCGCACCGATCACACCGAAGCCGGTCGGGTTGATGCCGAACAGCCAGTATTCGGCGGTGTCGGGGAACACGTTGGTGCCGGGGAAGAAGAACCAGCCCTTGTACAGGAAGATGTACAACAGGGTGCTGATCAGGCCCGCCAGCATTCCGGCGATCGCGCCTTCGCGGTTCATCCGCTTGACGAAAATCCCCATCATCAGCGTCGGGAACAGGCTCGCCGCGGCAAGTCCGAAGGCCAGGGCGACCACCTCGGCCGCGAAGCCGGGTGGATTCAGACCCAGGTAGCCCGCGAACAGGATCGCGGCCCCCATCGCGACGCGTCCCGCGAGGAGTTCCCGTTTCTCAGAGATCTTCGGCATGAACACGCCTTTCAGCAGGTCATGCGAGATCGCCGACGCGATCGCCAGCAGCAGGCCCGCAGCGGTCGACAGCGCCGCCGCGATCCCTCCCGCCGCGACCAGCGCGATCACCCAGTTTGGCAGGTTGGCGATCTGCGGGTTCGCGAGCACCATGATGTCGCGGTCGATCCGGGTGAATTCGGAGCCCTCCCAGCCGAATTCCTCGCGCGCCATTTCGGCGAACTCGGGGTTGGCGTCGTTGTAGTACTGCAGACGGCCGTCGTCGTTCTTGTCTTCCCACTCCAGCAGGCCGGTGCGTTCCCAGCGCAGCATCCAGTCGGGACGCTCGTCGATCACCAGGTTTCCCTGCGGATCCCCGATCTCGCCGGGCTGCACGGTCTTGATCAGGTTGTACATCGCCATCGCACCGACCGCGGGCGCAGTGGTGTACAGGATGCCGATGAACACCAGCGCCCAGCCGGCGGACTTGCGCGCGTCGCGCACGCGCGGCACGGTGAAGAAGCGGATGATCACGTGGGGCAGGCCGGCGGTGCCGATCATCAGCGCCAGCGTCAGCAGGAACATGTTCAGCATGCTCATGCCGGCAACCGAGGTGTAGGCCGCGAAGCCGAGATCCACCAGCGTCCGGTCGAGTGCCTCCAGCAGGTAGGTGTCCTCGCCCGCAAGCGTCGACCCCAGGCCGATCTGCGGCAGTGGCGCTCCGGTCAGCTGGATTGCGATGAACACGGCCGGCACGGTGTAGGCGAAGATCATGATCACGTATTGCGCGATCTGTGTGTAGGTGATGCCCTTCATTCCGCCGAACACCGCGTAGATGAACACCACGGCCATGCCGGTGACCAGGCCGTACTCCAGCCTTACCTCGAGGATGTTCGAGAAGGCGATGCCCACTCCGCGCATCTGCCCGATCACGTAGGTGATCGACATCACCAGCAGCGCGATCACCGCGACGATCCGTGCGGCTTTCGAGTAGAAACGGTCGCCGATGAACTCGGGCACCGTGAACTTCCCGAACTTTCGCAGGTAGGGGGCCAGCAGCAGCGCCATCAGCACGTAGCCCCCGGTCCAGCCCATCAGGTACGCGCCCCCGGTGAAGCCGAGGAACGCGATCAGGCCGGCCATCGAGATGAAGCTCGCAGCGGACATCCAGTCCGCCGCGGTGGCCATGCCGTTCAGGACCGGCGGCACGCCCTTGCCGGCCACGTAGAATTCGCTGGTGCTGCTCGCCTTGGCCCAGATTGCAATGCCGATGTAGATCGCGAAGGTCGCACCGACGACCAACAAACTCAGTGTCTTGAGATCCATGGCTGTCTCAGTCCTCGTGTACGTCGAACTTGCGGTCCAGCACACTCATGCGCCAGGCGTAAACGAAAATCAGCACGATGAAGGTGTAGATCGAGCCTTGCTGGGCGAACCAGAAGCCGAGCGGATAGCCACCGAGGCTGATGTGGTTCAACTGCTGCGACAGCAGGATGCCGAGGCCGAAGGACACTACGAACCAGATGGTCAGCAGGATGGTCAGCAGTCGCAGGTTGGCCCGCCAGTAGGCGGCCCTGCTTTCCTGTTGTGTCATGGCGTTACTCCTTGGGGTTTGGGTGAAAGCGTTCCCGCCGACGCGGGGTCAGAGCTGGTACTGAACGGCAAGCTGCCCCTGCAGCTTGCGGGCCTGCCGGAAGGCCTCCTTGAGCACACGGCCCTCGAGGGCGCCGAGTTCCTCCGGGCGGATGCGGTTGCCGCCTTCGCGGCCCTCTGCCAGGGCCTGCTGCTGACTGCGCAGGCGCAGCATCTGCAGGTAGCGCAGTGCGGCGTGGTAGTCGTGGGCGTCGTCCTCGCGCAGGATCTCGGCCGACACCGCCTGGTCGAGGCGCTCGTGGGTACGGGTCGCGGGCAGTTCCGCGGCCAGCGCCATCACCCGCGCGCCATCGACGAACGGCGTTAGCCCATGCAGCTTGACGTTGATGCCGTCGGAGCCGCTGCGGATCTCGCCGAACAGCCCCAGCGGCGGCCGGAATCGCATCTGGTTGGCCGCCATCTGGCGCCGGAAGCGGCTGTTGAACGCCGTCTTGTGCAGCAGCTCGGAGCGCAGCTTCTCCACCGGACCTGAATCGCCGTCGATCGCGCGCAGATCGAAGAAGATCGAGCTTTTCAGCAGATGCTCCGGCGTCCCCTGATCGATCCAGCGGCTGAAGCGCCGCTCCCATTCGGCGCCGCTCAGGCAGCACTCGGGGTTCCCCGCCATCACGTCTCCGGGGCAGAGTTCGAACCCGCATTCCGCCAGCGCCTGGTTGGCCCCCTGCGCGAACGGCAGCAGGCGTTCCCGGGTCTCGTCCTCTTGTCCCGGCTCGCAGCGGAACAGGATTCCGTTGTCCTGGTCGGTCGTCAGCGCCTGTTCCTCGCGCGCCTGCGAGCCGAAGGCCAGCCAGGTGAAACCGATGTCCGCGATGTCGTGGCGTGAGCGGAGCAGCGTCAGCACGCGCCGTGTGGCATGGTCGTTGATGCGCGTGATCAGGCGCAGGATCTGGTCGGCCTCGGCGCCCTGGTGGATCACCGCACCGATCAGGCGTGGCATCTCGCGCAGGTGGTCGGCGATCGTGGACACGGCATCGGCACGAAGGATCCCGCGCACCAGCCGGTCGAGCGTCAGCGGGTGGGAGCTCAGCAGGTCGCGCTCGCCGAGCACTCCGACCAGGCGTTCGTTCGCGACCACGCAGATGTGCTTCATGCCGTGATCGGCCATGGTCTCGATGCCCTCGAAACCCAACGCCGAGTCCGGAAGGGCGATCGGGTCCGGTGTCATCACCTGTCGCAGCGGCGTATCCAGCGGCCGTTCCTCGAGCGTCACCCGCGAGAGCAGGTCGGTCATCGTGAAGATGCCCAGCGGTCGTCCTTCACCATCCACCGCGACGATGGAGCCGACCTTCTGGTCGCGCATCGTGGTCAGCGCAGCGCGCAGCGGGGTGTCCGGGCTGCAGGTGACCGGCTCGCGGGTAACCCGTGCGCCCAGCGGCGTGTTCAGCTGTCCACTGGCGCCGGAGTGACCCAGCTGGCCTGCGATCAGTCCTTGGTGGAGTCGGTCGAGCAGGCTGGCCAGCCGGCGCGAGCAGAAATCGTTGAAGACCGGCGAGCGGGCGCGCAGGCGGTCGAAGTCCTCGAGCGAGAGTTCCAGGCAGAGCGTGTCTTCAAGCGCCCGATGCACGGTATGCACCGGACGCCGTCCGAGCAGCGCGCCGATCGGAAAGCTCTCGCCGGGCACCAGTTCCCAGGCCTTGCCGGAGACTTGCTCGTCCTCGCTGGGATTCTCCCCGCGGATCCGACCCTGGCGGATGATGTGAAAGCGCCGTGCCGGGCCGGCATCGGGGTCGGTGATGCGCTCGCCGCTGGCGTAGAAACGGGACTCCAGGCGCGGCAGCAGGAACTCCAGTGCGTCCGGTTCGAGCCGGTCGAACGGCGCGTGGGCGTTCAGGAATTCCCGGGTGGTGTCGAGCGCATCGGACATGGGCAGCCTGGCAGGTCAGCAGGGATTGTGCGACCAGCAGCAATGGCCGTGCCAAGACATGTTGCTAGCTGAAACAATGGGTTGCGCAGGTGTTCTTGCCCGTTACGCGGCACGTGTTACGCCGCGTAACGGGAGGACGTTACGGTCCGTAACGCCGGGATCTGCGGCGCGGCGGCGGGGGGCTTGGCGCACGGGTCATCGATGTCGGCCGCGTACCGAAATCCGCTACCCGGGACGCCAAAGCCAGCCTTCAGCGGCGGCGCTCAGGGCCTGGGCAGGTGTTCGCGCTGGCGGCGTTCCCAGAGAGTCTTGCGGCTGATCCCCAGGGCGCGGGCGAGTTCGGTCTCGTTCATGTGGGTCTGGTTTTCCAGTACGAACCGCCGGAAGTAATCGTTCAGGCTGGCGCCGCGGGGTTGGCCCTCGGGCTGGACTGCGGGGCTGTCGAGCCCGAGATGCTCCCATTCGATCCGGCTGTCCTCGGACAGCACCGCCGCTCGTTCCAGCGCGTTTTTCAGCTCCCGAACGTTGCCCGGCCAGTCGTACGCCTGCATGCGCGCGAGGGCGTCGTCGCTGAGGGTCAGCCCCTCGCGGCCGACGCGCCGTTCCAGTTCGCGCAGACAGTGTGGAACCAGCCGCTCCAGATCCTCCAGCCGCTCGCGCAGCGGCGGAATGCGGATTTCCAGCACCCGCAGGCGGTAATAGAGATCGGCCCGGAACGCCTGCGCCTCGATCATCGCCTCGAGGTCCCGATGGGTCGCGGCCAGCAGCCGGATATCGACCCGCCGCGCCTGGTTTGCGCCGACCGGGCGGATCTCGCCCTCCTGCAGCACCCGCAGCAGCCGGGCCTGGGCGGCGGGCGCGAGTTCACCGATCTCGTCGAGGAACAGCACGCCGCCGTCGGCGGCCTCGACCAGACCGGCTCGCGCCTTGACCGCGCCGGTATAGGCGCCCTGGGCGTGTCCGAACAGTTCGGCTTCGACCAGTCCCTCCGGAATCGACGCGCAGTTCACCGGGACGAATGGCTTGTCAGCCCGCGGGCTCAGCGCGTGGATCGCGCGTGCCGCGACCTCCTTGCCGGTACCCGATTCGCCGCGGATCAGCACCGTCGAGTGGGTCGCCGCGACCCGGCGAATCTGCTGGCGCAGGGTCTCGATCGCCGCGCTGTGCCCGAGCAGCCCGTGCTCCGGGCCGGTCTCCGTTGGCGGGCGCACAGGCGGCTCCCTGCGGGTGCTGCTGCGCAGCGCCGCGCGCAGGGTCAGCAGCAGAGCATCGTGATCGAAAGGCTTGGCGATATAGTCGATCGCCCCCGACTTCATCGCCTCCACCGCCGATGGTACCGAGGCGTAGGCGGTCATGATCACCGTCGGCAGGTTCGGGAACTCCCCGATCAGTGTGGTGCCCTCGCCGTCGGGCAGGCGCAGGTCGGCCAGCAGCAGATCGAAGGGTTCCTCCGCGGCGCGGATTCGGGCAGCGCCGAGATCTTCTGCCAGTGCGACCTCGAACCCGTGGTGTTCCAGGTAGCGCCGCACACCCCGGCGGATCGCGGCCTCGTCGTCGACCAGGAGGATGCGTGTCATGCCTTTCTGCCGAGGGGCAGTGTCAGGATCATCATTGCACCGCCTTCCGGTGCGTTCGCAGCCATTAGGCTACCACCGTGGTCCTGCACAATGCTGTAGGCGACCGGCAGCCCGAGCCCGGTGCCCTGTCCGGCGGGCTTGGTCGTGAAGAAGGGCTCGAACAGCCGGTCCAGTGCCGAAGGCTCGATGCCCGGCCCCTGGTCCATGATGTCGACCCGCACCCGGGCGCCGGTCTCCTGTGCGCGGATCCGGATCGTGGCACCGGGCGGCGAGGCCTGTTCCGCGTTGGTCAGCAGGTTGATGAACACCTGCAGCAGCTTGGCGCGTGCACCCTCCACCGACAGCCCCTGGATCCCGACTGGCGCATAGTGCAGATCCTTGCGCCCGGCCAGCCGGGTGAGGCGGATCGCTTCCGAGATCACGTCGTCGAGATCTACCGGCTCGAAGCGGCTGCGTGGAGGTGTGTCCGAGTGGGCGAACGCGATCAGCGACTGCACGATCGCGTTGATTCGCCGGGTCTGGTCGATGATGTCGTCGGCAATGTCCCGAATCTCGTCGGGGTCGTCCTCCAGCGGCAGCGTCTGTGCGAGCGAGGCGATCCCGGCCAGCGGGTTGCCGATCTCGTGTGCGACGCCGGCCGCGAAACGGCCGATCGAGGCCAGCCGGTCGCTGTGTGCGACCTCGTTCTCCAGTTGCACCCGGGCGGTTACGTCCTCGATCAGGATCACGTGGCCTTCGCGGCGTCCGCTCGCGAGCTCCAGCGAGGACTTGTGCAGGTTCAGGCGCCGCGGACCGTGGCGGGTTTCCAGGTTCAGTTTGTAGAGCTGCCGGTCGTCGCTGTCGAGAAAGGCCTGCAGCAACCCGCCCCAGGGGCGTTCCAGGCGTTCGACGACCTGGCCCACCGCGTTCTCGGTCGGGACGCCGGTCAGTTGCGTCAACGCGTGGTTCCAGCCGGTGATCTCGCCGCCGGCGGTCACGCTGCAGACACCCAACGGCAACTCGTGCAGGATCTGCCGGTGGAAACGGCGCAGCGCGTCGAGTTCCGCCGCCAGCCCGGTGAGTGGCAGCCGAGCATCCTCCAGCTGCTGCTCGATCCGGCGCAGGCTCTCGCTGAGGCTGGAGCGTCCGGCAGCGTCCAGGCGCAGGTGGCGGTCGACGATCATCCGCGCCAGCACCGGTCCGAGCAGCCCCGAGAGGTTGCGTTCGATACGCTCGCGCAGGCGCTGCAGATCGCGCCGCGAGCGGGTGTGGCGCGGCAGGCCGAGGTCGTCCAGTGCGCGTTCGATCTCGTGACGGGCGGGCATCGTACCCAGTGTCGCGGCGAGTTCCGCCTCCATCTCGGGCACGTCCCGGGCCAAAGGCAGGTCGACGCTGGTGTAGAACGGCTCGCGTGGACAACAGGCCTGGCCGGCCTCGATCTCCTGCTGATTCGGCCGGGACCACATCGATCCGAGCACGAACAGCAACGCGTTGGTGCCGACGCTGAGCGTCAGGGCGAAGGTCCAGACATCCAGGCCGTCGGCGCCCATCGCGTGCTGGAGTCGTGGCGCCGACGCCCAGATTCCGGCGTTCGCGAGCAGCGGCGCGACCAGCGCGAAGAACCAGCCGGTGATGCCGGCAACGAGCCCCAGCAGGAAGCCGACGCGGGTTGCCCGCGGCCACAGCATCAGCCCGATCAGTCCGGGGAGGAACTGGGTCACCGCGGCGAAGGAAATCAGGCCGAGCTGGGCCAGACCCTCGACGACCTGCAGCAGGCCGTAGAAACCGTAGCCCAGCGCGATGATCAGCACGATCCAGATGCGCCGGCCCCAGAGCAGGTTGCGGTACAGGTTTGCCGGCAGGCTCTGGCGTTCGCGCAGGCGTGCGGGCAGGGACAGGTAGTTCATGCCCATGTTCGCCAGCGCCAGCGTGGTCACGATCATCATCGCGCTGGCGGCCGACACGCCGCCGATGAAGACCAGCAGCGCGAGGGCCGGAGACTCGAGCCAGCCCGCGAGCCCCAGCGCGTAGTAGTTGGGATTGTCGGTCAGTCCCGCGGCCTGGCCGGCCCAGTACAGCACCGGCATCGGCAGGTTCAGCAACAGCAGGAACAGCGGGAATCCCCAGGCCGCCCGGTTCAGCGCCTGTGGATTGATGTTCTCGGTGAACAGCATGTGGAACTGCCGCGGCAGCAGGAAGGCGGCGGCAAAGGCGAGCACCATCAGGCTGTACCAGCCGCCGCCGGTGACCGGCTCGTACAGTGCGCTGACCGCCTCCGGGTGCCGGTCGAGCCAGGCGTCGAGACCCGACAGGCCACCGAAGACCGCGTACAGGGCGATGGCGGCAACGATCAGCAGCGCCAGGAGTTTCACCAGCGACTCGAACGCAATCGCGATGACCAGCCCCGAATGCTTCTCCCGCGGCGAGATGTGGCGGGCGCCGAACAGGATCGCGAACAGCGCGATGGTGGCGCTGAAGGTCAGCGCCAGCAGGTGCGGCGGCGTGTCGGCGGTGAGGACCGCGGCCGATTCTGCCACCGCCTTGATCTGCAGCGCGATGTACGGAAGGATCCCGGTCAGCATGAACAGCGCGACCAGCGGCCCGGTCAGCGTGCTGCGGTACCGGAACGCGAACAGATCCGCAAGCGAGGTGAGCTGGTGTTCGCGGGCGAGTTGCAGGATCGGCCGCAGCAGCCACGGTGTCGCGGCAAAGGCCAGCGTGACCCCGAGGTAGATGGTCAGGTACAGGTAGCCGTGGTCCTCGAGAAACCCCAGGTTGCCGTAGAACGTCCAGGACGTTGCGTACACGCCCAGCGATAGCGTGTAGACCCACGGGTTGCCCGCGATGCGGCCGAACGTGCGGCTGCGTTCGGCGACAAACGCGATCCCGAACAGCAGCGCCAGGTAGAAGACACCGACGGTGTAGAGCAGGCCGAGGCTAAGGGTCACGGCGGCCGAGGACGTGGCAGGCGATGGTCGCGATCAGCACGGCCCAGGCCACGAACGGCCACCACCAGGCCGGGGCGACGGAAGCGACCCACATCGGGACCGGTGACAGGAACAGCAGGACTCCCAGCAGCACGACCAGCACGCCAGCAGCCGGGTTCATCGGTGCTCTCCCGGCCGCTGGCCGGCCGCTGCTGCTCTCAACGTTTCCCCCCAGTGCCTGTGCCATGGGCCTGCGCCCCGGCAGGCCCGAACGGCGGATTCCATCACGGCGCCCCCGGTGAACCGTGTCGAACGTTCCGCGCCCGATCGCTTCGCCACATACGCCGGCGCTGCGTTGGGCCAGTTTGAAACAGCTTGGCCGTTTCTGCACTCGCCCACCTTCCTCCGGCGCGTCTCGCTGTGCTCAGCAGGCACCGCATTTCCCGCACGGCCCACTAGCCGCCGGGCTCCAGCGTTGCCGCGGCGATAGGTTGCACGGGAAGCCGTGCGGGATGCCAGTGCCCCAGTGCATGCTCCAGCAGGCTCGTCACCGCGCCGGTACCGCCGCCGGTCATCTCGGGTTCCAGGTCCGGGATGCCGATCGCGCTCAGGATGCGGGCCAGCGTCGACACCGCGTCGCGGCAGCGTATCGGCGCTGCGCCATGAGACTTGGCGAGTTTGCAACGGTCGCGCGCGACCACCACCGGGTGGTGGAGGTAGCGCGGTGGGGATTGTTCCAGCGCCCGATACAGGTGCATCTGGCGCGGCACCGATCCCAGCAGGTCGATCCCCCGCACCACGTCGGTCACGCCCAGCGCCAGATCATCGACGACCGTTGCGAGCTGGTACGCGAACAGCCCGTCGGCCCGACGGACCACGAAATCGCCACCGAGTGCCTGAAGGTCGAAGGAAACCGGGCCCAGGGCGCGGTCTTCGATCGTCCAGTGTCGCTGCGTGACCTGCAGCCGCAGCGACCGGTGCTGCCGAGACGGCGGCAGCCCGCGGCGGCAGGTGCCCGGGTAGATCGGTCCTTCCCAGCCGCTTCTGCCCGCCTCGAGCACCTGCTGGCGCGAGCAGGCGCAGGGAAACAGGTGGCCGGCGTCACGCAGCCGCTCTGCCGCATCCTGGTAGTCGGAGCCGTGGCGGCTCTGATGGCTCACTGGGCCGTCCCAGCCCAGGTCGTGGCAGTCGAGTGCGCGGAGGATCGCGTCACTCGCGCCTGCGGCGACCCGCGGCCGGTCGATGTCGTCGATGCGTAGGTGCCAGCGGCCCTGCTGGCTGCGGGCGTCGAGCCAGGAGACCACTGCGGCCGCCAGCGAGCCCAGGTGCAGGGGCCCCGAAGGGGTTGGCGCGAAGCGGCCGACGTAGGCGCTCACGAGCCGTGCGCCGTCTTGGGGCAGCGGCCGGTGCAGACTGCCGTGCCGGACCGGAACGGGTTGGAACGATGGCGAGACCCCGGCCTCACGCCATCTGCTTCTCCTTGAGCTCGGCCAGCGTCTTGCAGTCGATGCAAAGCGTTGCGGTGGGGCGCGCCTCGAGCCGCCGGATGCCGATCTCGACTCCGCAGGCTTCGCAGTATCCGTAATCGCCGAGGTCGATGTTGCGCAGGGCTTCGTCGATCTTCTTGCACAGCTTGCGCTCGCGGTCGCGGGCGCGCAGCTCCAGCCCGAACTCCTCTTCCTGGGTCGCTCGGTCTGCAGGATCGGCGAAGTTGGCCGCATCCTGTTTCATGTGACCGACGGTGCGTTCGACCTCCTCCATCAGTTCCTGTTTCCAGGCCAGCAGCAGTTCCCGGAAGTGTGCCAGTTGGGCCTTGCTCATGTATTCTTCGCCCGCTTCCGGCTCGTAGGCAGCAATGCCACTCGCCACCATGTGCTTGGAGGAGGGCTTCGCCTGATTCTGGTCTGCGGCCATGTTCGCTGGTCTCCGGGTTGAAATGGGCGCCTTTACTATCAGAGTCCGCGCCCCCAGGCAAGCACGCCGCGGTCACGGGGGCGCCGTTGGCGAGGCGCCGATTTCAGGAATGTTATAACTTGCGAATTTACCGGGTCCCCCGGAGGGTCCGGGGCAGGGGGGAACATGCAACCGCTGGCAGCACTGGTTTTCGATGTCGATGGGACTCTGGCGGACACCGAGCGCGATGGCCACCGCGTCGCGTTCAATCGCGCCTTCGACGAGGCTGGGCTCGGCTGGCACTGGGACGTGGCCCGATACGGCCGGCTGCTGCGCGTGACCGGGGGCAAGGAACGCATCCGGCAGTACCTGTCCGAGGACTGGCCCGATCGGTTGCGCGAGCCCGGGATCGACGAGCGCATTCGCGCGCTGCACGCGGCGAAGACGCGGCACTATGTGGCGATGCTCGAGACCGGCGCGATCCCGCTGCGGCCGGGGGTTCGGCGGCTCCTCGAAGAGGCCCGCGCCGGCGGTCTGCGGCTCGCGATCGCGACCACCACGACGCCGGAGAACGTGACCGCGCTGCTGAAGGCCACGCTCGGCGGGGACGGTATCGGGTGGTTCGAGGTGATCGCGGCTGGCGATGTGGTGCCAGCCAAGAAGCCCGCGCCCGATATCTTTCATCGGGCACTGCAGGCGTTGGATCTCCCGCCCGCGGCCTGTCTGGCGTTCGAGGACTCCGACAACGGCGTGCGTGCGGCGCGGGGTGCCGGGCTGCCGGTGATCGTGACCACCAACGAGTATACGCGGGACCAGGATTTTACCGGTGCGCTGGTGGTCCTCGACGGCTTCGGGGAGCCCGGTGCGCCGGCCACGGTGCTGGCGGGCGCAGCCCCGGTATCGCCCTACGTGGACGTGCCGAGCCTGCTGCATTGGCATCGGATGGCACAGGGCAGTGCGTGAGTGTTTGACGCGTTCGACGCTGCGCCGGTACCCAGGATCCTCCAGCAGGCGTAGCGCGGAAGAGGCCGAGGGCCGTCATTCGGCATCCGGTGCCGATGTTGCCACAAGCGGCGGGGGCGAACAGCCAAGTGGCGGATGACGTTTCGAGGCTGCGAGAGCGATCTGGAGGTCTTCGAGCGACGGAATCGATGCGCCCTCCCGAGTGGCCGTTCGCGGCTCCAGTGGTTCGCGTTGCGCCAAGCGCCGACTGCCTTGGCGGCCCGAGTGCGACGTTTGTTCGCCCAAGATCTGCTCAGCCTTCCGCCCTGCGCCGCCGTAGGCCGTTCCGGGAGGCACAACAACCCGGGTATCCCCTTCGGAGCAGGTTACGTCCCCGAGCCGGGCTTGCCTGAGCGGCTGCCGGCTGGGTGCACCGCCTCCACGTGCAGGTCGAGTCGACCCGACGCGAGGCGGGCGTGCAGGGAGGCGCCCTGCAGGGACGGCTCGGCCCTGCGTACGACCTGCTGGTCGTGGGTCAGCAGAATGCTGTAACCCCGCTCCAGGACCGCATCCGGATCCAGGGCCCGCAGCCGACCGTGGGCGGCTTCGAGCCGGGTCGTCTCACGCTCCAGCTGGTGCCGAATCTCCCGTGCCAACCGATCGCGGAGACCGTCGAGCCGGGCCTGCTGCGTCTGCAGGAGGCGGCTCGGGCGGGCCTGGAACAGCCGGTGGCGCAGCTGCTCCAGTCGGCCCCGGTGCACCAGGATCCGGTGTGCCGGGTTGTGCACCCGCAACGCGAGGAGCAGCTGTCGCAGCCGTCCCCGCCGGGTGTCGAACACTCGGTGGATCGAGCGTTGCAGGCGCTGCTGCAGTTCGTCGACGCGCTGCAGGTGCTGCTCCACGCGCCGGCCCGGGTGGGCGCGTTGCAGGCGTGCGTCGAGCGACTCCAGCATCCGCCGCCGATCGCGGATGCGATCGGCCAGGGTTCGTTCCAGGCGGGCGGCTGTCTCGGCGAGCTGGCGGTGCAGCACTCTCGCGTCGGGGCTCACGGCCTCTGCCGCTGCGGTCGGAGTCGAGGCGCTCAGGTCGGCTACGTAGTCGGCGATCGTGGCATCGGTCTCGTGCCCGATTCCGGTGACTACCGGGATCGGGCAGTCAGCGATCGCGCGGGCGACGGCTTCCTCGTTGAAGGCCCACAGGTCTTCCAGCGACCCGCCGCCGCGGGCGAGGATCAGCACGTCGACCGCGCCTTCGTGGCCCGCCTGTTCCAGCGCCTGTACCATCTGCGGCGCGGCGCCCGCACCCTGTACCGCGACCGGGTAGAGCCGGAACGGCAGCAACAGGGGGAAGCGCCGCGCCAGGGTGCGTGCGATGTCGTGCTGTACGTCACCCTGCGGCGAGGTGATCACCCCCAGCCGGTGCACCCAGCGGGGCAGCGCGCGCTTGCGTTCGGGTGCGAAAAGCCCCTCGGCGAGGAGGCGTGCCTTCAGCCGCTGGAACTCCAGCAGCAAGCGCCCCTCGCCGGTGCTCTCCAGGCGTTCGACGACCAGCTGGAACTGGCCGCGGGCGGCGTACACGCCCGCACGCCCGAACACCACCACCCGGTCACCGTCGGCGAAGGGTGAGGCATTGCGGGCGTTGCCGCGGAACAATGTGCAGCTGACGCTCGCCTGCGCGTCCTTCAGCGAGAAATACTGGTGTCCGGAAGCGTAGCGACGCAGGTTCGATACCTCACCCTCGACCCAGACCGAGCCTAGTCCGGTGCGCAGCAGGCGGTCTGCCTGCTGGTTCAGCTGGCTCACGGAAAGGACACTGCGTTCAATTGTCATCTGATCTGCAAGGCCTGTATGTCTGAACGGGCGGTCCGGTACCAGGACTCCGGACCCTCGAGGTCCGTTGCAGCACCGAAACAAAGCGTCATCGCGAGGAGCGGAACCTTCAGCTGTAAGCGCTGCGCGGCGGGGCGTGGCGATCCCTGAAGCGTTGATTCCGAGTGTGCCACATGGGTTTCGCTCGTAGAGGAGCGTGCATCAACCCACGTTTCTCCAGGGGTGGAGGCCGGTGGCTGCGCGCGCGGCCCGCCCGGATTCATGAAGTGGTTCCTTTACCACGATCCGTGGCCGATTTTATACTACATGGCTATTTTTACACCCTCGTTCCCAACCTCCAGGAGCCGCCCATGCGACTGAGCGCTGAAGCCCTTACCTTCGACGACGTGCTCCTGTTGCCCGGGCACTCCACGGTGATGCCCCGGGACGTCGACCTCTCGACGCAGCTGACTCGCGACATCCCCCTGAACATGCCGCTGCTGTCGGCGGCGATGGATACCGTGACCGAGGCGCGGCTGGCGATCGCGATGGCGCAGGAGGGCGGCGTCGGAATCGTGCACAAGAACCTCAGCCCCGAGCGTCAGGCCGCCCAGGTATTGCGGGTCAAGAAGTTCGAGGCCGGAGTGATCAGTGATCCGATCACCGTCGGGCCACGCACCAGCATCGGTGAAGTGATGGCGCTGACTCAGGCCCACCACATCTCGGGGGTGCCCGTGGTGGACGGGACCGACCTGGTCGGCATCGTGACCGCGCGCGATCTGCGTTTCGAAACCCGGATGGATGCGCCGGTCTCCGAGATCATGACGCCCAAGGATCGGCTGGTCACGGTTCCCGAGGGCGCGGACCGCGAGCAGATCATGGCGCTGCTGCACCGGCACCGGATCGAGAAGGTGCTGGTCGTCAACGACCGTTTCGAACTGCGCGGCATGATCACCGTGAAGGACATCCAGAAATCGTCCGAGCACCCTACCGCCTGCAAGGACGAGCGGGGCCGTCTGCGGGTCGGGGCCGCGGTGGGCGTCGGTGCGGGCACCGACGAGCGCGTGGCGGCGCTGGTGGCCGCCGGTGTCGACGTCGTCGTGGTCGACACCGCGCACGGCCACTCCCAGGGCGTGCTGGATCGCGTACGCTGGATCAAGCAGCACTACCCGGACGTGCAGGTGATCGGCGGCAATATCGCCACCGGCGAGGCCGCGCGGGACCTGGTCGATGCAGGGGTCGATGCGGTGAAGGTCGGGATTGGCCCGGGGTCGATCTGCACGACCCGGATCGTTGCAGGGGTCGGGGTGCCGCAGATCACTGCGGTGTCGAATGTGGCGGCGGCGCTGGAAGGCACCGGGGTTCCGCTGATCGCAGACGGCGGGGTGCGCTTCTCCGGTGATCTCGCGAAGGCGATTGCGGCTGGTGCGCACAGCGTGATGCTCGGTTCCCTGTTCGCCGGTACCGAGGAAGCGCCGGGCGAAGTCGAATTGTACCAGGGGCGTTCGTACAAGTCGTACCGCGGCATGGGCTCTCTGGGAGCGATGCAGCAGGGGTCGTCCGACCGATACTTCCAGGAGACGACCAGTACCCCCGACAAGTTCGTGCCGGAGGGGATCGAAGGCCGGGTGCCCTACAAGGGCCCGTTGACCGCGATCATTCACCAGTTGACAGGGGGGCTGCGTTCGTCGATGGGCTATGTCGGGGCGCGCACGATCGACGAGATGCGCACGAAGCCGCAGTTCGTGCGCGTGACCGCTGCCGGGATGCACGAGAGCCACGTGCACGACGTTGCGATCACCAAGGAAGCGCCGAACTACCGCCGCGAGTGACGAATGTTCTCCCCTCTCCCGTCTGGCGGGAGAGGGCCGTAGGTGAGGGCGAGTGCACTGGGCCGGTGCCGTGCACTTGCCCTTCCCTAACCCCTCCCGGTTCACGGAGGAGGGTGGTTTCCCCTGGCGCTGCTCGCCGGGGGCCGATTGACCGCCGTTGGATGACAAGATGACCCAGGACGTACATGCGCACCGGATCCTGGTGCTGGACTTCGGTTCGCAGTACACGCAATTGATCGCGCGGCGGGTGCGCGAGGCCGGCGTGTATTCCGAGATCCACCCCTGGGACATGAAACGAGAGGCGATTCGCGCGTTTGCCCCGAGCGGCATCATCCTGTCGGGCGGTCCGGAGTCGGTGCACACCGAGGCCCCGCCCGTTGCCGACCCGCTGGTGTTCGAACTCGGCGTGCCGGTGCTCGGGATCTGCTATGGCATGCAGACGATGGCCGCACAGCTCGGGGGCAAGGTCGAGCCGTCGACTTACCGCGAGTTCGGGTTCGCGCAGGTCCGCGCCCGTGGCCACACCCGGTTGCTGACCGACATCGAGGATCACACCACGCCCGAGGGTTTCGGCTTGCTGGACGTCTGGATGTCGCACGGTGACCGGGTCGCCGAGCTGCCGCCCGGTTTCAAGCTGATGTGCTCGACCGACTCCGCGCCGATCGCCGGCATGGCCGACGAGAAACGTGGCTTCTACGGTCTGCAGTTCCACCCCGAGGTGACGCACACGCGCCAGGGCAAGCGGATTCTGTCGCGGTTCATCCACGAGATCTGTGGCTGCGAGGATCTCTGGACACCGGGCAACATCATCGACGACATGATGGCCCGGGTGCGCGAACAGGTCGGTTCGGACCACGTGATCCTCGGGCTGTCCGGCGGCGTGGATTCCTCGGTGGTCGGTGCGCTGCTGCACAAGGCCATCGGCGACCAGTTGACCTGCGTGTTCGTCGATACCGGCCTGCTGCGCTTGCACGAGGGCGATCAGGTGATGGCCACCTTCGCCCGGCACATGGGCGTGAAGGTGATCCGGGTCGACGCCGAGCAACGTTTCCTGAAGGCGCTGGAAGGGGTGGCCGATCCCGAGCACAAGCGCAAGATCATCGGCGGACATTTCATCGAGGTGTTCGACGAGGAGGCCGGGAAGATCACCGATGCCCGCTGGCTGGCGCAGGGCACGATCTATCCGGACGTGATCGAGTCTGCCGGGTCGAAAACCGGCAAGGCGCAGGTAATCAAGTCCCATCACAACGTCGGCGGGCTGCCCGAGCAGATGAAGATGGGCCTGGTCGAGCCGCTGCGCGAGCTGTTCAAGGACGAGGTGCGCAAGATCGGCGTGGAGCTCGGTCTGCCGACCGAGATGGTCTACCGTCATCCGTTTCCGGGCCCAGGGCTCGGCGTGCGCATCCTCGGCGAAGTGAAGAAGGAATACGCCGACCTGCTGCGCCGGGCCGACGACATCTTCATCGACGAACTGCGCCGGGCGGACCTGTACGACCAGGTGTCACAGGCCTTTGCGGTGTTCCTGCCGGTACGCTCGGTCGGGGTGATGGGCGACGGTCGCCGCTACGACTACGTGGTCGCGCTGCGTGCGGTCGAGACCATCGACTTCATGACCGCTCGCTGGGCGCACCTCCCCTACGAGTTCCTCGACCTCGTCTCCAGGCGTATCATCAACGAGATCGACGGCATCTCGCGTGTCACCTACGATATCTCCGGCAAGCCGCCCGCGACCATCGAGTGGGAATGACTGGGGCGGCCCGGGGCCTGATACCCTATGCTCCGGGGCGAGGCCCTGGATCCTTGGAAGCCCGCCGATCACCGCGGCAAACGGGGCTCGCAAAGCCGCCCGAGCCCGAGGAGGAGTGGATGAACGCAGCCATGCCGCCCCCGATGCCGGAAGCCTGGGACGTGGCCGCTGTGCGCAGGGATTTCCCGATCCTCGAACAACAAGTGCATGGCCACCCGCTGGCCTACCTCGACAACGCCGCCACGACCCAGAAGCCGCAGGCGGTGCTCGACGCGCTGGACCGCTACTATCGCCACGACAATGCGAACGTGCACCGCGGTGTGCACGCGCTGGCCGAGCGTGCCACTGTTGCGTTCGAGGCCGCGCGGGAGTCCGCGCGGCGTTTCCTGAACGCGCGTACCACCCGCGAAATCGTTTTCGTGCGCGGGACCACCGAGGCGATCAACCTGGTCGCTTCCAGCTTCGGCGGTGGGTTCGCTGAAGGTGACGAGGTGATCCTGAGCGCGATGGAACACCATGCGAACATCGTGCCCTGGCAGCTGCTGCGCGAACGGACCGGTATCGTGCTGCGGGTGCTGCCGATCACCGCGGCAGGGGAACTGGACTTGGACGCGCTTCCAGGCCTGTTCAGTCGCCGTACCCGGCTGTTGTCGATGGTCCATGTCTCCAACGCGCTCGGGACGATCAACCCGGTGCGGGAACTTGTCGCCGCGGCGCGGGAGCGGGGCGTGCCGGTGTTGCTCGACGGGGCCCAGGCGGTGCCGCACCTGCGGGTGGACGTGCAGGCGCTGGACTGCGACTTCTACGCATTCTCCGGGCACAAGGCGTTCGGGCCTACCGGCATCGGCGTGCTCTACGGCCGGGAACGTCTGCTCGAGGCGATGCCGCCGTACCAGGGCGGCGGCGAGATGATCCGGACCGTAAGCTTCGAAAAGACCACCTATGCAGGTCTGCCGCACCGCTACGAGGCAGGGACACCGGATATCGCCGGGGCCATCGGCCTGGGACAAGCGATCGAATACCTGGAAGCGCTGGATTGGGACGCCGCAACGGCCTACGAACAGTGGCTGCTGGCGTACGCGACAGAATGCCTGATGCAGGTGCCCGGCCTGCGCATCATTGGGCAGGCGCGGGACAAAGTCGCGGTGATCTCCTTCGTGATGGACGGCGTGCACCCGCACGACATGGGCACGATCCTGGATCGCTGCGGCCTCGCGGTGCGGGCCGGCCACCACTGCGCGATGCCGGTGATGACCTGGTATGGGGTGCCCGCGACCTCCCGGGCCTCGATGGCGTTCTACAACACGCCGGAGGAGATCGACCGGCTCGCGGCGGCGCTGCACTATGCACGGGAGATGTTGGCATGAGCGACCTCGACGATCTCTACCAGGAGTTGATCCTGGACCACAAGCGGCATCCGCGGAATTTCCGCGAGATGCCCGACGCCACCCGCGCAGTGGACGGCCACAACCCGCTCTGCGGCGACCAGTTGCGGCTGTTCGTGAAGCTCGCGGACGGCCGCGTCGAGGACGTCAGTTTCGTCGGCGTCGGCTGCGCGATCTCGATGGCCTCGGCGTCCATGCTGACCGAGGCGGTCAAAGGTCGGACGGTAGACGAGGCCCGTGACCTGTTCGAACACGTGCACGAACTGCTGACCGGCGACCATGCGCCGGTCGATCCCGCGGAACTGGGCAGCCTCGGCGCGCTGGCCGGCGTGCACGAATACCCGATGCGGGTCAAGTGCGCGACGCTTTCCTGGCACACGCTGAACACCGCGCTGACGGGCGACGAGGATTCGGTGACCACCGAGCAATAACCTGCGGGCCGGATCCCGGCACGGTTCGGTGAGCGCGGGAGAGTGACGGGACGGCCCGGTCGTGGCTGGCCCCCGTCGGGCGTGGCGACCGGCGGGGTTGCCGGGTCAAAGCCCGATCAGTTCCGCGTGCACTCCAGTGCCGACCACCGTGTCGAGGATCTCCTGGCCGCTGACCCGCTCCGGATCGTACTCGACCAGCAGTAAGTGGGGCTTGTCGTCGTGGCTGGAGGCGGCCATCACGCCGTTCAGGTCGCGCAGCCTGTCCTGGATGCCCTCGCGCGCCTCGGCGCCGATGGTCTCGTCGATATGGACGGTCACGTCCACCATGTGCTCGCTCATCGCAGCCTCCTCGGCAGTTGTACCCTGATAAACCGGGACCGCCCCGCGAGAAGCGGCGGCGTCCCTGATCATTCCGACCAGCCCGGTCGGTCACTGTTCACGCCGGACGATCGCCCGACCCGTATCCCAACGAGCTTCGCGGTTCCGTCGGCATGCGGTCGCTCCCGGATGAGGGCGCCCGCGGGGATCCGGGCAGCCCCGGGCCGGGCCTGCTACGGTTCATGATCAGCCACCATCGGAGACCCGCATGTTTTCCTGGGCCCTGATCTTCCTGATCGTCGCGATCATTGCCGGTGTACTGGGGCTTGGCGGGATCGCCGGAACCGCGACTAACATCGCCTGGATCCTGTTCATCGTGGGCCTGGTGCTGGTAGTGGTGTCGCTGATCAGCGGAAGGGGGCCTCGCCTCTGACCCGCTGGTGCTCTGTGTACCTCGGCGCATTTCATGCTGCACGTTGAGCGCCCGCCCGTGGGTCAGACGGCTGCGCGATCCCGCCGCGGCCCGTTCACCGCTCCGTGTGTTCATCGCCCTGCGTGCATGGCCTTGCGCGCCCGGCGCCGGCGTAGCACCCGGACCAGCCGAACCGCCAGCCAGACCAGGGCCGCGATCACCAGCACGCCGAAGACCACCGGGATCAGCAGCGCCAGCATGATCGCGATCAGGCTGCCGCCGGTCTCCGACGTTGCGATCAGGGGATTGCCGAGGCCGCCGGTGGATGCCGTGGATGCGCTGCGCGCCGCGACGGTCGTGCCCTGCACGATGCCTGCGGCCCCGCCGCCGAGCAGTGCAGCCGAGCCCCATTGCAGCAAGTTGTTCATCTCGGGCAGCAGGGATGCCACGATGACCGTGCCGCCGCCGATCGCGGCCGGGGTGGCCAGGGTGTCGAGCAGGTTGTCGGCCAGCGGGATGTAATACCCGCCGATCTCCAGCAATGCCGCGATCCCGGCCACCAGCAGCACCGGGTCGGAGGCCAGCCACGCGAACGGCTCGCCGAGTTCCAGCACCCCGAAGCGCGAGGCCAGGCCCAGTGCCAGCACGGGCAGGAATACCCGCAGGCCGGCCGCAGCGCTCAGGCTGATCCCCGCCAGCAGCGCGGAAAGGGTGCCCAGGTCACCGATGCCGTCCATCCGGGCATTCTACCCGGTGCCGCGCTCCAGCCCAGCTGTGCCTGCCTGCCGGCCGACCGGTGCATGCACTGTGACCGGGGTTGGACAAGTGGGCCGCGGTCGGGCGGTAGTGGATCGAACGGAGGCGGTCAGGTCCGCCTGGCCGCCACTCCCGGCGCGGCCCAACGCTCGTGCTCGAAGGCCGTGTCGACCGGGGTGCCGGCGATGTGGTTGGTGTAGTTGGAGAGCGTCTTGAGACCGATCCCCAGGATCACGTCCAGTACCTGCTGCTCGCCGAACCCGGCGTGGCGGAATGCCGCCAGATCGGCCGCATCGACCCAGCCGCGTCCTTCCAGCATCGCGTGTACGAACCGCCGCAACGCTTCCAGCCGCGGATCCCGCAGCGGCCGATCCTCGCGCAGGGCGTCGACTTCCGCGTCCGGCAGGCCGGTCATGCGGCCGGTCATGCTGTGCGCCGCCATGCAGTAGTCGCAGCCGTGAAAGCGGCTCACCGTCAACAGGACGACGCCGCGCTGCTGCGCAGACAGCGAACATCCCTCGAACAGGCCGGTCAGATCCAGGTACGCCTGCGCGAGGGCGGGCGAGGTTGCCATCTTGCGCGTGAGATTCGGGACCATGCCGAAGATAGCCTCGGCGCGGTCGAATGCGGCGGCGGCATCGGGGGCACTGTCGCGGTTGTGCAGCGGGAAATCGGCGTGGTTCATCACGTTTCTCCTTGGCTTGGGATGACGATCAGGGTGAAGCCGTCTGGCAGGCTCAGTCGTGTGGCGGTTGTCGAAGCCCGCATTCGGCACCGGGTACCCCGAGCAGCACATGCAGCGCCGGGCCCAGGCGCAGGATGGTGGCGGGATCCTGGTCTACCTTGGCCATCACCAGGATGCCCTCCATCAGCGTCAGCCAGTGCTCGGCCAGGGTGCGCGTGTCGGTGTGTGCCGGAAGTTCGGCGCGTTCGACGGCGGTCTGCAACGAACGCTGGAAGTACCCGGCAATACGATCCAGGTGCTGCTTGATCGCCTGCCGCAGCCCGGAGCTGTAGGTGCCCGTCTCGACGATCAGGTTGCCGAACGGGCAGCCGGGAAGATGGCCGGTCTCGCGGTGCACCGCCGCCTGAAAGGCGTGCACCGCACGGACGAAGGCGTCGATCTGTGCCCTGATCGGCTCCGGCGTGGCCAGGCTCGGTACCAGAACGTCGCGCTCGAAATCGCGCATCAGGTCGTCGAGCATGGCCAGTACCAGCGTTTCCTTACTGCGGAAGAAGTGGTACAGGCTGCCCTTGTGGACTCCGGCCTGTTCGCAGATCTCCGCGGTGCCCACATGCTCGAAGCTGCGGGTGAAGATCAGTTCGCGCGCTGCATGGAGCAGGGCGGACCGGGTGTCCGGGCGGGCTTCTTGAGTGTCCATGGGCTGGAAGTCTAGTTGACCAGTCAGTAAAATCCAAGCGACGAGCAGTAGCGAAAGGAGACCGCGATGGCGATGCAGCCCGTGCCTGGCCCGGTAGCCGTGCCCGCCCGCTATGCCGAGCACTGGAATGACGACTTCGGGGTGCGCGGCTGGAAACTTGACGTGCCCGGTACCGGACCCGACGTGATTGCCGGGACACCGTACACTGGAGAACGCATCCCGACCTCGGTCTTCGTCCACGATCTCGTGGACCATCATCTGTGCGGATTCCGGCTCTCCGGCTATCTGGATGAAGCCGGCGCGCTGGTTCAGCTCGCGCAGCGCACCGGGTCCGACCCGGTGGCGGATTTCCAGCAGATCATTGACGAGGATCTGCTGCCGGGGGCCGTGATGGGAGTGGACTGGACCGCGCTTCTGCCGGCTTCTGTGGCAGCGGGGATCGGCCCCGGAAATGATCCGAGGGACGCGCTACAGACCCTGCGCCGGGAACTCGGCGATGGCGTCCTGCGTGCTCTGTTCACGGCCGGGTTTGTCCACCAGGGCTGGCTGCGCCGGGATGCTGCGAGGGCTGCATGGACCGCGCAGGGGCTGGACTACGCAGCGCGTCCATATATCGCGCTCGCGCTGCAGGAGCTCTTCGAGTGGATGGATGCGCAGGTACAGACCCGTGCCTGGTCGCACGCCCGAGGCGACTTCGCCATTGGCAACGATGCCGTCGGGTTCCTCTTCAGGGAGCCGGCAGGTGAACGTCACACGGTCGCGGTCGCGCCGCCCCCGGATCAAGATTCAAATGAAACGCAGAGCTGACGTGCAGGAACCCGACATGCACCTCTCGCCGGCCCGTCTGCCGACGAGCGCAGCGTCATTCGCCGTTCGTTGTTCGCGACGCCCCATAATCCGCGGCAATCCCGGCGTGGGACCGGCGGAGGACACCCTTCGGCCTCTTCCGCGGCGTTCATGGTCTCGGGTGGCGGCCCGCGTGATGACAGTTGGCGCATCATCGCGGGGAGCAGTCGTCAGCAACGCGGATAGTCTGGCGGGGCGTCGCGAACCGCCTAACGACCCTTGCCCGAACCTCTCCCGCGAGCAGGAGAGGGGGCCGATTGCGTGAGTCGGGATTTACCCGGACATCACCGGCACCGGGCAGTTGACCACGAACCCCTGCGGGTGTGAGTTCGGTGTGCCGTTGTACTGGACCAGGCGCTCGGCGGCGACGAGCTCCCGGACCTCGGCGGCATTTTCCAGCACGCGCGCCTCGTCCGGATCCTCCCAGCGCAGCGCGAAGTGGTCCCAGAACGGGCTCCAGGCCGCATGCCCCGCCGGGTTCCCGAAGATGGCCGACTGGAAGCCCATCACGCCCGCACCCTCGATACCGTTGACGAAGACCCAGACCTTGTCGGTGGCATGCACCGACGGCAGGTCGGCCGTCGCGGGCGATGCCGGAATGCTCATCATCGGTGCCATCGGCGCGGCGGAGGTGTCCGTCAGGATGTACCAGCTTCCGGGGAAGGCCTCGTGCAGCTTGAACGTGACCTGCCGATTCTCCAGGTCGGGCGCGTCGAGCAACTGCCCGGTGCCGAGGTAGCTGTCGCGCTCGGTGTCGACCGCGAGGTGCTCGTCGCCCCACTGCACCAGCGGGAAGTTCACGCGCACGCGCGTCTCTTCGACGGTCAGCCTGCCGGTGGCGACGGCCTCCTCGATCTCGCCCTCGGCGGTCAGGATGCGGCCGCCGGCATTGCCGCTCACCCGGTGGATGCGGAACAGCGGGGTGTACCCGTCCGAGCCGGGAACATGCTGCAGCACCGGCGGCTGCCCATTCTCGAACACGTACAGGCGATTCTGCAGCTCCGGTCGGTCGACCAGGCCCAGCAGCGGAACGAACACCAGCCCGTGACGTTCCGCGTAGTCGGCGTCCGAGGCGTCGGTACGGATGTAGTGCACGATGCCGCCATCGTGAAACCCCTGGTGCAGGCGGAAGGTGACGAAGCCGAAGGCACCGGGCCAGTCGCCGGGCTTCAGGCGGAAATCGATCACGTCCTTCACGATCGCCCGCCCCTCGCCGGTTGCGGCACCCGCGACACGGGGCGTACCGGCCAGCGCGCCCAGCCCGAGGCCGGAAGCCAGCGCCAGGCCCGAGGTGCCCGCGCCCAGGGTCAGGAAACGGCGGCGGTTGATGGCGATGGTCATTGCGTCGTCCTCCAGATTCGTGGGTCGTACCCTGAAGCCTAGGCCCGCTCGCACGAATCCTGAATTCGGGGAAATACCTAACCCGTGCCGCCGCTACGCTCGGGATGGATTCCGGTCCGTAGTGCAGGCAATCGGGTTCCCGCCCCATCCCGGGTTCTGCCGAGTGCCGGTGGTTGGCTGCACGGATCCGGGCAGAGGAGTGAAGCGGGAGTGCCAGACAACGCACCGTTCTCGTTGACGAGCCCGCAGATGAAAGGTTCCGCCCCGTAGCCCGGAAAGGGTGGCCGGCGCACCGGCACCGGCCATGGCTGGCCCTTGTGTCCAACGCCGGGCGTGCGCTGGTCGGGCCGTATGGAACCGCCGCATGACCCACTAGGGATCGGTGGCCCACACTTGCAGGGAGGTGCCATGACCATCACGAGCAAGCAGTCCGGCACGAACGCCGGGTGGCGGATGACGCTGCGCTCTTCCGGCCTCCCGGCCGCCCACGGCGGTTTCGACAAGGAGGCCGCATATGAAACTGATCGTTTTCGGGGCCACGGGTAGCATTGGCCGCCATCTTGTCAGACAGGCCCTTTACCAGGGGTACTCCGTCACGGCGTTTATACGTGACCCGACGAAAGTGGACGTCAGGCATCCCGCGCTGCCGACAGTGCGAGGCGACGTATTGGACCCAGCATCGATGGAAAGGGTGATGCCCCGTCACGATGCCGTGTACTGTACGCTCGGAGGCGGTCCTCGTGGAGGTGTGCGCGCAAAGTGAACGGAGAGCATCGTTCGTGCAATGGAGCGGGTCGGCGTCGCTCGGCTGATCTTGCCGGTCGACGCTCGGGGTCGGGGACAGCAGAGGCAACCTGAACTTCGCTGCGGCAGCGGCTTGGTCCTGGCGGCATCCTGGTCGATGATATGGGCCTCGGCAAGACGCTGCAGGTGCTCGCGCACCTGATGCCCGAGCGCGCCGCGGGCCGTTCAAGGGCTCCGGCTCTGGTGATCGCCCCCACCCGCGTACTCGGAAACTGATTCGCCCAGGCACGATGTTTCTGCCCCGAGTTGCGGGTTCTGCTGGACCGACAAGAGCGCTGGGCCGTGGTGGACCGCAGCGACCTTAAGGAGCTCAGTCCGCCGCTCCTGCGCGCCTGCCTGAACCGGCAGCCGTAGGAGGGTCGCCCGGCCGATCGTCCGGAGCGGTGCGGGCAGCAAGCGGCCTGCGGTCATGTGCGTGTATCCCGTGACGGCGGGCCGCACACCCGGAATATCGGGCAAGGCGGTTAGCCTTCGAGGCCGGATCTCTTCCCAGTACAGTTGCTTGCGAGGCGGGTGGTCGGTGCCCCCCGTGCGCGGAAGAGGCGTGCATCGTCCTAGCCAGAAAAAAAACTGCCCTCCTGATTCGATGCGATGCCCTACACTCGATAGGGTGTCGGTTCGTGCGTGACGTGCGTTGCCACAGCTTCCGGCCCGCGCAGATCGAGGGCGCAACAACCGTGTGGTGCATCAAGACTGTACTTGCCGCGCTCCGTGAGGCGACGTGTTCGACAACGCACGCGCTGACTGAGCCCGAGATCGTGAGGTACGGAGCGACGAGGCGACCCACGCAAGCATTGATGGCGCATGCTCCGGAGCGTTTGCTTCGCTCACCCGTCGGGCCAGCTTTCGGAATCGTTGCGTTCGCGGGTCGGTTCACGATCCGGCGAGGCACCGCGGCGGACGCGTGTTCCCGGTTACACGACAACGTTTGTCAGAGCGCGGCGCAATCGAAGCAGGACGGCGCCTCTGGCCACTCTGCGGTTTGGCTTCCGGCCGGTTTGGGTGCGGGAAAAAAGGTTGCCTGGCTGGCGTGCCTGGAGGCGGTGCGGGCTTGGCAACAGCAGGAAGTGAGGAGGAGAAGAACACAGCCACCGGGGGTCACCCTGCAACTGCGACTCATATGATAATGGTTATCATATGCATGTCAACATCCGTTCCCGGACACGATGACGGTCACCTCGCGCGCGCCAGCGCGGCCTCTTGCGACCGCCAGAAACCGCCCAGTTCAGGAGGAGAACCGACGATGCGTTTCGATCATTCGTTGCTCGTGTGCGCCTCGCTGTGTGCGACGGCGATCCACCTTGCAGGCTGTGCCAGCCCAGCGCGCACGATCACGGCAGACGCCTTCGAGGAACGCGTTGCCGCACACGAGGCTCAAGCGCTGGCACAGCGTGACCGGATCGCGGCCCGCCTGCTGCAGCGTCTGGAAACCCGCCATGCCGAGCAACAGGCGCTCGGGCGGGAGGATCAGCCGTTTACTTACGAAATCCTGATGCTCTCCAGCGGTGGTCAGTATGGGGCGTTCGGGGTCGGAGTGCTGCAGGGCTGGTCGCAGGTGACTGACGCATCGGTCCGAAGGCCGGAGTTCGATCTGGTGACCGGTGTCAGTACCGGCGCGCTGATCGCTCCCTTCGGCCTGCTCGGTACCGACGACTCGATTCGACGGATCGGCCAGCTCTACCACGAGGCGAGCGACCGCCTGGCACTGCTGCGCGGGCTGCTCTTCTTCCTGCCCTGGCAGCCATCGTTCTTCGACAACCGGCCGCTGGCCGAGCGGATCGCGGTGGAAGTGGATAGGGACACCATTCGCGGTATTGCCGAAGCACACGCGGAGCATCGCAAGCTGTTGCTGGGTTCCACGGATCTCGACCTGGGACGTTTCCGGATCTGGGATCTGGGTCCGCAAGCGGTCCGCGCGCTGGAAACCGACGATGCCGGGAAATTGCACCGGATTCTGCTCTCCTCGGCGTCGATTCCGGCGGCCTTTCCTCCAGTCGCAATCGAGGGTGCGTTGTACGCCGACGGCGCCGCGGCGCAGGCCGCCTTCGTCGGTCTGGATCGAAAGGAGATCGTCCAGGTGTTCCGGGAATTCGCCGCGCGGAATCCGGGTACGCCGATGCCGAGACTGCGCTTCTGGGTGATCGTGAACGGCTACCTGGACACCAGCCCGGAATTGACCCAGGCGGCATGGGTACCGGTGGTCCGGCGGAGCGTTGCGGTGCTCACCAGCTATTCCATGCGTGTCACGCTTCGCCATATGCAGTTCGGTGCCGAACTGCTGGCGCAGGATCTGAACACCGATGTCGACTTCCGGTACATCGCGGTTCCGCACGACCTCGAACTTCCCGAGAGCCGGCACCGGCTGTTCGACCAGGAGCTCATGCACCGGTTGGCAGCTGAGGGGTTTCGGCTCGGGCTTGATCCTTCATCCTGGCGATCGGAGGCGCTTGCTCCAGAGCTCCCCGGGAGCGCGCTGCAGATGGAGCCGATCCGGTTCGGCGCCCCGTGATACCTGCGTGCCGAGGGTTTCGCGAATGCGCTCATGCTGGCCCGTCTGTAACGGCCCCGCGGGCCGCCGAGCCGACCTGCCGGGCGTATTTCGCCAGCACCCCCCGCTCCGGCAGCGGGCGCGGTGTCCACCGTGCGCGTCGCCGCTCCAGCTCCGCCTCGGACACATTGAGCTCGAGCCGGCGTGCGCGGGCGTCGATAATGACGGTATCTCCCTCCTGCACCAGCGCGATGGGACCGCCCACGGCGGCCTCCGGAGCCACGTGGCCCACCACCATGCCATAGGTGCCGCCGGAGAAACGCCCGTCGGTCACCAGGCCCACGCTGTCGCCGAGGCCCGCACCGATGATGGCCGAGGTGGGGGCAAGCATCTCGCGCATGCCCGGCCCGCCCTTCGGACCCTCGTAGCGGATCACCAGCACGTCGCCGGCATGGATGCGTCCACCGAGGATGGCCTCCAGACACGCCTCCTCGGAATCGAACACGCGCGCCGGTCCGGTGACCTCCAGGTTGCGCACACCGCTGATCTTGGCCACCGCCCCATCCGGGGCCAGGTTGCCCCTGAGGACGGCCAGGTGGCCGCTCGCGTAGACCGGGTCGTCCCAGGGACGGATCACCGACTGGCCTGCAGGCGGCTTGGCCGGAATCCCGTCCAGGGTTTGGGCCAGGGTGCGACCCGTGACGGTGAGGCAGTCGCCGTTCAGGAGGCCGCGTTCGAGGAGCATGCGCATCACCTGTGGCACGCCCCCGGCCTGGTGGAACTCGGTGGTCACATAGCGCCCGGAGGGCTTGAGGTCGCACAGCACCGGCACCCGGGTGCGGATGTCCTCGAAATCATCCAGCGACAGGGGCACCTCCGCCGCATGGGCGATGGCCAGCAGATGCAGGACGGCATTGGTGGAGCCGCCGAGCGCCATGACCACGGCGATGGCGTTCTCGAAGGCCTCGCGGGTCAGCATTCGCCGGGGCAGTCGCTGGTGACGGATGGCCTCCACCAGCACGTCGGCGGAGCGTGCGGCACTGTCGGCCTTTTCGGCATCCTCTGCCGCCATCGTGGAGGAGTACGGCAGGCTCATGCCCATGGCCTCGAAGGCGCTGGACATGGTGTTGGCGGTGTACATGCCGCCGCAGGAACCGGCACCGGGGCAGGCGTTGCGCTCGATGCCGTAGAGGTCCTCGTCGCTGAGGCGCCCGGCGGCGTGACGGCCGACAGCCTCGAAGGCGGACACGATGGTGAGATCCTCGCCCTTGTAGTGCCCGGGCTTGATGGTGCCGCCATAGACGAACACTGCCGGGATGTTCATGCGCGCGATGGCGATCATGGCGCCCGGCATGTTCTTGTCGCAGCCGCCGAACGCGAGCACGCCGTCCATGGACTGCCCCATGCACACCGTCTCGATGGCGTCGGCGATCACCTCCCGCGAGACCAGCGAGTACTTCATGCCGGACGTGCCCATGGAGATGCCGTCGGAGATGGTGATGGTGCCGAACAGTTGCGGCATGGCACCCGCCGCGCGCAGTGCCGCCTCGGCGCGCCCGGCGAGCGCGCCGAGGCCCATGTTGCAGGGGGTGATGGTGCTGTGGGCGCTGGCCACGCCGACGATGGGCTTGGTGAAATCGCCGTTGCCGAATCCCACGGCGCGCAGCATGGCGCGGTTGGGGCTACGCTGCACACCCTCGGTGACGACCCGGCTTCTGCGGTTGTCAGACATCGCGTGACTCCTCTTGAGAAACAAACTGCCAGGACAACGTGAAATCAGTGGGTTACCAGAGTGCCGATGGTGCCCCACTGCAGTCCCGGTTTCTCCGCGAACGCCTGCCCCGGTATGGACCCGGGGGTGGGATGCTGAAAAGGACCGCGCCAGTGGCGATCTCCGACGGTGGTCACCTGTCGCTGTGGCCCAGCGACCGCCCAGGGTCGATGTGGTCGCGCAGGCGTTGTTTGAGTTCCTTGGCGTCGGGTTGTCGGCCGTCGGACTTGCGCGACCACAGGGTCGTGCCGTCGCAGCGGACCTCGAAGACGCCGCCGGTGGACGGGACAAGCGCGACCTCGCCGAGGTCCTCGCCGAAGGTGAACAGCAGTTCCTGGGCCAGCCAGCCGGCGCGCGGCGTGAAACGGCATGCCGTACAGAACTCGATCTCGACGCGCGGTTTCATGGGGTTCAGGCCGCCTCCTCCAGCGACTCGTCGTACCGCCCGAGCGCGGCGAGGCTGTTGCACTTCTCGCGATGCAGCAGCGCCGCCTGTGCGGCCTCGACATTCTCCGGGCGCCCGGCCCACGCCTTGAGGCACGGCTCCTGCAGGGCGCGGCCATAGGAGAAGCTGAGCGGCCAGGGCAGGTCGGGATATTTCCTGTTCATGGCGTCGAGGTGCACGGTGGCATTCCGCGCGCTCTGTCCGCCCGAGAGAAACACGATGCCGGCCAGCGCCGCGGGCACGCAGTTCTTCAGGCAGCGCACGGTCAGGTCGGCGACCCGCTCGACGCCGGCCTGGTCCGGGCATTGCCTGCCCGGCACGACCATGTTGACCTTGAGAATCGTGTGCTCGGTGACGACGCGTTGTCGGTACAGTTCGCGGAAAACGCTTCGCAGCGTCCTTTCCGTCACCTCGTAGCAGCGCTCGATCGTGTTGTCGCCGTCCATGAGGGTCTCGGGTTCCACGATGGGCACCAGTCCGGCCTCCTGACAC
The DNA here is from genome assembly GCF_000321415.2 of Thioalkalivibrio nitratireducens DSM 14787. Classification (NCBI taxonomy): domain Bacteria; kingdom Pseudomonadati; phylum Pseudomonadota; class Gammaproteobacteria; order Chromatiales; family Ectothiorhodospiraceae; genus Thioalkalivibrio; species Thioalkalivibrio nitratireducens. The sequence goes on along the minus strand of NC_019902.2, from coordinate 3,168,628 downwards.
AGGGCCGCGTAGCGGCCCAGTGCATGGGCGTTGGCCTCGATGCAGCCCGACGAGGGAATGCCCTCGCCGATGGTGATCACCGCGCGCCACTTGGCGAACTTCGCGCCCCGCTGCGCGTATTCGGCCAGACGCTCGCGCAGCCCGTCCAGGCCTTCGGTGACCTTCTCGCCGGGATGCCCGGCCAGATCCTTTGCGCCGAAATCCACCTTGATGCCGGGCAGGATGCCCTGATCGGCAAGGGCCTGAACGAACGGCACACCGTCACGGGTCTGCTGACGGATGGTCTCGTCAAAGAGGATCATGCCGCTGATGTACTCGCCGCCGCCCGGGGCCGTGATCAGGAGTTCCCGGTAGGCGCGGCGGTTTTCCTCGGTGGACTCGACATGGATGCTGTCGAGGCGCTTCTTGATGGTGCCCAGGCTCTCGTCGATTGCGAGGATGCCTTTGCCCGGGGCGACCGTGGCCTGCGCAATGGATGCAAGATCATTTCCGCTCATGAGCCACCTCCCGCGGTTGAGGTCCGCAGCTTCCGGCCGATCGCGATGTGTGATGACCTGCAGGCGGTTCGCCGTCAGCGTCCCCTGAGTGTATTGGCCTGTGCCGGGGATCGCCAGTCATCCGGAACACTTTGAACCATGAAGCGCGTGAAGTACTTCGACAGCAGTCTTCTCCCGCAAAAAGCGCGAAACCCGCCAAGGAAAGCTCCAGCCGGCCGCCCCAGCCGTGGTCCAGCCGTGGTCCAGCCGGGTCGGACCAAGACAACCCACTGATCCTTCGCACAATCGTCCTGAAAAACATCCCGAACAAGTCCTTGAGGGGCATTCTCGGCATCGAGAACGAGTTCCTGAGCGGTCCCGGCCTCAAGCGCTGGCGGGTTGACCTCCAGTGCCGGCTGCTGGGTTCGTGGGAACATGGAAATAGTAAAAGGCTATCGAATTTATACAGGCGGAACGTTACATCTAAGATTCGACCCAACGGATAACGAGTTAGGTAAACCCCCTGCAAAGATAGTGAGGTGCACGATGATCTTTGAACGCTTCGTCGATCCTGGCCTTTCGCAGCATTCCTTCGTGGTCGGCTGCCAGGGCATTGGGGAGATCGCCGTTATCGACCCGCAGCGCGACGTCGATGTCTACCTGGATTATGCCCGTGACAACGGCTATCGCATCAGGTACGTGATGGACACCCACATCCATGCCGATTTCGCTTCCGGGGCCCGCGAGCTGGCGGACAAGACCGGGGCGCGGCTGATGCTGTCCGGTCATGACGCGGGGGAACATTTCCAGGTGCAGTTCCCGCACGATGACATCCACGACGGCGATCGGATCGAGATCGGCAACGTACGCATCAAGGTGCGGCACACCCCCGGCCACACACCGGAACATCTTATGTTCGTGGTCTATGACGGAGCACGCTCGGAAACCGACCCGGTGGCTCTCGTCACCGGTGACTTCCTGTTCGTCGGCTCGCTCGGCCGGCCTGATCTGCTGGGTGAGGAGGCCAAGCGCGACCTGGCGCGGAAAATGTTTCGCAGCGTGCGTGAGAAGCTGGCGGACCTGCCCGACGGCGTAGAGGTCCACCCTGGGCACGGGGCCGGTTCCGCCTGCGGCGCCGGCATGTCCGGACGCCCAGTCTCCACGCTCGGGTACGAGCGCCGAACCAATCCTTACCTGGATCCGGCGCTGAGTGAGGAGGCCTTCGTCGAGAGGTTGCTGCACGGGCTGCCGGAGATTCCGGACTTTTACCCGCGCAACAAGGGCATCAACACCGAGGGCCCGAGGGACGTGATCCCGCTGCCCGGCATGGTGCCACTGGACCCGCTGGACGTGGCCCGACGCGTGCGGGCGGACGAGATCACCGTGATCGACCTGCGCGATCCGCTGGCCTTCGGCGGGGGCCACGTCCCTGGCGCGCTGGGCATCGGCATTCGCGGGCCCTTCGCCAACTGGGCCGGTTGGGTCACGCCGGACGACAAGCCGGTGATCCTCGTGGACGACACCGGAGATCCGGAACTGATCGAGGAGGCGGTACGTGGCATGGTCCGCACCGGCCGCGACTACATCGATGGCTACCTGCACGGCGGGATGGCCGCCTGGGCCGAGGCCGGCCTTCCGCTGGCTACCCTGAGGCAAGTCGACGCCTATCAGGCCCGCGAGTCCGTGCAACGCGGCGACGCGAAACTGGTTGACGTGCGCACTCCGGCGGAATACGCCGAGGATCGCCATGACGGGGCCATCCATCGCTCCGTCTCCGAGACTCGCGAAGGCGTGCCCGGGGTTCGGATGGAAGACCCGGTCGCCGTCATCTGCGGCACAGGCTATCGCTCTACCGTGGCGGCCTCGATCCTCAAGCGGCTGGGCCACCAGCGGGTGACCAACGTGGTCGGCGGCATGGCGGCATGGAACGCCGCCGGCAGCGAGGCTGCGGGTCTCTGGCCTGATGCAGCCTGACCGGCTTGCCCGACACGCCGCGCGGCGTTGCCAGGCCATCTTGGGAGACCCGCCCGATGGGACGACGGGCCCCGTGGGGGCCCGCTTTTTCTGTCCGGGGCTTGCCACCTAATCGTCCATGGACGGCTGGCTTCGACCAGCCGCTGATGCACGACTGAGTTCGCCCCGGAGGCTGCGGCCGCCGTGACTCGTCCGTGAGTCGCAGGCGACCCGATCCGTCGGGCATCCCGGCGATCGACCCCGGAAACCCGGCTCAGTGGCGTTGCGCCAGCGTCCGGGCGCGGTCGATGGTGTCGCGCTCGGCGTTGGGTGCGACCTCCAGCAGCCGCGCGGCCCAGCTCGTTGCCGCTGCCGCATCTCCCGCCGCGTCGGCGGCGCGAATGGCACCAAGCAGCGTGTTGTAACGGCCCGGCCACATCTGATCGGAGCGCTTGAAGGCAGCCAGGGCCTCGTCGGGCCGATCCAGTGCGAGCAGCACTTCGCCGAGCGCCTCGTAAGGTGGCAACAGTGCGCCGGGGCTCACTGGGTGCTTTTCGACCGAGGACTCGAGCTCGCCGGCCGTACGCATCAATTCGACGGCGCGCTCGTGGTCGCCTTCGGCATGCGCGATGAATCCGGCCAGGATGTGCCGATCGGCCTCGATGTAGACCTGGAAGCGGTCGTCGGGGGCTGATGCGGCCCCATCGGCCAGACTCGCGAGGCGTTGTTCGGCCTCGCGGGCGGCTTCCAGGTCACCGGTATGGACTGCGCCCAGACCACGGCCATACCAGCTCAGGCCCTCGGCCCAATGGAAGTTCTCCCAGGCGATGTAGTCGGGCACGCGTGGCTCGATCGCGGCCGCGGCGTCCCAGTCACGCTGTTCTACCGCCAGTCGCGCCGGCATCGCGGCCAGGTGGAACGCGCCGGGAAACGAGCCCTGGTGGCGACCCTCGTCGAAGGCAGCCTGGTGAATGTTTTCGGCGGTCGAGTCCTCGCCGCGTTGCAGGTGACCGTACACGAGGTAGTCGATGGCATGGATGTAGTGGAACGAGATCGCGCCGTTGACCTTGTGTTCCCGAGCGACTTCGGCCGAACGTGCGTTCCAGTCGATGACCTGCGGCCAGTCGCCGAGGCGCACGTAGATGTGCGAAGGCATGTGCAGTGCGTGCGGCACGTTCGGCGCGATCTTGCCATAGGACTCGACCATCTCGAGCGCGTTCTCGGCACGCCCGTCGGCGTCGGTGGCATGAATCGCATAGTGGATGGCGCCGGGGTGGGTCGACTCTTCGTCCCAAACGCGCTTGAGGATCGCCTCGGCCTCGTCGTGCAGCGCATCACGGTCATCGGCCCGCGTGGCCTCTGTCAGCAGCGACAACGCGTAGAGCGCGGCGATGTCGTGATCGTTGGGGTAGGCCTGGTACGCGGCTGCCATGCCGTCGGTCCAGCCCGACAGGCGATCCCATTGCCGGTCGGTGTCCGGCTCGAAGAAGGCGGCGGTGGCCTCGATCAGCGCCTGTTCGCGCTCCTCGTTGACGGTGGCGCGCGCCTGCTCGATCGCGTCGCGGCCACGGGCAATCTCGGCATCGCTTGGCGTCGTGGCCCACAGCGGCTGGAACAATGTGGTCGCGACGCCCCAGTGGGCCATCGCGCAGTCGGGGTGGGCCTCGGCGATCGCGGCGAATTCGCCGCGGGCCTGCACATACATCATGTGATGCATCAGCCCCAGGGCACGATCGAACGCCTGCTGCGCCTCGTCGACGCAAGCCGCGCCGAACGCGACTGTGCCGATCTGCTGCTTGGCACCGACCGGTGCGTCGTCGTGCTGGGCTGCAGCCCCGGTTGCGAGCATCGCGGTCAGCAGGATCAGGGGGATTCTGGTCATGGTCAGCCTCCGTTCCGTGTTGGTATGCACATGGCGACGGGTGCGCCCGCGACGGGGCACCGGACCGACCGGCATGGGGAACTGCCGGAATCGGGTCCGGACTGGCATCGCTCGTTTCGAGTCTAGGCAGTGGATCGGGAGTCGGTTTTCAGAATCTTGCGGTCTGGTGTCGGATCTTGCGGTTCGCTGCCGATCACGGCCGGCTGTGATGGCTCGGGATCCCCTGAGGACCCATGGTGGATCTGTTGCCGGTACTCGCTGGGCGTTATGCCGACCGCCTGCCGGAAGTGGCGCGCCAGTTGCGGGAGGGAGTAGCCGGTGGCGGCGGCGACCGCTGTTACCGGCAGGGAGGTTCGTGTCAGGAGATTGCGTGCGTGCTGGATGCGTAACCGCGTCAGGTAACGGTGCGGGGGCAGACCGTGGTTGTGGCGAAAGGCGCGCGCGAAGTGCCACGGCGACAGGCCGGTCAAACCTGCCAGATCGCGGAGCGTGATGCGCTGATCCAGGTTCGCGTGCATGTACTCGATGACCCGCGCCGACTGGTGCGGCGCGAGGCCTCCGCGGCACGCATCGATGTCGCGCGTCTGCTCGGACAGGCGGGCCAAGCGCACGACCACCGCCGAGATCATGCTGTCGATGAACAGGTGCGCGGCCGGGTCGTCGCGCTCCATTTCCTGCCATAGGACGTCCAGGGCCTGGGTAATCAGAGGATCCTGGTGCAGCATGGCGTGCAGCCGCCCGAAGTCCAGGGGGGCGTTCGGATCACACTCAAGGCAGTCGCACGCAAGATCGGCGGGGATGCCAAGGAACCGCATGCGTGCGGGATCGCGCATGTGGCAGCGGCCCGCAACGCGCGGTGGAATGATCACAAACGCCCCGGGTAGTGCGCATCCGGAAAACGGCCCGGCGCCGATGTCGCTGTGATGGCGGAAAGGCCGCCCCACTGCCTGGCTCAGCATCAGTTCGCGGATGGGTGGGGTGGCCAGGTCGCCCGGAGGGTGGGCGTTCTCGAGCATCTGCACCGCAAGGTCGGGCCGGGCACGCGACTCCTCCAGGGACGGTGCCTCTCGTCCCCGGGTGAAGAACTCGAGCATGTTCTGCGACGGTTGCGGCATGTCCTGTACTCCGGAGGGAGGGTATAGACTGCTTCCGGGCGGTCTTCCCCGTTGCCGGGTTGTGCGCGCGGGTATGTAGAGCCGTCGAAATGCGGAGGACAGAATGGGGAGTGCCGTCTGGTGCCTGGGCGCCGTTCTCCTCGGTGCAGCCGCAGGTGCTGGGCGGAGGGGGACCGGACGAACGGTGTCTCGTGTCTGCAAGCCCGTGGCGGGGACGAGCACGGCCGATCGGATCAGAGCAACGAGGGATCGGCCGAGCGACCGTGACGCCAGAGGAAGGCGGATGCCTGCGAGCGCACCGAACCTTCTTCCTGGACCGGTCACGCCGGGGGTGGCGCGAGCGCCTCGGCGGTCCAGGCCGCCAGTTCCCGGAAGACCGGTTCGACCCCAGCTTCGCGCTCGGCCTGGTCCCGGTTCAACAGATGCTCGATCGTCGCCCGCAGGCGATCGGTGCCGGGTGGATGGCCGAGCTGCGTGAACAGGCCCTCGTGGGCCCGATGCCGGGCCATCAGCTCGAGCCCGTCGAGCATTTGGCGGTGCGGCGAGCCTTCCCAGATTGCGAGGATCATCGCCTCCCGGAGCAGTCGCTCGATGCCGTAATCGGCCAATACGCCGGCACCGCCGTGCACCTCCATTGCCCACTGGGCCGTGCGGATCGCCTGTTCAGCGGTCCAGTACTTGGCCAGGTGGGCGATCAGCCGGAACATCCGGTGACGTTCCGAGTACGGGGGACGCTCCTGCCATACCCGGTCCAGCTGCCGTGCTGATTCCCAGGCCAGTCCGAAGCAGGCACGCAGGGAGTTCTGGCGTTCACGCATCTGCCGGTCCAGCAAGGGCTGCTCCAGCAGCGGGCGGCCGAAGGCCACCCGCCGTTCGGCGAACGCGCGTGCCTCGGCGATCGCACGCTGCATCAGCGCAACGCTCGCCACGCTGTTCGCCACCCGCGACACGTTCAGTACCTCCATGATCAGGTAGATTCCCTGGCCCGGCTCGCCCAGCAGCGACGCCTCCGCGTCTTGCAGTTCCACCTCGCCGGTCGGCACCGACCGCGTCGCGATCTTGTCCTTCAGGCGCCGGATCCGGTAGTTCAGGCTCCCGTCGGCGCGTCTGCGGGGTACCAGGAACAGGGCGAGACCGCGGACCCCGTCGGAGCCACCCGCGGGGCGTGCCGCCACCACCGCGACCTCCGCGCCGACGTTGCTCGCGAAGTACTTGTCCCCGGTCAGCCGCCAGCCGTCGGCGACCCGTTCGGCACGGGTCCGAACATGGGCCCCGATGTCCGATCCACCACCGGCCTCGGTGATCCAGGTCGCTCCCTGCCAGAAACCCTTTTCGCGGCCCGCGAGCTGCGGCAGGGTGCGGTCACGCAACGCCGGCGACGCATACTTCAGCACCGCCACCAGGGTTCCCAGCGAGACCGTGTACGGGCAGTACAGGCCCGCATCGAAGAACGCAGTGACGTACCCGATGCGGTACCCGGGCATCAGTGTGCGCTCATCGCTGGCGCGCGCGACCACGCCCAGGCCGTACCCGCGGTCGAGCAGATCCCGGTACTCCGGAGGATACAGAACCCGGTCCTCGCGCTGGCCGAAGCGATCGTACATGCAAAGCCCCGGCGTGCCCGCCCGGTCCAATGCGGCCGAGATCGCGAGACCCCGCTGGTGGAACCAGCGCTCGTATTCGGCCAGCGCCGGAGAGAGACCATCCGCGCCCAGCCAGTGGTCGAGGAGCCGGGCGGGTGAAGCGCTGAGCACGGGAGGCATGGCATCGCTCCGTTCCTGCCTTCGATGCGTGCGAGTGTAGCCCTTGACCGCTCCTAAGACGCGGCGGGCGGGATCCGACAGGTGGCTGACACCCTGCGTCAAGCCGAATAGCGGGCACAGTCGAACAGAGGTTCGCGTGAGAGCATCCATGAATGGGCCGAACGCTTTGCCAATCAACGCTGAGGGCGATGGGTGTCCTCCGGCTTCGCGCGGCAGGTTTCAGCCATGCGCTGGAGTTCCGACCACGCCCAGTGCGCATCGTGCAGCCGTACGTTCGCCCCGTGGCGTCGTACTCGCCCTCGTGGGTCGCCCGCAGCGCGGCGGGATCCAGCGTTTTCATGGGCAGGAAGCATTCGTCACGTGTGCCTGGGCGTTTTCTTCGCGCGAAGGCGAGGGATTCAACCGGAGCGCGTCGAAGTGGACCATGCCGGCGGAGATCGCGTCCTGACAGACTTGCGCGTCGGTCAACAAGCCAGGCGGCCTTGGGTCTCAGCGCTGGCTCATCGTCTCGACGGCATGGGCCAGCGCGGCGGTCAGTCGGGCCATGGTTTCGTAATCCAGGCGGTCGGGGGTATCGTGCGGCCCGTGATAGGCCGGATTCCTGAAGTTGGCGGTGTCGGTGAGCATGATCGCCGGGTAACCCATCTGCTGGAATGCCCAATGATCCGAACGAAGGATGTCCGGGATCAGTTCCGGCGCGGCGAGCCCCTCGGAGGGAACGTCAGCGTGTTCGCGGAACGCCTGGATGGTCTGGCGGACGAGTCCGCGCGATCGCAGGTTGCTGACGAAGGCGATGAAATTGCCGCGGTCGGGGTAGAAATGCCCGAGCAGCGGCGGGTACGACTGACTGTCGGGTTCGTCGCTGTAATAGCCCACCATCTCCAGCGAGATCATGCCCACGATGTCGTCGCCCCTTTCCCGAGCCTGCCGCGCGTAGTGCAGGCTGCCCATGGCCGCGCTGCCGAAAAACGGCGCCTCCTCGTTGGCGAAGGCGACCAGGCGCACGGATCGGCCCAGCTCCGTATCCCGCAGGAGGCGGGCCAGTTCGAGCAGCACGGCGACGCCGGAGGCATTGTCGTCGGCTCCGGGAGTGCCGCGCACCGTGTCGTAGTGCGCGCCGATCACGAGGATCTCGTTGGCGACACCGTCGTGCGGCAGCTGCACCTCGATGTTGTGGAATTCCTGATCCCACGCCGGTACCCGATGGCGGATCGGTTTGTGCCCCGCTTCCCGGAAGGTTCGGGCGATGTAATCTGCCGCCGCGTGCAGGCGTTCGGGCTGCCAGTAGTGCCGCTCGCCGATCTCGTCCGCCAGCATCCGGACGTGTTCCTGCAGACGCTCGCGCAGCATCTGCCCGTCGGCTTTCAGCGGCGGAGGTGTTCCCTGGTAGGATTCTCCCGGCATCTGAAACATCATCCAGTAGGCTCCTCCCGCCATAGCCAGGGCGAACAGCGGAATCAGCCACGACGTGGCAACGACTATACGGCGAGGTGCTGAGCATTTCATCGATCGATCGAGCGAGCGCTGGAGTTTGTTGGGCGCGCGGACCCGCTGCTGTGGACGGGCTCAGCTATATGTCGAATCATTCCGCATGGACCCCGCCCCATCGATGACCGCGTACCGGATATCACCGTTTCCGTGCTCCCCTATTTGCTCACCTTTTCAAAGGGTTGTCCGGAGGATCCGCGGAGCCAGGACCTGATCAGGGATACGACAGCGCCGCCGGTAAGCATGCCCAGGAAGTATACGAGGATGATCAGGGCGGCGAGGGGTAGCGTAAGCCGTAGCGTGAGAAACTGAACGGTCACCGTGGTCAGGTTCTGGAGGGTGAAAACCAGCACCGCCACAGTGAGGAGAATGATGAGGAAAATGTTCACGTAACGCATGACCGTCCTCCATCTGCCCACGGATTCGCACGGCCTGGCGCACAAGCGAAAGGTTCCGGGGGCGTTTTCATGCGAACGCCTGGTTCTCGCTCTCGGCGGGCCGCTTTACCAGGATACCCGCTGGTCGTGCTCGTACTCCGGCGCGAGCTGGGCGCAGGGGCGAGTTGGGGGCGAGCACGCCCGAGTCGCGATGGCGATGCTGTCGGGGTGGCGGAATCAATCAGCGCGGCGATGCGGCCGACGAGCTCCAGCGGCGACAGGCTGCTAGGTGCGCCCATCCCGACCCGGTTTGGGGAGGTGGTAGACCAGCCGCTGCGCGTCGACCGGGGTGCACCGGGCATGAACAGTTCATCTTGAACTGCGCGTGATGCCCGGTCGGTACTCAGGCCTTGGGGCTGACCAGGGTGCGTACAGGGGCCCGGGGGCGGAGCCCCTGTGTTGTGGCTCAGTGCGTCGTCTCGTCCCAGGCCTGAACGTCCACTTCGCGCACGATCTTGCCGTCGCGCAGTTGCATCATGGCCGAGCAGAACACGCGCATTCCGTCCGCATACTCGCATGCTTCGGTGAAGGCCATGTGGTCGTCTGCCACGACCTCCTCCTCGATGCGATGGGTCAGCGGCCGCTCGAAGATCTCTCGGAAGTAGTTGGTGATCGCCTCCTTGCCGTGCAGCTCCAGGGGCGTGCTGGGCGGATGGCGCTGGTCGATCACGCGCAGGTCTGCATCGTCGGCATAGAGGCTGAGCAGCAGATTGAGGTCGTGCTCCTCGAGGGCACGGTGCAGGTTATCGGATAGGTTGGCGGTCACGGTGGCTGCCATGGGGGCCTCCCGAAATCATAGTGACTCGACACCAGGGCGGGTCTGCTGGGTACGCCCGCAACCGATCGGCGATCTGGTTTCGATGCGCATCGCAGATCGGCCGAAGCGATGTCCCAAGGTTCACTGGGAACCGGTGCGATGCCCGCTCCGGCAGTGGTAACTTCGAGTATAGGCCTCTCTGCAGGGATTGGGGGCGGCGAATGGTTCCCGGCACGGCCGCTCTGCCGTGGATCCCGGATCTCTTTCGGCTGCGGGGTCATGCGGACCGCGATGGATCGGTATCAGCCCTGTCGGGCGACTGCGTCCCGCACCCACTGCAGCCGGCCTTCCTCGTCCCGGGTGAAAGGCGGAGCATCCCCGCGGCGCTCCCGGTTGAGGACATCCTCCAGCCATCGGCTCGCTTCTTCATTGGCCCGGTGCAACGCAAAGCGTTCCCTTCGCATGGGTGTCATCCAGAAGCGGAGCAGACGGCCATCGGCCGGAGCCAAGCGGCAGAAGTACATCAGGGCCAGGTCCGGGCGAAAGGACTCGTAGCCCCGGAGTCCCTCGTAGTCGTTGATGAAGTCGCCGCAGCCGTACAGGATCGGCCGCCCCCGGTAGAGTTCCATGCCCCGGATATGGTGGGACGAGTGTCCGTGGATCAGGTCGGCACCGGCATCGATCAGCCGGCGGGCGAGGATCGTGTGCTCCCGCGGGATCCGGTAACCCCAATTGCTGCCCCAATGCACTGACACCACGGCCAGATCACCTGGACGCTTTTCAGAGCCGATCTGCTGGACCAGCGCCTCGGCGCCCTCCCGCGCGTTGCCTGCGCGCCACACACCGGCCTGTTCGTCGCGTGCGGCCCACTCGCGTGGGATCCCGCTGTCGGCAAGCCCGATGCTCCAGATGAGCACCCGCGCGCCCGGACCCGGCTGCACGCACGCGGGCCGGCTCGCTGACAATTCGTTGGCGCCCGCGCCCGCATGGGCGATGCCCATGCGGTCCAGCACGCGGCAGGTTTCGCGCAGGCCTTCGTGGCCCCAGTCCAGCACATGGTTGTTGGCCAGCGCGCAGAAGTCGATTCCAGCCGGCTGCAGGCAGCGGGCGTTGCCCGGGTGCATGCGGTAGTGGATCGCCTTGCCCGGCCAAGGGACGGAGTGGCGAGTGATGCTCGTTTCCAGGTTGATGAGCCGGACCGAAGGCCGGAATCGGGCCAGTTCGCCCAGTGCGTCGCCCCAGATGTAGTCGAAACCGACTGGCGCCGGGATTTCGCCATGAGCGGCGGTCGCCAGATCCACATAGTCCCGGGCGTTACGTACATAGTCCTCGTAGAGTTCGGGACTTGCGGGATGGGGCAGAACCTGGTCGATGCCCCGTCCGGTCATTACGTCGCCGCAGAAGAATAGCGTGACGGTATGGTCCGGCGGGATCCCGGGTATCCCGAATCGGGATCCAGAGCGGTGTTCCATGGCGCCGTCCACCGCTGCCTTGCCTGTATTCAGTGTAGCCGGCATCCTGGACTCGCGCTCTTGGTGCATCGCGGCCGTGGCAAACCGGTGTCAGACTCGGGGTGCAGGCCGCGCTGTTCCAGTCAGACGGGACAGTCGGGCGCCGTCTGGAGGGGCACCGCACACCGGTGAAACGAACATGAAGGATCCGGACTGCGTCGCCTTTCTCCAGTGGGCGCTACCGCGCATGCGGCTGCGCTGGCCGGGCTTTCGGCGCGTACGCAGGCAGGCCTGCAAGCGCATCGAGCGACGGATGTCGCAGCTCTCCTGCGAGGACGCCGCGGCCTACCGCCACTACCTGGACCGGCACCCGGAGGAGTGGCGTGTACTCGATGCACTGTGCCGGATCACGGTCACCCGGTTCTATCGCGACCAGCGGGTCTTTCAGGTGCTTGTCGAGCGGATCCTGCCCGAACTGGCCCGAACGGCGGTTGCGCGCCGGGCCCGCGAACTCCGAGTTTGGTGTGCCGGCTGCGCGTCGGGCGAGGAACCCTACACCCTGTCCATCGCCTGGCATCTGGAACTCGCGGGACGCTTCCCGGAACTGAACCTGGAGATCCTCGCTACCGACACCGATGACGGACTGCTGCAGCGGGCCGCCGACGCCTGTTATCCGTGGAGTTCGATCCGCCATCTGCCGCAAGGCTGGCGCTCGCGCGCCTTTAAGACGCATGACGGATGCTTCTGCCTCGCACCAGTTTTCACCGCTCCGGTGATCCTGCGCTGCCACGATGTGCGCACACCGCTGGACGCGGGCCCGTTCGATCTGATCCTCTGCCGCAATCTCGCGTTCACGTATTTCGAGCCCGCGCTGCAGCGGGAGGTGGCGCGGGCGATGTACGAGCGTCTCCGGCCGGCTGGCGTCCTGTTGCTGGGCGCACATGAACGCCTGCCGGAGGGCACGCCGGGGTTCGCGGTGATCCCGGAAGGGCAGTCACTTTATCGAAGGCCCCGCACCGGCATTGCTGCCTGCCCGCCGGATCCCGCCGGGGGTAGGGCGCAGGGTACGGGATCGCATGGCTGATGCACCGGGTCTAAAAAAGGCATCGGGCCCACGGAGGCGCGGGATATGGAATTGCGCATCACGACGTGGTGGTTCTGGGTCGGCTTGCTTCTCGCAGTACTGTACGGATTGCAGGCTGCCATGGCAGACGGCGGCGTGCCGTTGCACGAGCGTGTGGCGGAAACCCTGGAACGGATCGACGCATCGCCCCTGGATGCGCCCATAGCCGTTGATTCCACTGATGACGACAGTACCCCTCGGGGCGAGATACGGGCGGTCGTGGATGAATCCTTCGGCACGGTGTCCGAAGCGCTCGGTTCGGCCGGGAACTGGTGCGAGATCATCTTTCTCCACCTGAATGTGAAGGCGTGCGTCTTCGAGCAACGGGATCCGGGCGTGTCCCTGCGAATCTACATTGGCCGCAAAGAGTTCGAAACTCCGGACGATGTGACGGGGCTGGATCTGGATTTCGAGGTGATCGAGGCGACCGAGCACCGGCTCGAGATCGGGCTGCACGGGGACGACGGGCCTCACGGCACGCGTGACTTCGCGATGGATCTGACCGCGGTGCCGATCGACGGGAACCGCACGCTACTCGAGTTCCAGTATTCGCTCGGTATCGGAGGCACCACACGGCTGGCGATGGACGTCTATCTTGGCAGTGTCGGTGCGGAGCGTGTCGGTTTCAGTCGGGACGAGGACGGCGAACTGATCGGGGGTTTGCGGGGCATGATCGAGCGTAACGTGATGCGGTTCTATCTCGCGTTGCAGACTTTCCTGGAGACGCGCGAGGTTCCGGAGAGCGAGCGCCTGCAGGCTCGACTCGAGCGATGGTTTGAACTCACCGAACGCTACGCGGAACAATTGCGCGAACTCGATCGCGACACCTACCTGTCCCAGAAGGCGCGAGAACGGGAGCAACAGGAGGCGATGTGGCCGGATCCTGTCCTTGCCGTTGCTGGATAGCTGAGCCTGCCCCGTTCTGGACACTGGGTCCAACGGGTGTGGGGCCAGAGAAGCGTCGTTACCACTGCGTTGATGGCGGCCGGTGGGCGGATCGATGCCTGCACGTGACATGGGTTCCGTGGGACGGGGGGGCGGGTGCCGCGCACGGTGCCGCTGTGGAGATCGGGGACCGCAGGTCGGGTGCAGCGGGCGTCGAGCTGGGTTGAGCTGGAAGGAATCTGTTGCGTGTCCGGATGAATGTTCTCTATCGTCGTCCGGGTCGGGTACGACCAGTGGAACGACCATGAAGGTTCTGATCATCCTCGGGCACCCGCGCGACCAGAGCCTGTGCGGGGCGTTGGCCCAGGCGTTCAGCAGCGGGGCGCGCGAGGCGGCGACCGAGGTCCGGCAGCTCAATCTGTCGGCGGTCGCATTCGATCCGCATGTACGCGCGAAGTCGCCAGCACAGCAGGCGCTGGAGCCGGGACTGCAAGAGGCACGGGAGCTGATCGTCTGGGCCGAGCACCTGGTGTTCGTCTACCCCACCTGGTGGGGCAGCGTGCCGGCGCTCTTGAAGGGGTTCCTGGATCGGGTATTCACGCCCGGGTTCGCGTTCCGGACCTGCGAGGGGGGCACCGGCTATCAGGGGTTGTTGGGGGGGCGCTCGGCACAGTTGATCACCACCATGGACACGCCGCCGCTGATCCACCGCCTGGTCTATCGCCAGCCCGGGCGCAACGCGATGGCGCGTGCAACGCTCGGTTTTTGTGGCATCGACCCGATCCGTTCGCTGGTCTTCGGCCCGGTTCGGGATTCCAGTCCCGAGCAGCGCCAGCGATGGCTGGAACGCGCCCGCCGCCAGGGACAACAGCTGCGACAGGGCCGGGTTACGACGTCGGAACGGTTGCGGCACAAGACCGACGCCTGGTTTCGGGCCCTGCGGCTGCAGTTCTATCCGATGACTTGGCTCGCCTACACCGCCGGCGCGCTCGCCGCCGCCCCGGCCGGCGGTGTTTTCGGGAACCCGCTCTTCTGGCTGGGCTATCTCTGCTTGTTCCTGCTCGAGGTCGCGACTGTGCTGATCAACGAGCAGGTGGACTTCGCGAGTGATCGCGGCAACCGGTTCTTCGGTCCGTTCACGGGCGGATCGCGGGTGCTGGTGGACGGTTTGCTGAGCCGGCGCGAGGTTGCGGCCGGTATCGTGTTCAGCCTTGCGGCCTTCGCGGCAGCGGCGGCAGGGTTGCTGGCCCTGACGCCGGGTTCCTTTCCGGTCGTGCTCGCGGTGCTCGTCGTGCTGGCGGTACTGGCGATCGGGTACACCGCACCGCCGCTGAAGCTCAGTTACCGGGGCCTTGGCGAACTCGATGTGGCGGTCACCCACAGTCTCGGCGTGATGCTGTGCGGTTTCGTGTTCCTGGGCGGCCCCTGGCAGGAGCCGCTGCCGTGGCTGCTGAGCCTGCCACTGCTGCTCGCGATCCTGCCCTCGATCACCCTCGCGGGTATCCCGGACCTGGAGGCCGATGCAGCGGCCGGCAAATGCACGTTGGCCGTCCGCTTCGGGCACCGGGATGCCCTGTGGCTGTCCATCGTTTTCACGGGGCTCGCGGCGGCCGCTGCCCTGATCTGGGACCTGCTCGGCCTGGCCGCGGGCGCGTACGCGGGTGTGGCCTTGGTCGCGGTCCCGCATGCCTTCTGGCTGGGCTGGCTGCTGTACCGGCGCCTAGAATCGGACAGCCCGCCTGGCCGCATCGACGGACTGATGGTGGCTTCCCTGACCTTCGTGCTGTGGTTCGGGCTCGTTCCTGTGCTGCGCCTCGCCGGTTGAGAGACTGGGGCTCCGGGACTGGCTGGGGGGCATTGACCGGGGGCGCAGGGTCGGACCCGTTCGTGCCGCCACGAGGACTGCGGGTGAGTATTCGACTGCGAAGCCCAGCTCCCGCGCGTCGCTGGCCATAGTACTCAACCGGGCGGGGGCATCACGGGGTATCGCGACCTTGACCGGGTTTCAGGCAGTGCGGCAGGCTTTCCTCCAAGGAGTGCGGCGCGATACCCAGGTCCGCGAAGGTGGCCGTGCCGGGATGGACGACGTTGTCCTTCTGCATCAGCAGCACCTGGTCCCGTGTCAGCGGCGGGTTCGGCAGAAACATCGTCAGGCCCGCCAGCGTCCGCCACAGCAGGAACGGAACCGGCATCAGCAGCCGGCGTCGTCGTCCGCAGTGGTCGAGTACCTGCTCCACGATCTCGCGGTAGCGGTAGACGCGGGCGCCGCCCAGCTCGAACAGCGATGCCGCGGGATCGGCAGCCGCGGTCAGGCGGGCGACGGCCTGGGCTACGTCGTCGACGAACACCGGCTGCAGGCGCGTATCGCCGCGGCCGAACAGCGGTATGACCGGGAGCTGCGCGAGACGGGCCAGGTTCGCGAGGAAGGCGTCTTGTGGACCGAAGAGTACGCTGGGTCGAACGATGACCGCATTCGGGAATGCCGCCCGTACGCTCTGCTCACCACGGGCACGGGCGCGCACATAGAATGAAGGCGACGTCACGTCCGCGCCGATACCAGAAATGTGCACCAGCCGCCGGACGCCGGCCTCCCGCGCCAGGCGGGCCATCCGGCCGGCACCCGTCACGTGCACGGCCTCGAAAGTGTCGTGACCGCCGGCCTCGGCGTAGAGGCTTACCGCATTGACGGCTGCCGTGGCGCCGTCCAGGGCCCGGGCGACGCTGGTTTCGTCATGGATGTTGGCCGTGGCCAGCTCAATGGCGTCACCGGCGCCTGCCCAGGCCGGCCGGACCGGATGGCGTGCAGCGATACGGACCGGTCTGCCCGAAGCCACGATCTCCCGGACGATCCGGCTGCCCAGAAACCCCGTGCCGCCGAAAACCGTGGTGATGTCGGGAGTCATCGCAAACCTCCTGCGTTGAAAGCCGGGTCTTCAAGGGTTCGGCGGTCTGAGCGCGTCTCGCAGGCAAAAGGGCTGTCCCGCGCGATATGCATTATGGTGGACTCCCAGGTACCGGAACACCTCCATCTTCTCAGAGACATCAGCGGACACCCAAGCCGATCGGTGCCAGAGACACCCGGGAGGACGTCGACGTCACGGGCGTGGTCTGTGGCGGACCGGAGCTGGAAACCGCCTGGATCTCAGCCACGCCTTCGAGGTCTCCACGCCCGGATACCAAGGCTTTGCGCCGGGTTTCCCGCTCCTTCGCGTCCACGGTTTCGCGCCGGCCCCGTGCGGGAGCGCCAACGCTCGTGTCAGTGCGAGGGTCTGGTGCCTGGGAAGGATCGTCTTCACGGAGTCTTCCCCATCTTCGCCAGGCCAGCCTCTGGGAACCAAACGCAGTGCAAGCAGTTTTCGGAACCCTTTGGCACAATCATGGCCATGCGAGTGCAGGCGAGCATGAGACGGTTGTGGCGATCGCTGTCGGCCACCGGGCTGGTTACGGGCGTGCTGTTCTTCGCGGTATCGCTGACACCCAGCCTGGTTCCCCGGCCCTTTGTGCTTCAAGCACTGCTGTCGGGCGTTGCGCTTGCAGCCGGGTACGGGGTTGGCGTGTTTCTGCGCTGGCTTTGGAGCTACATGGAGCTTCCGGTTCCGCGCGAGTGGGTCCAGGAAATTCTCAAGTGGCCCCTCGCCGCTCTGAGCCTCGGCGTTGCGCTGGTCTTCCTGCTGCAGGCCTCGGCGTGGCAAGACTCGGTGCGCGTGCGGATGGAGATGGCACCGGTGGAGGGCATCCATCTGTTCGGGCTCGGTGCGGCGGCGGTGCTCCTGTTCGCGTTGCTATTGCTGGTGGCGCGTGCGTTCCGCTTCGTTGCACGGCTGCTTGCGCGCAGGTTCAGCCGCGTCGCACCGAGAAGGATCTCGAACGTGCTGGGCGTGCTGGTCGCAGTGCTGCTCTTCTGGGCGCTGGTCGACGGGCTCGCGACGCGCGTGGTTCTCGGCACCTTCGACGCCTCCTTTCAGCAACTCGATGCATTCATCGAGCCCGAGATGGATCCGCCGCAGCACGCCGGAACCACCGGCAGCGACGCCTCCCTAGTGGCCTGGCAGGATCTCGGCCGCCAGGGCCGCCGCTTCGTCGTCGGTGGTCCGGGGCGGCAGGACCTGGAGGCCTTTTCCGGGACGGAGGTGGTTGCGCCGGTGCGTGTCTACGTGGGCCTGAACTCCGCCGAGACGATCGACGAGCGCGTGGCCCTCGCACTCGATGAGCTGAAGCGCACCGGCGCGTTCGAACGGTCGGTGCTCGCGATCATTACGCCGACCGGAACGGGCTGGGTGGATCCGGGTGCTATCGACAGTCTCGAGTACCTGCACCGTGGTGATGTCGCCAGTGTGGCCGTGCAGTATTCGTACCTGCCGAGTTGGCTGACGCTGCTGGTACAGCCGGAGTACGGGGCCGAGACCGCCCGGGAATTGTTCCAGGCCATCTACCAGCACTGGACCGACCTGCCCGCCGACCAGCGGCCGCGCCTGTATCTCCACGGGCTGAGCCTGGGTGCATTGAACTCTCAGCGCTCGGTGGATATCTGGGACATTGTTGGCGACCCGGTGCACGGTGCCCTCTGGTCCGGCCCACCGTTCCGGAGCAGTACCTGGCGCTGGGTGACCGACCACCGCAAGCCCGGGACGCCGGCCTGGCTACCCCGGTTCCGGGATGGTTCCGTGGTCCGATTCAGCAACCAGTACGCCCCGCCGGAGCGCTTTGCTGCCGACTGGGGGCCGCTGCGGATCGTCTACCTGCAGTACGCGAGCGATCCCATCACGTTCTTCGAGCCCGAGTCGCTGTTCCGGGCGCCGGAATGGATGGCCGAGCCGCGTGGCGCCGACGTCTCGCCCAGCTTGCGGTGGTTCCCGGTCGTCACCCTGCTGCAACTCGCCGTCGACATCTTCGCGGCCGACAAGGCGCCGATCGGCTACGGCCACCGCTACGCCACCGAACACTACATCGACGCCTGGCGCGAAGTCAGTGCGCCGCCGAACTGGACCGAGACCGGGATCCAGCGTCTCAAATCCCATATTGGCGACCTGCCGGCTGCTGCCGGGGGAGAAGCGGAACAGCGCCAGGGGCTCGACGCGGTGCGCGCGGATGAAGAGCCGGCATAGTGCACCGTACCTGTAATCCGCCAGCGCAGGCGCGTACCGCCGCGCGGGACTGCGGCGATTCACCTCGACTCGGCGTGCGCCTTGACCGGGAAACGGAATTTTCGGCGGAACTGACCGGGGCTTAGCCGGGTGATCCGCTTGAAGACGCGCCGGAACGCGGCGGTTTCTTCGTAGCCTACCTGCCAGCTGATCTCGTCCACCGGCTGATCGGTACCTTCGAGCAGACGCTTGGCCTTCTCCACCCGCAGATGCTGGAGGTAGCCGATGGGAGTGTGGCCGGTCGCCCGCTTGAAACGGCGATTGAAAGTGGGACGCGGCAACGCACATCGGTGGGCCATCGCGTCGACGGAGACATCCATCAGGTCGCCGTCATCGAGCCACTCCTGGACCTCCAGGATCGCACCGTCGCCATGATCGCTGGCGGGTACGAACGGAACAAAGGGTGCCTGGCTTCTCGAGTCCCAGTGGTACAGCAGGAACTTTCCGATTCCCTGCGCGGCATCGGGGCTGACATGGCGCGCGATCAAGAAGAGGATCAGATCCTGCCAGGAGCTCGCGGCACCGGACATCACGAACTCGCGATTCTTGCCCGCCACGATGAGCAACTCGTCGACACGCAGGCGGATGTTGGGGAAGTTGCGCCGAAAGGTGGGGGCAAAGGCCCAGTGCGTCGTGGTCTCCAGGCCGTCGAGGAGGCCGGTTTCGGCCAGCAGCAGGGCTCCGGCGCAGGCCGAACACAGGTCTGCCCCATTGCCGTGCATGCGCTGCAGCCAATCCACCGTCTCGGGGTGCTGTCCGACCACCCATTCCTGATTTTCGAACAGCATCGATGCGGTGATCACGATATCGGTGTCGTCCACCTCGCGGATGGGGCGGTGGACTTCGAGCGGCAGACCACAGGCGCTGGGGAAGATGCCGCGCTCGGGGCCGACGATCTCGACCTCGAACAGCCGTGCGGTACCGGCATTGGGTCCGTTGACCAGGGCATCGGCGAGCTTCAGCGTCTCGAACAGGCCGTGAATGGGGGTTCCGGTGGACTCTTCGGGGAGCGCAAGCACACTGACGCGCCGGGGTTGGTCCTTCGTCTCCATGGTCGTCAGCCCCGCTGATGAGAATGGACCGTTCCTGATCAGTCTGGCTCTGGCATGGATGACGCGCAAGGCGCATCGTGGAATCCAGGACGAAAGGCGGACGCAAAACGGTCCGCCACGACTCCTGGATACTCACTGCCAAACGCGAGGAGAGGACCATGTTTGTCACCATCGAACATGAGATCCACGACGCGGCGAGGTTCCAGCCGTGTGCTGAACAGGTCTTTCCGCTTCCGGAAGGGCTGCAGGTGCACCTGTTCCTGCCTGCCACCGATCTGAGCCGGGCAGTGGGTCTCTACGAGGCACCATCGCTCGAGCGGCTCCGCGACCACCTGGATCCGACACTCGGGGATGCCAGCACCCAGCGCTACTTTCCGGTCGCCGAGGAGCGGGCGATCGGGTTGCCGGCGTACGACCCCGGTCCGAGCACCGAGCTTGCGGCCGGATGAACACGACAGCCTTCATCGGAGGTCACCATGAAACCGATCATTACGACGACTGCATCCGCCTTGATCATCGCGACGATGGCATTCGTTGCCCCGGTACACAGCGGCGAGGCACCGGCGTTCATCCAGGAAACCTTCCCCGAGCAGGGCGTCACCTCTGCCTGGGAGAGCTACGAGTCCGTGTTCCTGCACCCGGACGCGGCGCTGGATGTGAAGACCAAGGAACTGATCGCGCTGGCCGTTGCGGCGCAGGTTCCGTGTGACTACTGCGTCTACTATCACAACCGGGCGGCTCGGGCGCAGGGCGCCAGTGATGCCGAGGTCAAGGAAGCGCTGGCAGCGGCCGCGCTGGTGCGCAAGTGGAGCACGATGCTCAACGGGTCGCAGTACAGCGACGAGCAATGGCGCCGTGAGGTGGACGCCATGTTTGCAGACGAGTGACGCATCGGCTGCCGCGGCCCTGGCGGCCATCCGCTCGAGGTTGGAACGTGCTGGCGTAACGCGGACACGTCGGCCGGATCGCCGATTCGGGCGGCCACTGGCAGACCCGATTACAAGGGACTCCCCTGCCGTTACCTGTGATGGCGAGCCATCGCCCCTCGAGCATGAGAGCCCCGGCGGGCGCAGGTGGGGAGGGCAGGGCGAAATGGGCTGCAGGCCGGCATCCGCCGTTCCGGCACCGGGGGTGCCCCGACCGTCGCTCAGCCCCCTCCCCCTCGGCGCATGACGCTGGGGGACAGGGCAGCTCGCACAGGGCGTCGGATCGTTCTTCCGGTAGAGCTTTGCGATGGGATGGGTTCCCCTGCCTGGAATTCCCGTGCCGGCGCAGCGTGAAACCATCGTCGATCGATGCGACGGGGCCATCGGTGTGGCTGCTCATCGCAGGTGTAATCGTGGTGCCGGGGAGTGGTCTAGACTGATCGTGGGTGCCAAGGCCGCAGGCCGGCAGGCAAGGGTCGGGCGGTTTGACGGGGGCAGCGCATGATCATCGGGGTGCCGAGGGAGATCAAGAACAACGAGTTCCGGGTCGGGATGACGCCCGCGGGGGTCGCCGAATTCGTCGCTCACGGTCATACCGTGCTGGTCGAGCACGGCGCGGGCGAGGGCTCGTCCTTCCCGGACGAGGACTACGCGGCGGCCGGTGCACGCCTGGTCGGGCGTGCGGCGGAACTGTTCGGCGAGGCCGAACTGGTGGTGAAGGTCAAGGAACCGCAACCCTCGGAAATGCCCCTGCTGCGTACGGGCCAGGTGCTGTTCGCCTTCCTGCACCTGGCCCCCGACCGGTCCCAGACCGAGCGTCTGGTGCGCTCCGGCGCGGTGTGCATCGCCTACGAGACGGTCGAGTTGCCCGATGGCCGGTTGCCGCTGCTGGCGCCGATGTCCGAGGTCGCGGGGCGGATGTCGGCACAGGTGGGCGCGGCACTGTTGCAGCGGCCCAACGGCGGTCGCGGCGTGTTGATGGGGGGTGTCCCGGGTGTGCCGCCGGCCAACGTGCTGATCCTGGGTGCGGGCAGCGTAGGGTGCAATGCCGCCTATGTCGCGCGCGGCATGGGCGCCAATGTGTCGGTGATGGATGTCGACCTGGACCGCCTGCGTCAGCTCGACCGCTTTTGGGGGAACACGGTGCATACCCTGCATTCGAACCGTCACGATCTCGAGCGCCAGGTGTCCGAGGCCGACCTGGTGATCGGCGCGGTGCTGGTGGCCGGGGCGAGAACCCCGGTGCTGGTGACCCGCAAGATGGTCGCGGCGATGAAGCCGCGCGCGGTGGTGGTCGACGTCTCGGTCGACCAGGGCGGTTGCGTCGAGACTTCCCGTCCGACGAGCCACGACGAACCGAGCTTCCTGGCCGAAGACGTGCTGCACTACGCCGTGACGAACATGCCCGGCGCGGTGCCGTACACCTCCACGCTTGCGCTGACCCATGCGACGCTGCGTCATGCGCTGGCGCTGGCAGACCGCGGCTGGCGGCAGGCGGTGCAGGAGGATCCGGCGCTGGCCCGCGGCGTGAACGTGCTTGATGGCCAGATCACCCACCGCACGGTGGCCGATGCGCATGGCATGGACTTCACGTCGCTGACGACCCTGCTGGCCTGATCTGCAGCTCGGGTAGGCAGCGCGCAGGAGAGGGTGGTGGGACGCGTGTTGCCAGCCGCGGCCTACGATCGTTGTTCCGGCCTCGATCCGCGTCTCGAATGCAGCCGGTGGCTTGACGCCGCTCGCCGGCGGGCGTGTGCCGGTGGGTGAACCCCCCGGTCTCCAGCTGCGCCGAGCGCAGCGAGGGACGCGCGCGTCCGGAATGCGGGCGCCCGCGCGGGCGTCTCATTTCTGGTGCCACATCTAGGAGTATCGCCATGAGTCTTGCTCGCTGGTCCCGGCCGAGTCGGGGCATGATCCGTACCACCCGCAGCCGGGTTATGACCGACGGCGGGACGGGGCATGGACCCGGGGTCGCCGGTCGTCACGGAATGCCTCGGGGCATCGTCGCGCTTGCACTGCTTGTGCTTGCCACGCTGCTGCTGGCGACGGCAAGCGACGCCCGCGAGCGCTTGGAGTACCCGGAGTGGTTCGCGCCGAGCCTGTACGATCTGCCGGGCGATCTCGACGACGCGGTCGCGCGCGGGAAGCGAGGCGTCGCTCTGTTCTTCAGCGCCGAGACCTGCCTGCACTGCGTCGCAATGACGCGCAGCACGTTCCAGGATCCGGAAGTCGTGCGGCGCCTGTCCGGACAGTTCGATGTGCTCGCGGTCGATGTCTTCAGTGACGTGGAGATGGTCGGGTTGGACGGCCAGATGTACCGAGCGCGCGAACTGTCCGAGCACGAGCGCGCGACCTTCACCCCGACGCTTCTGTTCGTGGACGCGTCCGGTGAGCGCATGCTGCGCTATGTCGGCTTCGCGGATGCCGAGCGGATGCATCTGATCCTTGGGTACCTGGAGTCCGATGCCTGGCAGCAGGAGTCTTTGCGTGACTACGCGGCGCGGCTTCAGGATCAGGATTCGCGGGCGGACGCCGTCGCGGGTGCTCCGGCTTCCGATACGCGCCTCGCCGGTTTCCAGCAACCGCCGGCCGATCTCGCCGCCCAGCGTACGGCTAATCCACGTCCGTCGCTGGTGCTGTTCGAACGCGATGGATGCGAGGAATGTCGGCGCCTGGGCGAGCAGGTCCTGGCGCATCCAGCGGTACAGGAGGTGCTCGACGGTTTCCACACGCTGCGATTGAACACCGACCGGCCCGGCGTTGCGGTCCTGCCGGACGGCCGCCACGGCAGCGCGGAGGCACTGGCGGCGGAGCTCGCGCTGACCCACCGGCCGGGGCTCGTGTTCTTCGCCGAGGATGGAGAGGAGGCCTTCCGCATGGACAGCACCTGGTTGATTGATCACTCTGGGCAGCTGCCCGACGCGATTCGCCAGGACCTGTTGGAGAGCTTCCTCGCGCGGCTGGAATACGTGTCCAGCGGGGCCTACCGCGACTGGCCGCAGTACCAGCGCTGGCGCGCGTACCGGGACCGCCAGGGTTGACTTTCATGCCCTCGGGTCAGAGGCACCCCGAACGATGACAACGGGCCACGAAAACACACGGAAACCGACAAGAGTATTGAATACGTGTCATTTTCCGTGTTGTCCGTGGCTGTCTTTTCATGCTCGCGTGACCGGCACGCGTAGCGTGTACCTGAGTTCCGTACTCGCCGTCAATTCCGGGAACGAGGCAGGCGTTTGCCCGGATGCCGTCCGCGGGATGGTGTGGGCGCGATCGGTGGAGCCGCCCGTGTGCCTTCCCGGGCTCCCGGACCTACGCTTGGTTCTCGCCTGGCGCAAGGTGCTGGCCCCGGTCCAGGATGATACCGGGAGGGTGGGCCGTCTCTTGGGTAACGCCGGGCCGGCCGGCCCCGGATCAATGGGAGGTGTGTGATGGAGTCAGTGTCCCTGCGCAGGCTGCCCGCGCTCGCGATCCTGCTGCTGGCACTCGGTGCACCCGGGCCCGCGACCGGAAGAGAAGGCGCTTCGGTCGTCCAGCCGGATTACGCAGAGCCCAGGGTTCTGTTCGACTTCTTTTTCGACCACCCCGCAAAGATCGGGCCCGCCCTCTATTGGCTCCGTGGGCTGATCAACCCGCTGCAGGATCGGCCGTTCAACATGGATCCGGAGTTCATGGACATCGTGGTGCTGATCCACGGGACCGAGCTCGTGACGCTCGCACGGCACAACGAACAGCAGTACCAGCAGGCCGTCGATCGCATGCGCTACTACGCACTGCTGGGGGTCAAATTCCGCGTATGCGGGCTGGCCCTGGAAGACTTCGGCTACACACCCGAAGACCTGCAGCCGTTCGTGGAGGTGGCGCCGTCGGCGATGACGGAGCTGGCCCACTGGCAGCAGCAGGGCTACGCATTGATCACCCCCCAGGTGATGGAACGCCGCGTGCCGCTCGACGAGATACGCTGAGCGGCCGCGCGCCAGGGCGTGGGTGCGTTGCGGGCATCCGCCTGGTGGGCCAAGCGGAGTCTCCTGAGACTATCGGGCATTCAGGGGCACTCTCACAGGTTCTCGGAAGCCGCGATGTCCAGTCGGGCCAGCAAGTTGGGGTCGGGAAAACCGTCGGGAATCATGTCGTTTGCCTGCTGGTAGGCGCGGATGGCATTGCGCGTTGCTGGTCCGAGGATGCCGTCCACCTCGCCGCTGTCGTAGCCCATCGCGTTGAGCGCGGTTTGGAGCTGGATCACCTGCTTGCGCGACATTCTCGGCGCATCGGCAGGCGGCGGGGTGTGCAGACCGCCACCGCCTGCGATCCGGTCGGCCAGGTGACCCACGGCAAGGGCAAAGAACTCGGAGCGGTTCCAGCCCATGATGACGTCGAAGTTGTCATATACCAGGAATGCCGGTCCCCGGTGCCCTGCGGGAAGCAGCAGGGCGGCCTGGATGTCTAGGTTGGCCACGGGTTGCCCCGAGCTGTCGGTGACGCCCGCCCGGCGCCATTCGCCGAGCGATCGGCGCTCGGTACGGCCTGCCTGGCCGTAGTCGAAACCCAGCGGCAGCAGAACCTCGCGTCCCCAGCGATAGGCACCGTCCCAGCCGAGCCCGGCCAGGAAATTGCCGGCGGACATCATCGCGTCCGGAACGCTGTTCCAGAGGTCACGCCGGCCGTCGCCGTCGCCATCCACTGCGTACTGCAGGAATACCGACGGCATGAACTGCACGTGGCCCATTGCACCAGCCCAGGAACCTTTCATCCGCCCCAGCGGAATCGCTCCTTCCTCGATGATATGCAGAGCGGCGATGAGTTCGCCGGTGAAATAGTCCCCCCGGCGGGGGTCGCAGGCCAGCGTGGCCAGCGCACTCGGTACGGAGATGCCACCGAAGTGGCGGCCGTAGTTCGACTCCATCCCCCATAAGGCCAGGAGATAGGCAGGCGGAACACCCGTTTCCGCATGAACGCGGTCGAGCAACGCACGGTGTGCGTGCAGCAGCACGCGGCCCTGGGCAACCCGCTGCGGGGTAACCCGCCGCTCGAGGTAATCGCCGAACGGGGTGGTGAACTCGGGTTGTCGCCGGTCGAAGTCGATGACCCGCTCGAGATGCTCGACCTGGTTCAGCACGTGATCGGCGGTCCCGGGGTCGACACCCTGGTCGACTGCCTTTTCCCGGATTTCGTCGATGCAGGCCTCGAAACCCGGCGTCGCGCCGAGCGCGAGCGGGGCCAGGGCCGCGGACAGGGTCAGGGGAAGCAGGATTTTGATCATCACGGAAGCACCCGCGGTTCAATCGGGAAGGATAAAAGGAGAGTCGGTACACCCGGATACAGCATAGAGCAAGCCGCGAGGACGCACAGAACCGTGTTTCTCCTGCAGAGTGCGGCGTCTCCCGGCAGTCACGATCATTGGGAGACACGCTGCCCCGAACGATGACAAGGGGCACGTAGTGCCGTGACCGTTCCCTTTTCCAAACCCGCTGCTCCGGGCATGCTGCCCCGCGCGCTTCGAGCCGCATCCGACTGTTCGAGATCCGCTTGCGGCAGGCTGCACCGGGCCGGGCAAGCCCGGAACCGGTATGTGGTGGTGTTTACGGATCGCGCGACCCGGTTCGCGGTTTTCCGGGAGCATCCGCGCTCAATGGATCCGGGAACCCGTGCCGCGACCATAACGCCCGTTGACGAAGCGATCGAAATACCGGCCCAGGTCGGGGTGTTCGATCTGCACGCCACTGGTATCGGCTTCGAGGTGGCGTTCGGCCACGTAGGTGCTATGGGTGTCGCCGTCCACTAGGACGTGATACCAGGGCTGATCCCGTGGCGGTCGGCTGCGGGCCACGGCCTCATACCATTCGTCAGAGCCGGCAAAGACCGGGTCCACGCCGACGATCACGCCCCGGTAGCCGAATTTCCGGTGGTGGACGAGTTCGCCCACGCTGAATCGCGTAGCTGCTGTCATCGGGTTTTGCTCCTTCGGGATCGGATGATCCCAGTGCCGGAAAGGTACACGAGACGGTCGCCGGCTTCCGGGCGTGCCTGGAAATCGCGCGACAGCGGTCGGCGCCCTCACGGGTGTCACCGCTTGCGGGCCAGGGTCAGGCCGTCAGCGATCGGCACCAGCGACAGCTCGATCCGCTCGTCCCGATGCAGCTTCCGGTTGAGCCCGCGAATCGCCTCGGTATCGGGATCCTCCACCGAGGGATCGGCGACCTGCCCGGACCACAGCGTGTTGTCGATCAGGACGCTGCCACCGGGGCGCAGCAGGTCCAGGCAAAGTTCGAAGTAGTCCTCGTAGGCGGTCTTGTCCGCGTCGATGAATGCGAGATCGAACCGCCCTGATTCGCCCTGCGCACGCAGCCGTTCCAGAGTTTCCAGTGCCGGGCGCAATTCCAGACGGATACGCGCGGCAACCCCCGCCCGTTCCCAGAATTTCCTGGCGATGTCGGTCCATTCGCGGCTGACGTCACAGGTGACCAGCTCGCCGTCTGCGGGAAGGGCCAGCGCCATTGCCAGCGCACTGTACCCGGTGAACGTGCCGATCTCGAGGATCCGCCGCGCGCCGATGGCGCCTGCCAGCCAGGCCATGAACTGCCCCTGCTCTGGCGCGATTTGGAATCGGGCCTCGGGAAGAAGCGCCGTGCTCTCGCGCAGCCCGGCGAGTACGGGATGCTCCCGTAGCGACACTTGCAGCAGGTACTGGTAGACATTGTCGTTCAGGCCGATCGAGCGATTCGACATCAGCCACTCCGGATGCATGTTCGTGCAGCAGAGGGTAGCAGGGCCGGGGCCCGTCATCGAACCTGCCGGGCGTCACGGCCGACGGTCGGAACGCGTGTCGGGCGGACAATGGCTGCGTCAGGATCCGCTGCCGGGGAATCCCGGCCGGTGAGACTTACCGGCGGCGCGTCGGGTACCATGCGCGGCGCGCCCGACCACCACCCGCCAGGAAGAACGGCCTTATCCGCTCGATCGATGGACGATCTAACATGACATTGAGCCCCCAGGCCGGCCTGATGACGGTTTCGGCACTGCTGTTCCTGATGCTGGCCACTGTGACCAGCACTCCGGTGCGGCCCACCGTCTGGGCTCTGATTCTGCTCGTGTTCGCGACCGCCTACCTGCTGCGCCACCGGGAGGCCCGTGCACTCGCCGGCCTGGATCTTGCCGTAGTCCTGGCGCTGCTGAGCTACCTGTTCACCAGCGTCCCGCACATGATCCGCGAACCCAACGTCTCGTACTACACCGCGGGCCCGCTGGGGATGGCCGCTGCGGTGCCGGTGTACCTGGTCCTTCGTCATGCATTGCAGGATCCGGCGCGCTTGCGGACGGCGCTCGAGTGGGGGCTTGCAGCGGGTGCCGTGGGTACACTGGCGGTGGCGTTGTACCAGTACTTCTGGCTGGGCCATCCGCGGGTGACCAATTTCCTGATGGTAATCAACCTCGGGTTCGTGAACGTGGCGATGCTGTTCCTTGCGCTGGGGCTGATGCGCGGATCGGCGTATCGGCCATTGCTGGCGGTGGCGATGGTGGCCATGACCCTGATCGCGCTCCTCAACGCGACGCGGGGTTCACTGGTCGTGATCCCGCTGCTCCTGGTCGCGTGGGTGTTGCTCAACCGGGATCGCGTGTCGCTGCGGTCGCTCGGCGTCGGGGCGCTGGCCTTCGTGGTGCTTGCCGGTCTCGCGTACAGCGCGATTCCGGCGCTCCAGGATCGGGTCGCCCAGTCGGTGGACGAGGCACGCTTCATCGCTCGCGGAGATCTCGAGAGCCCGATCAGTTCCGGTGACCGATTGGGCCTCTGGATCGCGGCCGGCCACGCGTTCCTGGAAAACCCGCTGACGGGGCTGATGCGGAGCCAGCGGGAGGAGCAGATTGGGGATCTCGTGGACGCCGGCGTGGTTCATTCCAGGGTCGCCGTATTCACCGGGGGACACGCCCACAATCATTACTTCGAGATGCTTGCTTCCACCGGCATCCTGGGGCTGGTCGGGATCCTGGCGTACATGGTCTTCCCGGCGGTGCTGTTCCTGTGGCGTTACCGGCGTGACCGATCGGACGGATTCGCGCTCGCCGGCCTGCTGTTCGTCGCCGCGTTCATGGTCTCGAGCATGACCGAGGTGCCGTTGAAGAAGGACTACATCGCGTTCTTTTACGGGAGTCTCGTCGCCGCGCTGCTGGCGCTGTCGCTGGTGCATCGTGGCAGCGGTCAAGCGCGCACCGCAGTCGCCGGGGACGCGTCCGGCGGGCCGCGGTAACGCTGGCGCCAGTCACCCCGCGAGCCGGGAGTCGATCCAGTCGAAGATGGCGGCCTCCATCACGTTGGCCGCGAGCCCCCCGCAATGCCCGCTCACGCCCTGCTCGGGCCCGAGCCGGAGCAGCGTTTTCGGGGCCTTCAGGGCGTCATGCAGGGCCGTGGATTGGGAGTCGAAGTCGCCCTTCGATTCGATCTGCAGGGCCGCGACCCGGCCACAGGTGCGCATCGGTTCCAGCACGGTCGCTCCCGGAGCCCCTGAATCGCAGGACATCATGCGTTCAGAATACCAAGCGCGGAGAGGGTACCGCGCGAACTTACGGTGTCAACGGCGCCGCGGGAAGGACTGGATTCCGGCATCGCAATCGCGAAAGAGTGCGGCAGCTCCCGGCATTGCTCGTGTGTGGCCCCGTGACGGCCGGGGCGCTGCCATCATCCATCGCGCGGGAATGCGTGTGAGTGCGCCTGCGTCAAAGAGGGGTTCACGACCATGAAAGGGGGATGGATATGCGCCGGGTGATTCCAGGGACGTTTCTGCTGCTGCTGGCGTGTGCGGTCGCGCAGGCGGGGGAACTGACGCCCGACACGTTGCTTGATGCGGTAGCTGCTGAGGTGACGGATATCGACACGCAGGGGTTGCAGGCGCTGATCGCCGACGATCCCCGCCACGTGGTGATCGATGTACGCACCCAGACGGAGGTGGCACTGACAGGCGGCATGATCCGGTCGCATCGAACGCTGAACATCCCCCGGGGCTGGCTGGAGTTCCAGATCGGCCAGCAGGCCCTCGATCCCGATACCCCGATCGTCGTGTACTGCGGCCAGAACCTGCGCAGTCCGCCTGCGGCCCAGACACTCCAGCAGATGGGTTTCACCAACGTGCGCAACTACGCCGAGGGCTTCTTTGAATGGAAGGAGGCCGACCTGCCACTGTACGTGGCGAACAAGGCGCCCGACTCGTTCCTGTACAGCCGGCCGGAAAAGGTGACCGATGGCGTCTGGTCGGCCATCGGTGCGACGCAGCCGCATACCTACGAGAACTCGGGACACAACAACAACCTGTCGTTCGTGATCACCGACGCCGGCGTCCTGGTAGTAAACGCCGGCGACAACTATCTGCTTGCCAAGTCCCTGCATGACGAGATCCGGCGGGTGACCGACCAGCCGGTGAAATACGTGGTGCTGGAAAATGGCCAGGGTCACGCGATGCTGGGCATGACCTACTGGCAGGATCGGGGGGTGCCGGTCATTGCCCACGTCGATGCGGCACGGGAGATCGAGGAGAACGGACCGGCATTGCTTGCACGGTTGCAGCAGCGCAGTCGCGACAAAGCCTTCCGCACCCGGCTTGGCACGCCGGACGAAACCTTCACCGACCGGCTCGAGCTGACGCTCGGCGGCGAGACGATCGAACTTCTGAACCTGGGACCGGCGCACAGCCCCGGGGACATCGTAGTGTGGCTTCCGGAAAGGAAGGTCGTGATCTCCGGCGACGTCGCTTTCCACGAGCGCTTGCTTCCGGTGTTTGAGGATACCGATACCGGCGGGTGGATCGAGACCTGGGATCGCTTCGTCGACCTGGGTGCGGAAATCATCGTTCCCGGCCATGGGGGACCGGTTGAGGGCTACGAGGAAGTGACCCGCTACACGCGTGACTATCTCGTGTACATGCGCGAAGAGGTGGCGAAGATCCTGGATTCCGGCGGCGGCTTGAACGACGCCTACCAGATCGACCAGTCTGCCTACGCGCATCTGGACACGTTTCACGAGCTCTCGCGCAGGAATGCCGCGCTGATCTTTCAGGAGATGGAGTTCGAGGCGCTCGGTTTCTAGCATCGCGCACCGCGCATGTTCCGGCCAGGACTTGCGTAAGACGGGCTTCCTGCGGCGCGTGTTGCTGCTATCGTGGCCACCTGGAGGAATCCGGGTCGGTCACGGGTCGCGGTGATCGTCCCGCCTTCCGCAAGCGAAAGGAAGAGACCCATCGAACACGCCGCGTGCGACCCGCGCGTCGCTGCGAATGCGCCAGATGCGGATTTTCTGCGCGCAGCCTGATGCGGCGAACGGGCCTGGAATTGCGGCCCCGGTCACAATCCGCGGGCTGGCCGCACGCTGGGGTGCTCGTTACACTGCCCTGCCCGGGGGGCAGAGCATGGCCACCTGCCTGGGTTGTCAGCCACCCGGTTCATCGGTTCTCGGCGCCGCCATCACGCTGCGCCGCTCCGTTCAATGCAGCCACCAAGGGAAAGTGCGCATGAAAGCAACACTGCGTTTCGCCGCAACCGCGGCCGTTCTGATTTTGACCGCCACGGCGTGTTCGGCCGGCCAACTCGAGACCGACGAGGAAATCGCTTCCTACGGACTCGGCTATGGTTTCGCCACCAACCTGCTGATGCAGACCGAGGGTCTGGAACTCGACCTGGACGCGTTGCTGGCGGGCGTCAGGGCCGGATTCGAGGGTGCGGAGAGCGAGGTTTCCCAGGAACGCCTCGATGCGGCGATCGAGGTGCTCGGCGAGCGCCAGATGGCGCAACAACGCCAGTTGGAACGTGAGCAGGCCGAGTCCGCGCGCGACGAGGGTCGGGCTTTCCTGGCCGAGAACGCGGAACGCGACGGCGTAGAGGTGTCGGAATCCGGACTCCAGTACGAAATCCTGTCGTCCACCGACACCGGCAGGTCGCCGAGTGCACAGGACACGGTACGCGTCCATTATCACGGCACCCGGATCGACGGCGAGGTATTCGATAGCTCGGTCGAACGCGGGCAGCCCGCCGAGTTCCCGCTCGGCAGCGTGATCTCGGGCTGGACCGAGGGTGTGCAGTTGATGTCCGAAGGCGATAGGTACAAATTCTACCTGCCCGCGGATCTCGCCTATGGCGACAGCAGCCCGAGCCCGGCGATCCCCCCGGGGTCCACGCTGATCTTCGAGGTGGAGTTGCTGGAGGTTCTGGACTGATTGGCACCCGGGAGGTCGGGGCCAGGGCTGTCGCCCGCGGCCCCGGACGATCGTTGGCGTGACAGAACCCAGCGCACCCGTCTCGGCCACGGGCCGGACGGAAGAGCGCAGGGTCATCCGCGACCCGGCGTTGACGGCCCCCCGGTGCCCGCGGCAACCTCGGTGTGGGAGCGGCGGATCACGGCCTTCGGCGTTTTCCGCGCTACGCTTGGTCCATCGAGGGGTGGCGGTCGCGCGTTATGGCAGTTAACGTGGGTGATGTCACGGCGTTGCGTGCGCCGGCGCAAATCCGAAGCGGAGGACGCAGCGTGAAGATCACTATCGACGTGGACTGCACCCCCGAAGAAGCCCGCGAATTCCTCGGTCTGCCGGAGGTGAAGCCCATGCAGGATGCGGTCATGCGGGAGATCCAGGAACGAATGATGGCCAACCTGAAGGCAACGGACGCCGAGACGCTGTTCAAGACCTGGCTGCCCGCGCAGATGCAGGGCCTCGAACAGATGCAGAAGTTCTTCTGGTCACAACTGGCCCAGGCTGACCGCGAACCCGGTTCCGGTTCCGGACGCGACTGAACCGGCGCCTGCCGCAGGCAGGCGATGGCGTTTCCGATGCTCGGTTTTTGCGAAACGGACCCGTCACGTTTGTCGGCAGCGCCGCATGTCTGGTTTGCGCGTCCGCAGCCCGTCGGTCATGGATTCGATGCAGGACGCCCGTTGGATGGTCCACGGGCGGCGTGGCGATGCCGGTGAGCGGCGTGGAAACGGCGTGGAAACGAAGACTCGGGTGGCAGACAGCGTGCCGGGTTGGCTGCCTGATGTAGGCAATGCGGACGGGTCCGCATACCCTGGAGTTCGGATCACCGAGCGGCGCAGCTGGCCGGGTTGCACGTCGGGGTGAACCTGCCCGGGAGTCGCCATTCGTACCTCGACCGTCTGATCGTCGCCGCCGGGTATCATCCACCGGGTGACGGCCGCGGAAAGCACGGACAGACACGGAAAAAAGGTTTGATCCGTTTCATCTTCCGTGATTTCCGTGCTCGTCCGTGGCTCGATCTTCACGCTAACGATCATGTCTTCGGGGGTGAGGCACCCCGAAGGATGAAAATCGGACACGGAAGCACGCGGAAATTGAGCAAGATATTGAATACCTGTCATTTTCCGTGTTGTCCGTGTTCTTCCGTGGCTGTATTTTCACGCTAACTTTCATGGCCAGCGGCCACCCCGCAAGATGAAAAGACGAGCCACGGAAAGCACGGAAAGACACGGACAAGGGGTTGGATCCGTCTCATCTTCCGTGATTTCCGTGTCCTTCCGTGGCTGCATTTTCACGCTAACTGTCATGCCGCCGGGCGCGCGGCACCCCGATGATGAAAGATAATGGGCGTGCTGTCGCGTCGGGCTGAGGTCGCGATAATTCTTGATGGCGCCTGACCGCGCACGCTAACTCGACCCGCTGCCCTTCACTCGTACCCCGGATTGCCTGGCATGGCCTGGAAGGGTCATGGACAGCGCACGCTAAAAAGAGCCGTCGAGTCCCGACAGGCCGTTGAAGGACGGCGCCCTTGGCGACAGCACATCGTGAAGGATAGTGCGTTTGCCCGAGGAGGTCAGCATGGACATTACCCCGATTCACCGGCGCGTTGTCGGTCTGGATGTGCACCAGAGCAAGATCACGGCCTGTGCGCTGATCGAGCAGCCCGATGGCAGTGTGGCGGTGGAGCACCGGGAGTTTGGTGGTTTCAAGCGCGATCGGCGGGCGTTGGCCGAGTGGGTTCGCGGGTTTGACCCCGAGGTCGTGGTGATGGAGAGCACTGGGATCTACTGGAAGAGCCCCTATGCGGCCCTTGAGCGTGTGGGCGTCATGGCCTGGTGGTCAATGCCCGTCACGCCCGAAACGTGCCTGGCCGCAAGACCGACCTCTCCGATGCCCAGTGGCTGGCCACGCTGGCCCCGTGCCGGTCTGCTGCGGGCTTCGTTCATTCCTCCGGCCGAGATCCGCCATCTGCGCCTGATCGCCCGGCAGCGCCAGAAGCTGGTCGGGATGCTGGCCGCGGAGAAGAACCGGCTGCACAAGGTGCTGACCGATGCCGGGATTCGCCTGAACGTGCTGGTCTCCGACGTACACGGCGCGTCGGCACGGGCCATGATCAAGGCCCTGCTCGCCGATGCCCCATGCACGCAATCCTCGACCTCGCCGGCCGCCTGCGGGCTTCCCGCGAAGAACTGTTCGAAGCCCTGCAACCGGAGGAACTGAGCACCAGGCACCGCTTCGTGCTCAACGAGGTTCTGGCGCACATCGAGTACCTCGAGGCCATGATCGCCCGCTTCGAACAGGAACTGCTTGCGGGTCTGGCCCCTGGGAGCCGCAGGTGTGCCTGCTGGAAACCGTGCCCGGCATCGACCGCATTGGCGCCGCCATGCTGCTCGTCGAAATCGGTACCGACATGGCGAGCTTCGGCAGCGCCGAACGCCTCGCGTCCTGGGTCGGCGATCTGCCCCGGCAACCACGAGAGCGCCGGCAAACGCAAAAGCGGACGCACGCGCAAGGGCAACGCCTGGGTCCGTCGCCTGCTGTGCGAGTTCGCGCAAGCCGCCTCCCGCACCCGCTGTGCGCTCAAGGACAAGTTTTCGGCCTTGTCCATCCGCAAGGGACACAAGCGCTCCATCGTGGCCCTGGCGCACAAGCTCCTGCGCATCGTCTACGCCATGCTCAATCATGCGGCCCCTACCAGGATCGCACCGTCGATTACGAGGCTCTCGTCGTGCAGCGCAACGCGCCGCGCTGGCTGAAGATGCTGGAAAAGCACGGCTATCTCACCGCCACCTGAGCCGCCACACAGGCTCTTCGAGTCCCGCAAGCAGGCATTTGCGCACCGGCATGCGTCACGCCAGAATCTCGCTCGCCCCAACGTCAGGTTCTTTCACGCTAACATCAGCAGATCCTTGCACAAAGGTACAGGGAACGGTCCGGATGACTGCACTGCTCGGGTTGATGGTCACGCTGATGTTCCTGGGGCTGTTGGCGGGGGCGGTGCTGGGCTGGATCAGCTTCCTGGCACTGCCGCGGCTGCGCACGCGGCTGGAACGGCTGGAAGCGGAGCTGCGACGGCAACGCGCTGCCGAGGATGCGGGTGCGGAGGCCGGCCCCGAAGCGGGACCGATCCCCGATGCGGCGCCCGCGGATGCGCGCAGGGCCACTGACGCATCCGCCCGCGGCGAGGCGTCGATCCCCGCGGCGGCTTCAGTGGCGACAGGGGCCGGATCCGCGGCGGCGGAAACGGCCGCATCCACTGCCTTGCCGATGCCTCCGGCGGCACGACGCAATCCGGGCCGGATCGAACGGCTGGCCACATGGATCCGCGCGAACTGGATGGTCTGGCTCGGAGGGCTGTGCATCGGCCTGGCCGGGGTGTTCCTGGTGCGCTATTCGATCGAGCAGGGCTATCTGGGTCCGACCGCGCGCGTACTGCTGGGCATCGCCACCGGACTGGGGCTGCACGCATTCGCCGAGTGGCTGCGCCGGCGGCTCGTGGGGCATTACGATGCCCTGGCAGCCCTTGCCGGTGGCGCGAGCCTGGTGCTGTACGCGGCCGTGCTCGCGGCACTGCACCTGTATCAGCTCTGGCCCCCGGTCGTCATCTTCGCGCTGCTGGCCTTGGTGTCGCTGGGGACGATGGCCCTGGCGCTGCATCATGGCCCGATTCTCGCGATGCTGGGTATCGTAGGTGCCTTTGCCGTGCCGGCACTGCTGGGGGGCGACGCGGAGCGGCTGCTGCCGGTACTTGCCTACAGCCTGATTGTGACCATGGCTGGCCTGGTGCTGATGCGCTACGTCTATCGCGACTGGCTGTGGTGGGGCACGCTGGCTGGTGCCCTGTTCTGGTGGTGGTTTGCGCTGCACGCGGGAGGGTACACGCAGGCCTGGCTCGGTGCCTACCCGGCGGTAGTTGCATGGAGTCTGCTGGCACTGCGCTGGGGAAATTACCGGCTGACCCGCCCGGTCGCGGCCGGTGCGACTGGCGGATCCTGGCGTGTGTGGCTGAACAGGGACGAGGCGGGTCATGGGTACACGCGCGCCGGCCTGCTGCTGTTGCTGCTGGCCCAGGCCTACAGCATCGCGCTGGATCCGCACTGGGGCCTCGGCCCCCTGATCTGGCTGCCGCTCCCGGCACTGCTGCTGTTCGCCAGCCGTTACAATGAGACCCTGCGGGCGCTGCCGTGGCTGGCACTGCTCGCGATCGCTGCAGGGCTGATCGGGAGCCTGCTGGTCGGGTTCCCGTACCCCCCGCCGTGGTCCTTCGTCGCAATCGATGCGGCCCAGCAGGGTCGTGTGCTGGTGTCGCTGGCGCTGCTGGGGGCGCTCTTCTGCGCCGCGGGCACATGGCATCTATGGGTCCGACGCGACTCCACGGCGGCGGCATCGCTGGCGTTTCTGGCGCCGCTGGTGGCCGTCGCACTGGCTTATGTACTGGTTCCGGAGGCAATCTCCCACTGGCTCCTGAGTGCGGTCAGTCTGGTCGTCGGTGCAGCCCTGGGCGGGTTTGCCGGAAAACGCCTGCGCGAGGGCCGTACCGATGCGATCGCTTTCTGGCAGATTGCCGCGGGCCATCTGGCCTATTCGCTGGCGGCGGTGATCAGTCTTGAACAGGCCACGCTGACGCTCGCACTGGCGGTGCAGGTGCTCTCGCTGACCTGGCTGACCCGGCGCTTCGGGGTGGCGCGGCTGCACTGGCTGGTGAAGCTGGTGCTGGCCGTGATCCTGGTGCGGTTGACGTTCAATCCCTGGCTGCTCGACTACGCCCCCGGCAGCCACTGGACGCTGTGGACCTATGGCGGCAGCCTTGTCCTGGTCTGGCTTGCGGGTTTGCTGCCGGTGGATGGCGAGCGGTTGAAGCTCTGGTTGCGGGCCGGTTCGGTGCACCTGCTGGTGCTGTTCCTGCACACCGGGATGCGCTACTGGCTCTACGATGGGGCGGTCTTCGCGCCCCGCTACGATTTCCTGGAGGTGGCGCTGAACACCAGCCTCTGGTGCGCGCTCGCGCTGCTGTATTACCAGCGCAGCGTCGTCGATGCCCGGTACCGCCTGCTTTATCGCAATGCCGCGGGCATCCTGATGCTGCTCGCGGTGATGAGTTACCTGATGCTGCTGACCGCGATGAACCCGCTGTGGATTTCGGCCAGTGCCGAGGCGATTTCGACGACCCCGGTCTTCAATCTGCTGCTGCTCGCCTACGGGTTGCCGGTCGTGCTCTGGGCACTGGCCACCCGCTACTACGAGCCGGACCTGCGCCCGTTCTTCGCACTGGTCGCAGGAGTGGGGCTGTGGGTATTCGTCAGCCTCGAGATCCGGCACCTGTGGCACGGGCGCCTCGCTCTCGCCGATGTGGTCCGCGATGGCGAGGTCTACACCTATTCGGTTGTCTGGCTCGTGCTCGCTGTGGTCGCGATGCTCGCGGGCACGCTCGGCGGACGGCAGGTTCTCTACCGGGGTGGGATGGTCCTGCTGCTGCTGGTGATCCTGAAGATCTTCTTCGTGGACATGGGCGGCCTGACCGGCCTCTTGCGCGCGCTGTCGTTCATGGGGTTGGGGCTGTCGCTGCTCGGGCTGGCTTTCGCGCACCAGTATCTTGGCCGCAGGGCGTATGCAACGGCGGCCAACGGGGGATAAATGTCGCTTCTGCGAACCGGCCGGTGGCGAGTCCCGGGTACACCGGGGGCCGGGAACGCAGCCCGCCGTCGCGGCGCCGGTGCGGGAGGTCGGGGTCAGGCTTTGCGCACGGCCGGGCTGATCACCTCGATCGTCACCCGCACCAGTCCGCGCTCGAGCATGCCGAGTTCCCTGGCCGCTTCGCGCGACAGGTCGATGATTCGCCCCCTGCGGAACGGGCCGCGGTCGTTGATGCGCACCACGATGCTCTGACCGGTATCGTTGCGGGTGACGCGCACGGTGGTTCCGAAGGGAAGTGACCTGTGGGCCGCGGAGAATTCGCGCTGGTCGAAGCGTTCGCCACTGGCGGTCTTCCGGCCCTGAAATCGGTCGTGGTAGTACGATGCGATGCCGGCCTCGGTATACCCGGAAGAGACGTCGGCCGAAGTCGCCGGCGGGACGGCCAGCAGCACGAGCGCCAGCACCCCGACGGCAAGGGTGGATCTGCGCATGATCGCCGTTCCTCGCTGTGGGTTCAGTGCCGGCCCCGAGACTCGCGACCGACTCGTGTCAAGTATAAGGAAAATCTGATGATCGGTAAATGACGGGCCGTCGCCGATGGGACGGCGATGGGGTTGGGGGAGCGATGGATGAGCGGTCCACATTATTTCCGTACGAACTCCGAGCGGATCTGGCGGTTCGTGAATCGGTTCGCCCGGTTCCGGCCCTAGGAGGTGGTGGTGAAATTCCTCGTCGACGGGCGCCACGAGAACTGGCCGGTGGCTCGAAGCTGCATTCGCAGGCTGGTCGAAGGCGGCTGGGATCCGGCGTTCGCGGGCACGCCGGCGAATTGCGAGGAGGCCTGGCTGGCGCTGATGCCCCGCGCCGTCGCCGCCCGCGTCCGTGGCACGCTGCTGACCCGGGAGGTGCCGTTCACGCCGGAGGATCCGGATGCCTACGAGTACCCGTGCCCGGACGAGGCGAACGCCAGGCATTACAGGAAATGCTCGGCACGCGCCTGTCAGAACCCGAGGCTGCTGATCTGCGGGCGCCTCGGCGAGTACCGATACTACGGATATGGACCAGGCCATCGCACGCGCCCAGGTACTCGCCGCCCGCTTGCTGAAAGGCGGGGAGCCTGGTTGCGGCTCCCCGGCACCCAAGCAGGTTGGTAACACAGGGCAATGTTGAGAAAGCAGCAGACCCTTGCTATACGAAGTAGATCACGAACCCGGGTGTGATCTACCCACAACGGAGCTGCCGGCGTATGTGGAAGAAGGTCGACAATTATTCCCTGAACTTTCATAACCAGCCGCGTCGTGCGGCGGTGCATCTGAAGCTCGACGATGGTACCGAAGCGGTCATGCACCACCTGACCATTCAGGAGCTTCACACGCTTGGCCACCTGCTGCGCACGGAGCCGAACGTTTGGTATCACACGCTGCGCGGCGATCTGGCCGCGCATTCGGCACCCGAGACGGAAGAGGATCTGGACTGATCGCCTGTGCCGATCGGCAACATGTGTGCCGGTCGTCCGGTCTGGCCTGCATTCCGGGTTACCGCGGCGTTGAAGGTCGGTAGTCCTGGAGCCTGGTGAGCCGCCGCTGTGCCAACGCTCGGGGTAGGTCCGCAACCAAGACCAGCGTCATCAGTGGGCCGGGCAGTGTCGCCCGACGGTCCGCGCGTTTCTGCCCCGAAGTACGGCCGTGATCGGCAGATGGACACGCAGGCCGCACCGTGCCTTCCGTTGCCGGGGTTCCAGGGATTTCGGTAAAGGGGGGCGATTGCGGGCGCCGCGCAGATGCTGAGGATCGGGGCCGGCAGACCACGCCCGGGGAAGGTTGCCCAGACCGCTGGTCAGCGCTGCGGGCGCTCGCGGAGGTCTGCTGGCGGCGTTTCGCGTCCGACCGTGGCGATCGCCGGGAGGTCTTCCGCCTCGTCGGCCATCATCTGGTCACCGTCCATCCACGGCGGCGGGCTCTCCGGACGCAGTTCCATCACGTGCGCGGGAGTCGGAAAATCCAGTTTGGACACGAGTTGGGCGGGTGCCTCAAGTGCATCGGGATGCTGCAGCGTAAGGACCAGGCCCGTGAGTGCGAACAGCATCGTGAGCGTGGCCCGCTGGTCGGTGCGGGGCTGGGGTCGGTACATCACGCGCATCGGGTTTGCCTCTTCACGGTCGAATGCACATACGTTACGCGCTCGCGCCGGTTGCTTTCAAGCGCCCCGAAGTCCGATGCGGTAAACGTGAATGAGCAGCCACGGAACCACTACGCGAGCGGGCACCTGGGTGTGGCGGCAGGGTGGGCGAACGGATCACATGCAGCCGAGCTATTCGTCCATCGGTACCTCGCTGATCTGTACCGGGGCCAGGAAGCCGCCGCGTACCGCCAATGCACGCCGCTGATGCGGGGCCAGCGAAGTTTCGTCGATGCGATGGCGGAGTCTGGTCGATGGCAGAGCGGGCAGGCGGATGGCCGATGACCGTGCGGCGGCCGCCGGTCCAAGCTCAGGAGGGATCCGAGCAACGCGGTTTGTGGTGCCCTGAGCCGGACAGCCAAGAAACGGAATGCGGATCGAGTAACGACAGGGTCGCTGTGGGGGCCGCGGACGCGTTGCCGTGACGATCCTGCTGGCCGTCGCGCTCTGCTTGGCCGAACCGGCTGCGACGGGCTCGCCGCGACCACCGCGCCCAGCCCGGCGCGCTGGGCGCGGTGGTCGGGGGACTGGCCGACGCGACTCCGGCTGCCCGCCTGGATTTCGCGGTGCTGGTGGTCGACGCCCTGATCGGTGCCTACGAGGCCGAACTCGAGCGGGCGTTGCAGGACCGCCGCCGCGGGCCGGATGCCCAGCGTAGGCTGGCGAGCTGGCGGCAGGCCACGGCGGGGTATGTCCAGGAACTGCGGGCCGCGCAGGCGGCGTTGTATGTGGCGCGGCGTGTCGACGTGCACCTGGACCGGTACGACCGAATCGTGCTGCAGATCGACGACCGGCCGCTTTGGGTCGCCTGGCCCCGCGTGGATGCCTGGGTCCTGGTGGAGCCCCTGCTGGCAATGGAATTCTGCCGCCGCCACCCGTGCGGATCCGCGGAACGGGCGGCCTCCTTGCGGGCACCGCCGGGGTCGTCGGTCACCGGCAGTTGGGCGCTGGTGCAGGGCCAGCCCCCTGCCTGGGCCACGGTCGACGGCCTGCGCTGCGAGTTCAGCGACCTGTCGGACCGGCCCGGCAAGGAAGCGCTGTGCCGGGCCGTGGTCGCGGATCTTCAGCAACTCGCCTCCGCTCTGCGCGCCACGGTTGCCCGCGGCGAGGTGATCCAGTGGGAGCGCCTGACCCTGCAGTCCGATGCAGCCTCTGCCCGCCACCGCATCACGGTGAACGACGAGGGCGATCACCTGCTGCTCTTGCTTCCCGCACTGGCCGCCGCGCCGGTCGACTGGGCGGAGACCGGGCGCTGGCTGCGCCGCCAGATCGCGGGGCGCGTGGTCGATGCCACCGTGGTGCGTGCCAGCGGCCCCCACGGCGGCGCCCGCCGTCGGTGAGCAGCGCGACCGACGCCGACGGCCCGAGCAGTCGGATCCCGGGGATCAGGAGCCGGAGGATCGCGCGTACGTGCAGTGCGAACTCCGAGAGATCCTGCGAGACCAGGGTCACCATTCCGGTATCGTGTGGGCGCGGGGACACCTCGCTGAACCAGACTTCGTCGCCGAGGCGCTGCGCCTCGATCGCGACCTCCTTGCCCAGTTCGCCTGAGCCGAGCAGCATCAGGCGGATGGCACCGGCGGCGCCGGGGGTGCCCAGCATCGTGTTGAGAATCCTGTGTCCGCGGGAGAGGCCCGATGATAGCGGATTGGCCCGGCCGATTCGCGGCGGGCGATCCCTGACGCACCGGTTTCAGGGAGCCGGCGAAGCCCGCTGAAACGTGGTTTCCGCCTCAGGGCAATGGGGCCTAGCAGCCCAAGTCCGACAGGCTGCTAGTCCGTGGTAAAGCGGATGCCGGTCCCGGGTTCGTTGCCAATGGCCGGGGCGGTCAACGGCCCGTCGCGGGGGCTCGTATCGCGGTATCCGGCGCCGGCAGCGGTTATTCTTCCCGTTGGCCGCTACGGTCGTGTGCCGCCTGGCGGCGCAGCGCGTCGCTGAACGCGGAGGCCAGCACTCCGGTGGGCAGTGCGATCAGCCCGATTCCGGCCAGTGCGGTGATGCCTGCGAGAATCCGTCCAAGGGCGGTAACCGGTGTCACGTCGCCGTAGCCGACAGTGGTGAGCGTCGCGACGCTCCACCAGAGGGCGCGTGGGATGCTGCCGAACGCCTCGGGCTGCTCCCCGCCCTCGACGAGGTAGAGACAGGCGCTGGACAGGATCAGCAGCATGCCGGCGGCCCCGAAACTCAGCAACAGTTCGAAGCTGCGCAGCTGGACCGCCTGGGCGATCGCGCTCCAGGCACGGGAGAATCGGCCGAGCCGGGACAGGCGCAACAGTCGGAGGAGCTTCAGCAAACGCAGCAGAAAGGTGTTCTGCCCCCCCATCGTGACCAGGGAGGGAAGAATCGCCAGCAGGTCGACGATCGCCCACCAGGTACGCATGTAGCGCAGACGGCCCAAGACCCCGCGATAGCGCGGATCCTCGCCGGCCGCGTACAGTCGCGCCATGTATTCGGTCGAGAAGAGCAGCAGTATCAGGAACTCGGCGTACTGGAAGAACCTCGGGGCATCGGCGCGCAGGGTCTCCTCGGTCTCGAGGATGGCCAGCAGCGCCGCGAACACGATCAGGACCGCGATGACCAGGTTGGCCGGCGACAGGCCCGTGCGCGGCCAGGCGGTGGGTTCCAGATGCAGGTACAGCCGCTGGCGCAGGCTGTACCTGGCTCCGACCTCCTCGTCCGCTGGATCCATTGGCAGTCCCCCCATGCTTTCGAGGCGCCCAATGATCGGGTATTTCTTCGTCCCGCGACAGTGTGGGGCGAGGCCCGGTCAGGCGATCACCCGATCGGGCTCGACGTCGTCGTACTCGTGGAGGATATGGTGGTCGCGTGCATCGACCTCGGCCAAGGTCACCGGGTACCCCCACAGGTTGGCGAGGTGGCGCAGCACCATCAGCGTGTTGCGTTCCTCCAGCAGGCGTCCGTCCAGCACGCGGTGTTCCAGCACCAGGCGACGGTCGCCGGCAAGGTCCACGTCGACCACCTGGATGTCGGGTTCGTGGCGGGCCAGGTCGTACTGCGCCGCCAGTGCCCGGCGCAGCTCGCGGTACCCGGAGTCGTCGTGGATCGCGTCGACGATCAAATCGCGCTCATCGGCATCGTCGAGCACCGAGAAGAGCCGCCACTCGCGCATCATCCGGGGGCTCAGGAACTGCAGGATGAAGCTCTCGTCGCGGTATTCCGCCCAAGCGGTCTTCCAGGTGCCGAGGGCGTCGCCGTTACCGGCGATGTCCGGGAACCAACGCCGGTCCTCGTCGGTGGGATCCTCGCAGACACGCTTCAGATCCTGCAGGATGCCGAAACCCAGTGCATAGGGGTTGATGCCCGAGAAGCGGGGATCGTCGAACTCGGGCTGGAACACCACGTTGGTGTGGGCGTGCAGGAATTCCATGAACGCCCCGTCGGTGATCTGCCCGGTCTCGTGCAGCCGGCTCATGATTGCGTAGTGCACTGCGGTGGCGCAGCCCTCGTTCATCACCTTGGTCTGGCGCTGAGGATAGAAATACTGGGCGACCACACGCACGATGCGCAGGATCTCGCGCTGCCAGTGGGCCAGCCGCGGCGCGTGCTTTTCCAGGAAGTAGAGCAGGTTCTCCTCGGGCAGGCCGAGGCGGTGCTGGCGCGCGTCGAGGTCCGGATCGTCGTCGCCGTCGTCCGACTCGCGCCGGGGGAGGGTGCGCCAAAGGTCGCTGAAGCTCTGTTCCTGGAAGCGGCGGCGCTCGCGCTCGCGCTCCATCTCCTGCTTCAGGTTCAGCGTGCGCCGCGGGTAGCGGTGCACGCCGTGGCTCATCAGCGCATGGGCGGAGTCGAGCACCCGCTCGACTGCATCGGCGCCGTAGCGTTCCTCGCACTCGCTGACATAACGCTTCGCGAAATCGAGGTAATCGAGGATCGAGTCGGCGTCGGTCCAGGCCTTGAACAGCTGGTTGTTGCGGAAGAAGTGGCTGTGCCCGAACGCCGCGTGCGCCATCACCAGCGTCTGCATCGTCATGGTGTTCTCTTCCATGATGTAGCAGAGGCAGGGGTTGGAGTTGATCACGATCTCGTAGGCGAGCCCGGTCATGCCCTTGCGGTAGAGCATCTCGTCGCGGGCGAAGTGCTTGCCGAACGACCAGTGACGGTAGAACAGCGGCATGCCCATCGAGGCATAGGCATCCAGCATCTGCTCGGAGCTGATTACCTCGACCTGGCTGGGGTAGGGGTTCAGACCCATCTCGCCCATCGCGATCCGTTCGATCGCGTCGAAGGTCTTGCGCACGAGGCGGTAGTCCCAGTCGGGGCCGGTGTACAGCAGCCGGGCGTCGGATTCGAGGCTTCGGCTCATTTCAGGCCCTCAGTTCCGCGGGGGTGAACAGGTCCCGGAACACCGGGAAAATGTCCGCGCGCTGTTTCACCTTGCGCATCGCGATCGGGTGTCCGGCCGCGACCAGGCGCTCGTAGACCTCCCACAGTGTGGTCTTCGCCTCCCAGCCGCGTTCCTCGCCGACTTCGATGTAGGCGAAATACCGGCATAGCGGCAGGATGATCTCCTCCATCGTCCGGAACGCGATCGGGTTGTCGGAGGGCGTGTTGTCGCCGTCCGAGGCCTGTGCCGCGTAGATGTTCCACTCGCCCGGCGGATAGCGTTCCCGCACGACCCGCTTCATTTCGTCGAGCGCAGGCGAAACCAATGTGCCGCCGGTTTCGCGGGAGTAGAAAAAGGTCTCCTCGTCGACCTCCTGGGCAATGTGGGTGTGGCGGATGAACACGATGTCGACGTGCCGGTAGCGGCGTTCGAGGAACAGATACAGCAGCATGAAGAAGC
Organism: Thioalkalivibrio nitratireducens DSM 14787; assembly: GCF_000321415.2. Lineage (NCBI taxonomy): Bacteria > Pseudomonadati > Pseudomonadota > Gammaproteobacteria > Chromatiales > Ectothiorhodospiraceae > Thioalkalivibrio > Thioalkalivibrio nitratireducens. The sequence continues at coordinate 3,124,335 of NC_019902.2, read as the reverse complement.
GCTTCGCGAGGTCCTTCATGTCCTCGGTCATCGAGCCGGAGACGTCCATCAGGCAGAACATCACCGCCTGCGAGATCGGGCGTGGGGTCGGCACGAAGCGGTTGTAACGCAGGTCGATCGGGTCGATGTAGGGGATCAGGCGCGAGCGCCGGGTCAGCGCCTCGCGCTCGCGGATCAGTTCGCGCAGGCGTTCCGGCTCCTTGCCCGAGCGCTCCAGCCGATCGATCTCGCGGTCGAGGTCGAGGATCTCGTCGCGCTTGGGCCGATGCAGCGCGAGTCGCCGCGACAGCGAGTTGCGCATCGTCCGGGTCAGGTTCAGCGTGGCCGGTGAGCCGGATACCGAGTAACCCGCCCGCTGCAAGCCCTGCTGCTCGATCTTGGAGAGCTGGGTGCGGGCCAGTGCCGGGAGTTCGAGGTTCTCGAAGAACAGGTCGAGAAACTCGTCGCGGCTCACGGTGAACTGGAACTCGTCCTCGCCCTCGCCATCCGGGCTGCCGCCTGCGCCGCGCCCGCCACCACCCTCGGGGCGGGGGATGGTGTCACCGGCACGGTATTCCTTGTTGCCGGGCATCAAGTGGCGTCGCACGCCGGTCCCGGAGGCTTTGCGGAAAGAAGGTTCCTGCAGGCCGTCGGAGGGGATGCGGATCGCCTCTTCCCCCTGGCCCACCTCGGTGACCTTGCGCTTCGCCGAGACATCGCGCACCGCGTCCAGGATCTGCCGCTTGGCCCGGCGGATGAAGCGCTGGCGGTTCGCGAGGCTCTTGTCCTTCGGGTTGAGGCGCCGGTCGACGATGTTGACCACGGGATCGGATTCCTCCGCCGGCAACTCAGCCGGTCTGCTTGACGCGCATGTACCACTCGACCAGCCGGCGCACCTGGCGCTCGGTATAACCGCGCTCGACCATGCGCTGCACGAAGTCACTGTGTTTGCGCTCGAGTTCCGAGTCCGCCTTAGTGCCGAAGCTGATCACGGGCAGAAGATCCTCGACCTGGCTGAACATGCGCTTCTCGATCACCTCGCGGATCTTCTCGTAGGACGTCCACGACGGCATTTTTCCGCCCTGGTTCGCCTGGGCGCGCAGCGCGAACTTGACGACCTCGTTGCGGAAGTCCTTCGGGTTCGCGATCCCCGCGGCCTTTTCGATCTTGGACAGTTCCTGATTCAGGGACCCGCGATCGAGCATCTGCCCGGTGTCGGGATCCTTGAAGTCGTGGTCCTCGATCCAAGCGTCGGCGTAGGCGACGTAGCGCTCGAAAAGGTTCTGGCCGAAGTCGTGATAAGACTCGAGGTAGGCCTTCTGGATCTCGTTGCCGATGAGATCCGCGTAGCGCGGCGCGAGTTCGGTCTTGATGAATTCGAGGTAGCGACGCTCGGTTTCCTCCGGGAACTGCTCGCGCCGGATCGACTGCTCCAGCATATACAACAGGTGCACCGGATCGGCCGCGACCTCGCGGTTGTCGTAGTTGAAGGTTTCGGAAAGCACCTTGAACGCGAACCGGGTCGAGACGCCGTGCATGCCCTCGTCGACGCCGGCAACGTCGCGGTATTCCTGCATCGACTTCGCCTTCGGGTCGGTGTCCTTCAGGCTTTCGCCGTCGTAGATGCGCACCTTCGAGTACAGGCTCGAGTTCTCGTGTTCCTTCAGCCGTGTGAGTACCGAGAATTTCGCCAGCAGGTCCAGCGTGGACGGGGCGCAGGGGGCCTCGCTCAGTTCGCTGGTGCGGATCAGCTTCTCGTAGATCTGCCGCTCTTCGGTCGCGCGCAGGCAATAGGGCACCTTGATCACCGAGATCCGGTCGAGGAACGCCTCGTTGTTGCGGTTATTGCGGAAGGTCTGCCACTCGGCCTCGTTCGAGTGCGCCATGATGATGCCCTGGAACGGAATCGCGCCGATGTTCTCGGTGCCGACGTAGTTGGCTTCCTGGGTCGCGGTCAGCAGCGGGTGCAACATCTTGATCGGGGCCTTGAACATCTCGACGAACTCCAGGATGCCCTGGTTCGCCCGGTTCAGGCCGCCCGAGTAGCTGTAGGCGTCGGTGTCGTTCTGGCTGTAGAGCTCGAGCTTGCGGATGTCGACCTTGCCGACCAGCGAGGAGATGTCCTGGTTGTTCTCGTCGCCGGGCTCGGTCTTCGCGACCGCGATCTGCCGAAGCCTCGACGGGTACAGGCGCACCACGGAGAAGCGCGACAGGTCGCCACCGAACTCGTCCAGCCGCTTGACGGCCCAAGGCGAGATCAATCCGGTCAGCCGCCGTTTCGGAATGCCGAAGCGCCCCTCCAGTTCCGGTCCGTGCGCCTCGGGATCGAAGAGGCCGAGCGGGCTTTCGAACACCGGCGAGAGCTCGTCGGCGGCTTTCAGCACGTAGATCGGGTGCTTTTCCATCAAGGCCTTCAGGCGTTCGGCCAGCGACGACTTGCCGCCACCCACCGGGCCGAGCAGATAGAGGATCTGCTTGTGCTCCTCCAGGCCCTGCGCAGCGTAGCGGAAGAAGCCGACGATACGCTCGACGGTCTCCTCCATGCCGTAGAAGTCCTCGAACGCCGGATAGACCTTGATCGTCCGGTTCAGGAAGATGCGCCCGAGTCGCTCGTCCTTGGACGTGTCGACGACCTTCGGGTCGCCGATCGCGGCCACCAGCCGTTCGGCCGCGGTCGCGTACATCATCGGATCGTCGGCACAGGCCTCCAGATACTTCGTCAGCGGCAGCTCCGCTTCCTGCCGTTTCTGGTAGTCCCGGGCGTACTGGGCGATCAGGGTTTCCGCGAAATCCATAGCGTCTGTGACCTCCTCCTACGGATGTTTTAGAGCATAGTCACGCCACTTGGCATGGGCCAGGCAGTTCTGTACCTGCGCAACCGGTCAGGGGCGGAGCGCGTGACCGCTGCCCTGAGGTGTTCCGGCATGCCTTGTGATCTCGGGCCAGGGAAAGCAGCCCGTCGTGCTGTGCTGTTGCCTTACACCCATTCGACGTCTGCCAGCGGATCCAGTTCCAGGCGTTCGTGTTCCGACGACCGCGTTCGGGCGACCAGACCCTGCAGGGCGTCCGGACGACCGTGAGCGGTCGCGTTGACCGTCCTGGTGGTGCGTGCTAGCGTCACCACGGAGCGGCGTGCGGGACGACCGGTCCGGTAATGCCGCGAGCACGCTTGGCCCACCCGGCCCGCGGTCGTGCTGCTGCAGGGCCGGGTTCGGGTGCCGCGGCATACGTCATATCTTCCGGAGGCGGTGAGGACATGAGCATTCTGGCCGTCGTCGGGAACAAGGGAGGCACCGGAAAAACCACGCTGACGCTGAATCTTGCGACGGGCCTGTCGCGGCAGGATTCGGTGGTCATCGTCGATGCTGACCCGCAGCAGTCGGCCTACCAGTGGCGCCTGATCGGTGACGAAGATTCGGGGCTGCCCCCCGTGGTCGCCGCCGCCTACGGGCTCGGCAAGACCGTTGGCGCGCTCAGGGAGGCACATACGCACGTAGTCATCGACTGTCCGCCGTCGATCAAGGCCCCGCAGACGGAACACGCGCTGCGTATCGCCGAATACGTGCTGATTCCGGTGCAGCCGTCGCCGATGGACCTCTGGGCCACCAGCCACATCGCCCGGATCATCGAGAAGATGCGCCCGGAAAACCCGGGACTGCGTGCGCTGATCGTGATGAGCCAGACCGAACTCCGCACCACGCTCTCGCGCCTGATGCCGGAGGCGGTGCAGGAACTGGATCTGCCGGTGGCATGCACCTCGCTGCGGCGTCGCTCGATCCACCGCCACTGCGTGCTGGAGGGCCGCAGCGTCTTCCAGGTGGGCCGCCGCGGGGAGGCCGCGGCGGCCGAGATCAACGACCTGATCACGGAGATCTTCGCCCCTCGCCATGACTAACGAAACCCGAACCGAACGCCGCCTGATGGATTCGATCCGCAAGGCCAAGAGCGGCTCCACGCGGGGCCCGGGGTCTGCGGCACGCAAGACGCCCGCGGCTGGCGGCAACGCGGCGAAACCCGGCAGGCGTGGCGCTGCGCAGGCCACTGCCAGCGCGGGTGCCGCTGCGCAGCCGGACGCTGCCACCGAACCGGCTGCACGAGCGCCGACGGCCGATCCCTACCGGAGCGGCCGGAGAATCTGGCCAGACTGAGCGCGGCCCTGCGCTGAGTTTTCACGACAGCGTCGGCGTTATCGCGCCGGTTACGATCGGGAGGCTGGCTACTCTACCGAGTTCGAACGCTTCGATCGCCACCTGGACAGGCTGCGACGCGGCGGTGCAGGCGTCGAGTCTGTCAGCATTTGCTCGTCCGACTAACCTGCACGAGGCGCATGTCTGGTTTGCACTGCGTAGTCGTGGCCGCGCCGGGCTGGAGGTTCCCCGATCGGCGGCGGACGGTATGCGGTCGTGGAAGGCCCTTTGGGATTCCTCTCTTGAGGAACAAGCTCCTAAGGGTTGGTAAAATCAAGCGGTTACAGGAGGCGTGGCAGGTGTTCACGGAGAAACGGGCTGCGGCTCGGTACGTTGGCACTCTGATAACCCACTGATTTCACTCCAACGTGGGAGTTTGTTTCTCAAGAGGTTCATCGTTGGGCCGGGCGCTGCGCACCGTAATCGTGAACGGCACCCAACCAGCAACAGGTCCTCACTCCAGAGGCCTTTAACCCCACCTGCACAGTAGGTCTTGTGCTTCAGAGTTCCTGGTCTAGACTCCGGAAAAGGCCCGGACATGCCTGACAGCCGGTGCAAGCGGCGCCATTCCGACGTATCCCCACGTGGTTCGCTGGGCATGCGGCATTCGGCACCGCGGGCCGTTCGCCAGGATGAGGGCTAGCCGACGGTTTAGCGCGTCGCCGCGCAGGGGGGGCTTATGAGCTCTGGAACGACGGCCAGCACAGTTCGTGTCGGGCTGTCCGTGTGGCTTCTGGGTTTTCCCGGGGCGGCCGCGGCGAGCAATTACGGCCTGAACCTGCCGGTCGGTGTCACCGAGATCAGCAGCCGGGTGTACGGCCTGCATATGCTGGTCTTCTGGATCTGTGTGGCAATCGGCATCGTAGTCTTTTCCGCGATGTTCTATTCGATCCTCCGACACCGCAAGTCCCTGGGCGTCAAGGCTGCCCGTTTCCACGAAAATACCGCAGTGGAAGTTCTCTGGACGCTCGTTCCCCTGTCCATCCTGGTGGGCATGGCGATCCCGGCTACCCGTGTGCTGATCGCGATGGAGGACACCTCGGCGTCCGACATGACGGTGAAGGTCACGGGCTACCAGTGGAAGTGGCATTACGAGTACCTGGACGAGGAAGTGAGCTTTTTCAGCAATCTGGCCACACCCCAGGAACAGATTCTCGGTCTCGAGGAAAAGGGCGAGCATTACCTGCTCGAAGTGGACAATCCCATGGTGGTTCCGGTGGGAAAAAGGATCCGGATCCTGCTGACGGCCAGTGACGTGATTCATGCCTGGTGGGTTCCGGACCTGGCCATCAAGCGGGATGCGATCCCCGGGTTCATCAACGAGGTCTGGACCCGGATCGACGAACCCGGCGTGTTTCGCGGGCAGTGCGCGGAACTGTGCGGACGCGGCCACGCCTTCATGCCCATCGTGGTGGTCGCCAAGGACGAGGCCGGCTGGCAGGCATGGCTGGAGGAACAACGCGCCAGCAAAGCGGCCGACGAGACGCTGGCCATGGCCGACTGGAGCATGGACGACCTGATGGCCCGGGGCAGGGAAGTGCACGAGACGCACTGTGCCGCCTGTCACCAGGCAGGTGGCGAGGGCATACCGGGAGTGTTTCCCGCCATCCAGGGCAGCGCGATCGCCACGGGCGCGCTGGAGGAGCACCTCGAGATCGTGATCCGGGGCCAACCCGGCACCGCGATGGCGGCCTTCGGCCCCCAGCTGAGCGACGCGGATCTTGCGTCCGTCATCACCTACCAGCGCAATGCCTGGGGGAACGACACTGGCGATGTGGTTACGCCTGCACGGATCGGCTCGGCCCGCTAGCCGCTTCGACGCCAAGGGGTTGACGACAAGGGGATACGGTTGATGAGTGCAGTAAGTTCCGAAGTGATCCACCAGGAGGAACGTCCGCGCGGCATCACCCGCTGGCTGTTCACCACGAACCACAAGGACATCGGGACGATGTACCTGGTGTTTGCGCTGGTGATGTTCTTCGTCGGCGGCAGCATGGCGCTGGTGATCCGTACCGAACTGTTCCAGCCGGGCCTGCAACTGGTCGATCCCCAGTTTTTCAACTCGATGACCACGATGCACGCGCTGGTGATGATCTTCGGCGTGGTGATGCCGGCCTTCACAGGCCTGGCCAACTGGCAGCTCCCGCTGATGATCGGCGCGCCCGACATGGCGCTGCCCCGCATCAACAACTGGAGCTTCTGGATCCTGCCAGTCGCGTTCACCCTGCTGCTTTCTACCCTGTTCATGCCTGGGGGGGCACCGGCGGCCGGTTGGACCCTCTATCCGCCGCTGGTGCTGCAGACCGGGGACGCGTTTCCATTTCTGGTCTTCGCGCTCCACCTGATGGGGCTCTCGTCGATCATGGGCGCGATCAACATCATCGCGACGATCCTGAACATGCGGGCACCCGGCATGACGCTGATGAAGATGCCGATGTTCATCTGGACCTGGCTGATCACGGCATTTCTGCTGATCGCGGCGATGCCGGTGCTGGCGGGGGCGGTGACGATGCTGCTGACCGACAAGTATTTCCTGACCAGCTTCTTCAACGCCGCAGGCGGTGGTGACCCGGTGATGTTCCAGCACATTTTCTGGTTCTTCGGCCATCCCGAGGTGTACATTCTGATCCTGCCTGCTTTCGGCATCGTCTCGACGATCCTGCCGACGTTCGCGCGCAAGCCCTTGTTTGGCTATACGTCGATGGTGTACGCGACGGCGGCTATCGCGTTCCTGTCGTTCATCGTCTGGGCGCACCACATGTTCACGGTCGGGCTGCCGCTGGCCGGGCTGCTGTTCTTCATGTTCTCGACGATGCTGATCGCGGTCCCGACTGGGGTCAAGGTGTTCAACTGGGTGGCCACGATGTGGCGCGGGTCGATGACCTTCGAGACGCCAATGCTGTTCGCGATCGGGTTCATCGTGATGTTTACCATCGGCGGGCTCTCCGGGGTGATGCTCGCGATCACACCGGTGGATTTCCAGTATCACGACACCTATTTCGTGGTGGCGCATTTCCATTACGTGCTGGTTCCGGGTGCCGTATTCGCGATCATGGCCGGGGTCTACTACTGGCTGCCGAAGTGGACCGGCCACATGTACAACGAAACCCTGGGCAAGTGGCATTTCTGGCTGTCGACCATCTTTGTGAACGTCACGTTCTTCCCGATGCATTTTCTCGGCCTGGCCGGAATGCCCCGGCGGATCCCGGACTACGCGACGCAGTTCACCGGCTTCAACGAGATCGCAAGCATCGGCGCATTCGGCTTCGGTTTCGCGCAGTTGATCTTCCTGTACATCGTCGTCCAGGCCGTGCGCGGGGGTGCCCGGGCGAGCGACCGGGTCTGGGAGGGCGCGCAGGGGCTGGAATGGACGCTGTCGTCGCCGCCGCCCTACCACAGTTTCACGACTCCGCCGCAGGTCAGGTGACCCATGGCTGCGATGGTTGACCGGAAACGGCGTCGGCGGCGGGTGGTAGTGACCGCCGTCTTGCTGGCGCTGGTCGCCGCGGGTTTCTATGCGGGATTCATCATCAGCGTGGCCTTGCGCTCATGAAAGGGAACGACGTTTATCTCCGGCGCAGCAACCGGCGTACCGCGATCCGGCTCGGGGCGGTGGTGCTGGGCATGTTCGGATTCGGCTTCGCGCTGGTGCCACTGTATGACGTGATCTGCGAAGTCACCGGACTCAACGGCCGCAGCGCGTCGCTGACCGGGACTTCGGCCCCGGCGGTCGCGACGGTGGACACCGAGCGTACCGTGATCGTGGAGTTCGTTGCGATCCGGAACCAGGGGCTCGACTGGGGGTTCTCCCCCGCGGTGACGCAGATGGAAGTGCACCCGGGCCGGCAGTACGTGACCCACTTCGTGGCCAGCAACCGGCGCGAGGACGCCGCGGTCGGGCAGGCGGTGCCCAGCGTTTCGCCCTCGTCCGCCGCGCGCCACTTCAGCAAGACCGAGTGTTTCTGTTTCACCCGGCAGGCCTTCGGACCGCGCGAATCACGCGAGATGCCGGTGGCCTTCGTGGTGGATCCGGGGCTCCCGCCGCGCGTCGAGCGAATCACGCTCGCCTACACCCTGTTCGAACTGAAGGACACGGCGAGCGGGCCGCGTGGGCAATCCGATGAACGGGGGACATGACGTGGCACATGCACAGGGTACCTACTATGTCCCGCACGGCAGCCGCTGGCCCATCATCGGTTCGGTGGGGCTCGGCGTGCTCGTGGTGGGCATCGGGATGTCCTTCAACGGCCATATCCCGCTCGGGCCCTGGATCATGGCGGCCGGCACGGCGATCATGCTGTACATGGTGTTCGGCTGGTTCCGCACGGTGATCGGGGAGAGCCGGGCGGGCCTTTACAACGCACAGGTGGACCGCTCCTTCCGCCAGGGCATGGGCTGGTTCATCGTTTCCGAGGTGATGTTCTTCGGCGCATTTTTCGGCGCGCTGTTCTATGCCCGCGTGCTGGCGGTACCCTGGCTCGGCGGCGAAGGGGTCGGGCTGAGCACGAATATCTTCCTGTGGCCCGAGTTCGAGGCCGCCTGGCCGACCGCAGGGCCAGAAGCACTCGGCGGCGCGTTCGACACCATCGGCGCCTGGGGTATCCCGGCCGTGAATACCGCCATCCTGCTCGCCAGCGGTGCGACGATCACCTGGGCGCACTGGGGACTGAAGCGGGACAACCAGCGGCAGCTGATCTGGGGGCTTGTCGCCACCATCGTGCTGGGCGTGCTGTTCCTGGCGTTTCAGGTCTACGAATTCGGCCATGCGTACCGTGACCTGAACCTGACCCTGGCCTCGGGCATCTACGGTTCGACGTTCTACTTGCTGACCGGTTTCCACGGGCTTCACGTCACCCTCGGGGTGATCATGCTGGCCGTGATCCTGTTGCGCTCGCTGCGTGGCCATTTCTCGAGCCAGGAACACTTCGGGTTCGAAGCCGTAGCCTGGTACTGGCACTTCGTCGATGTCGTATGGCTGGTTCTGTTCGTGTTCGTGTACTGGCTGTAGGGCGATGGCAGCAGGCGGAATCGTGTCGATGCAGCAGTGCCGCACCCCGGCGCTGCAACGCGTTTTACCTGCCGCCCCCTGCGGCGACTGCACAAACCGATCGGGGATCGGTGGTTCAGCCCGCGCCGATCCCGTGGGGCTGGATGAAGCCCAGTGCCGCGCCCAGCAGCAACAGGAGAAAACAGGCGATGGAGAGTCCGATGCGCCAGGTCAGGGCCCGGACCGTGCGCGTGCGCTCATGAGTGTCGCGCACCAGGAAAAGCAGCCCGGACGCAAGGCTGCCCAGGATCAGCAGCAGCAAGGCGATCACGGTGAGCTGTATCCACATGTGTGCCTCTCTCGAGCCGCAGACAGCAGGAGTATAGCCGGGGCATGGCGCCGACCGTGGGTGTGAATCAGCGGGGCGCGGCGCGCGCTCGCTTCCTGCGATGGGTGCCGTGGGTGGCCGGTGTTGCGCTGCTGGCACTGTTCCTTGCGCTCGGCCACTGGCAGTTGCAGCGAGCGGATGAGAAAAGGGCGCTGCTGGCCGCCTTCGAGGCCGCAGCCGGGGAGCGGTACCAACCACTCGACCTGTCGGCGGACCCACTGGAGACGCTGCGCTTCCAGGCGGTGGTGGTTTCGGGACATTACCTGCGCGAGCAGCAGTTCCTGCTCGATAACCAGGTCCGGGAGGGTCGGATCGGCTATCGCGTGATTACGCCCCTGGTGCACAGCGGCAGTGGGCGGGCGGTGCTGATCGAGCGCGGCTGGATTCCGCGAAGTCCGGAGCGGGGGATGCTGCCCGACGTGAGCGAAGGTCTGAGCGCGGATCCCGTGTCGATCCGGGGCCATGTCTACGTCCCGTTTGGCGAGGGCTACCGGCTCGGTGCCATGGATGACGCCGCGACCTGGCCGCGCGTGATCCAGTATCTGGACTTCGAGGCAATGGGCGAGCGGCTGCAGCGGGACGTCGTTCCGCTGACCGTGCGCCTGGATCCGGACCAGCCATCAGGATACCTGCGCGACTGGCGCCCGGTGTTGCCGATGGGGCCCGAACGCCACCTGGCCTACGCGGTGCAATGGTTCGGTCTCGCGCTGGCGCTGGTGATCATCGCCCTCGTGTTGACCCGCCGAAGGAGGTTCCATGAATACGGTCGCTGACGACCCGCAGTCAGGGCGGGATCTGCGCAGGTGGCGCGGCCGGCTGGCGCTGATCCTGCTGGTCCTGGTCTTTGCGCTGCCGCTCGTGACTGCAAGCTGGCTCTACCACAACCCGGGGGTCTGGAAGCCGACGACCTATACCAACCATGGTCAGCTGATGGATCCCCCGCAGCCCCTCGCGCCCGTCGCGCTGGTGGACCTGCGCGGGGAGTCTTTCGGCACCGAAGCGCTTCGCGGCTATTGGACGCTGCTGTACGTTGGCGATCGCCGTTGCGGCCCTGCCTGCGACGCGGCGCTGGTGAATACGCGCCAATTGCGGCTGGCGCTCGGCCACAACATGGACCGGGTGCAACGAGTCTACCTGTCGACCGATTCGCGCAGCCTTTCCCAGCTGGCCCCGCTGCTCAAGGATCATCCCCGGCTGCAACTGGTCACCGGTGACCGGGAAGCCCTGGCTGTGGTGCTGGAACGGCTGGGCGAGGGTGCCATGGGGCAGGTCTTTCTGCTGGATCCGCTCGGCAACCTCCTGTTGCGCTACGGGCCGGAGGTGAGCGGGAGCGACATGCTGAAAGATGTGCGCAAGTTGCTTCGCAACTCGCGTATCGGGTGACCATGGACTCGCAGTCGCAGTTCTTCGTCGGAATTCGGATCGCGTTCGTGCTGACCCTGGCGGTGATCGTGCTGGGTGCCTATGTCCGCCTTTCCGATGCCGGCCTGGGCTGTCCGGACTGGCCCGGTTGTTACGGCCGGCTGCTCGCCCCGACGCAACCGGCGGTCGTCGAGCAGGCCAGCCTCGCCTTCCCGGAACGGCCGGTGGAGGTGGCGAAAGCCTGGAAGGAAATGGTGCATCGCTACGCTGCGGGGCTGCTGGGCCTGGTGATCCTGGCGCTTGCCGTTGTGGCCTGGCGCGAGCGGCACCGGCCCGGGCAGCCGGTGGTCGTACCGATCCTGTTGCTGATATTGATCGTGTTGCAATCCTTGCTGGGCATGTGGACCGTGACCCTGCAACTGAAGCCGGTCGTGGTCATGGCGCACCTGCTCGGGGGGTTCGCCACGCTGCTCCTGTTATGGCACTTGATCCTGGTGACCCGGCCTTCGCGCCGACGAGCGTCGCCAAAGCCAGACCCCGGCCGACCGCCGGCCGCGTCGGAGACCGAGCGTGAGCCTACGCGTGGATGGCTGCCGCATTTCGCCGCGCTGGGCGCGCTGGTGCTGGTTGTCCAGATCGCGCTGGGCGGCTGGACCAGCGCCAACTATGCCGCGCTAACCTGCCCGGACTTGCCGCAGTGTCAGGGACAGTGGTGGCCCGAGGCGGATTTCCGCGAGGCGTTTGTGCTCTGGAGGGGGGGGGGCCTGGACTATGAATACGGCTTACTGGATACACCGGCACGCACCGCGATCCACGTGTCTCACCGAATCGGCGCGGTGACCACCCTGCTGCTGCTCGGCGGACTTGCTGTATTCATCCTGTGGCGCGGCGATCGCCGCTTACGTGCGCTGGCCGGGGGGACCCTGGCGTTCCTGCTCTTGCAGGCGGGCCTCGGGGTCTCGAACGTGCTGTTCCAGCTGCCGCTGCCGGTCGCTGTTGCCCATAACGCGGTGGCGGCGCTGCTGCTGCTCGCCGTGTTCACCCTGTGGCGCGCGCTGAACCGGACCGATCCCGTTGCCGCGCAAACAACCATGGCCGCACTGACCGGATCGGGCCGGGAGCATCGGATGGGACTGAGCGGACCCGGGCTGGAACACGGCAGTGTACTGCGACGCAGACGATGGAGGAGGTGGACGGAATGACCCTCAAGGCGCTCACCGTGACCGTGCAGCACGGCCTGCTGGGGCACTGGCGGGACTACCTCGCGCTGTGCAAGCCGAAGGTGGTCGCCGTGATGCTGTTCACGGCTTGGGTCGGCATGCTGCTCGCCGCGCCGGGCTCGGTGCCCTGGCAGGCGCTGGTGTTCGGAACTCTCGGAATCGGCCTGATGGCTGGTTCGGCCGCCGCCCTGAACCACGTGTTGGATCGCCACGCCGATGCGCTGATGGACCGCACCCGCGGGCGCCCGCTGCCATCCGGTCACCTGGGCATGGAGCACGGTCTGGTGTTCGCAGGCGTGATCGGGCTCTCGGGTTTCCTGATCCTGGTCCTGCTGGTCAACGGCGTGACCGCGACGCTGACTCTGTTCTCGCTCGTCGGTTATGCAGTGGTTTATACCGTGTTCCTGAAGCGCGCGACGCCCCAGAATATCGTGATCGGGGGAGCCGCCGGGGCGATGCCGCCATTGCTGGGTTGGACGGCGGTGACCGGGCAGGTGGAACCGTTGGCGCTTGTGCTGTTTCTGATCGTGTTCACGTGGACTCCGCCCCATTTCTGGGCGCTGGCGATCTACCGGAAGGACGACTACGCGCGTGTCGGCATCCCGATGCTGCCGGTTACCCACGGTGAGGACTTCACCCGCCTGCAGATCCTGCTGTACACCGTGCTGCTACTGGCAGTGACCCTGTTGCCTGCGGGGATGGGCATCAGCGGTTGGCTGTACCTGTTGGCGGCCCTCGTGCTCGGGGGGGGCTTTCTATATCACGCCGTGATGCTGCTCGTCACCCGCAGCCACCAGCGGGCCATCCGTACCTTTCTGTATTCCATCTTCTACCTGTTGGCGCTCTTCGCGGCTCTGCTCGCCGACCGCTACCTGGGTTTCTGGTTCGCCGTGCTCAGCCAGTGATCCAGGAGCGCTTCGGGTTCAGCGGTCGCGCCACTGCAGCCAGGCCAGCGTCAGGCGCATCCCGGCAATGATCCCGGCTACCGCGATGACGGCCTGAAGTGAAAGTGTCGAGAGCCCGCTCAACCCGTGGCCGATGTTGCAGCCACCGGCGAGAATCGCGCCGACACCCATCAGCATACCGCCGAACGTGAACGCCCCCACCCGGGATGCGTCGGGCATCACCCAATGGAATTCTCTGCCCGCCAGGGCCGAGGCCAGCGCGCCGAGTAGCACCCCGGGTATCAGGAACAATCCGAAGTACGTTCCCGTAGTGATCTGCGCGGTGACGTAGAGACTGGCGCGCGCCAAGGGTCCCGAGAATGTCAGTGACAGCGGTGGCGTCGGTTCGAATTCGTCATGGGCGAAATATCCCGTCAGCCACCACCCGGCCGCGACCAGCAGCCCGATTACCGCCCCGGACACGATCATCCAGGCGCTCCGGGTCCGTCGCCCGGTCAACAGCACCAGCAGCGTGACCAGCACCACGACCGCTGCAATGATCCACCATGGCGGAATCTGCAGCAGCGCCGCAACCGAGGCGTCGTCCGTGGCCAGCGGGACGGCAGACTGGCGGATCCAGGCGCGTACCGGTTGCAGCACCCCGAACAGGGTGACCATCGCGGCGATTGCAAATGCGATCAGGGCGATCAGCGAACCCAGATTCCCCTCGGCCGACCGGACAAGCGTGCGCCCGGCACAACCGCCCGCGAGCATCGCCCCGACACCGAAGATGACTCCTCCTGAGGCGGCCGCAACCCAGTCCAGGGTGCCGATACGGAAACCCGATTCCCCGATCGGGATGGCGAATCCCAGTTCCAGCACCTGGGTACCGACCAGCGCCACCGTGATCGCCACCAGGTACGCATGTGCTTGCCGATAGTCACGCATCAGGACCCAGTTGCTGATCGCGGCCACCATGCAGAACTTCGAACGCTGCGCCACGATTCCGAACGCCACTCCGATGACCAGGGCACCCACCGCCAGGCGGAGCTGAAGCGCTTCCTCGACCATGTCCCACCTCATCTACCGCGTTGTGTACGGCGGCAGTTGCCGTTCCTGAACCAAGACCGATCAATGGGACTGCCGCGGTAACCGGACTTCTTTATCCTGCTGGCGGCAGACGATGCAGGTTTCGTGCTCCGCATGCTCCGGAGGGTTGCCGGCGAGGGGGCTCGTTCCGAGTGGCGTCATGCACCATTGCATGCGGATATGGGCATCCCGGGTGCGCTGCTGCGCGGTGCGCCACTAGGGGGCGTTCAACGTATCGCCCTCGAGTTTCGCGAGGAGGAAGCGACCGCCCAGCATTTTGCGCCGCGTTCCCAGCGGCCGGATCTCCGCCGGCCCCGCCGTCAAAAGGTCGGCTTATCGGGTTGAACAAAACAATTCCTATTAACGACACCACTCTCACCGTCTATGAATTGAAGTGTAGACAGCGAAGCCTTGCGGTCAAGGACGCCAGCGTTCGACTGGAGGGAGCGATAGACGTCCCCGGGCGAATGGCCCAGGGCGTAACGGTGTGTCCGCCGTGTCGGGTTGCCGCCATCCGAAAATTGGCGGCGTCAGCTTCGACACGACGCCATCGGCCATCATCGGCGACACAGAGCCACAGCGGGCCCGGTATCGCAAGCGGCGAGCGGTCACGTGCAGATTTGCGCAGAGCCGCCGCAGTCGGGCCGGAGGTTATGAGATGATTATTGGCGAATTCACCTTGAGAAACGTGGCCGCGATCGGGCCGCGCAGTTCGTTACGAGAAGCGGGCGCGCTTCTGGCCAGATCCGATGCGCCGGCGCTTGTGGTCGTTGAGAGTGGGAAGTTGATCGGCACCGTCAGCGAACGCGACCTTGCCCGGCAGGGTATGGGGGGGGGATTCGATCCTGACGAGGCCACCGTGTTCATGCTGTGCGATCCTCATCCAGCGGTCTGCTTCGTGGACGCGAAACTCGCGTCGGCACTGGCGTTGATGCGAAACCGCAATCAGCATTGGTTACTGGTACTCGACCGGGCCGGGCAGGTGGCGGGTATGCTCTCGATGACCCGGTTACTCAGTATGTTGGAAACGCTCGTGCCGGAGGAAAGCACCGGCCCGGAGCCGGAGTACGTTCGCCGTGTGCGCGGCGACAGTTGTGAAAACGGTTGGCTGTAACCGAGGTTTCCGCCCGCTTCGGCCGATTCCGCTGTGGACTGCCTGCCGCCACGCGCCTCGGGAGTGGATTGCAATCCCCTGCGCAGGCCGTGCCGGCTGGCACCAGCGCCGGATCGTGCGGTTCGGCCCCGACAAGCGCCGTGAGATGGCCGATCCATGGGTGCGATCCGCTTCTGCGGGTGAGTGTCACTGGTGGGCCATGCGGAAAGTTCGGTGCCTATGGAGCACGGCCAGACGCGCCGGAGCAAGGCGGGCACGCGCAGAAATAGCCATCGTATTTCAAACTGGCCCTACGTAGCGCCTGTGTGCCTGGTGAAGCGATCCGGTGATGAACTTGCCGCATGGCTCACTAGGGAAACGATGAAGAATCCGTCATCGCGAGGAGCGAAGCGACGTGGCGATCCATAAGATATTGATTTCGAGAATTCCGTTTGGATTGCTACGTTTCGCCTGCAATGACGAGCGCATGAACCAGCGTTCCCCTAGTGATGGTGCTGGTGACCCGGTGCGCCCCGTTGGACACGAGGCTGCACCTGCAGTACCAGCGACCGCGCCGACCCGTCATCGAACTCCAGGTGAAGCTCGACCTCCTGCCCGCTTTCCAGACGAGTCGCAGGATCGATCAGCATCAGATGGTCGGCTCCGGGCTGCATGACCAGTCGGCCACCGGCCGGAATCTCGATGCGCACAAGGGCCTCCATGCGTGCGATCCCGTCCACGATGACCGTGCGATGCATTTCGACCCGCGAGAATTGCGGGCTCGATACCCTGACCAGGGAACGGCTCCCGATGCCCCGGTTTTCCAGGGTCAGATACCCCGCGAGGATGCGCGAGCCAGGGGGTGGCTCTGCAATCCAGCCATCGATCAGCCGCAGCTCGCCCTGCACGTTGCCTGCCGTCAACATCAGTGCGAGCAGCAGCCATGCCCACCCGCGCCGGGGAGGTGCCGCGGTCATGCGCGGGCCTGCATGAAATCGAGCATCGCACGAAGGCGTTCCGCCAGGCCGGCCGGGTCGTGCGGGCCGGTCAGGATTCCCGCGAGTTCGGCCCCGGGGCTGATCAGGAAAATCGCGGAGCTGTGGTGGATCAGATAATCCCCGTGGGCATCCGGCTCCTCCATCATATACACCGCGCCGAGGGCCCGGGTCAGAAGTTCGAGTTGTGCGGGGTCACCCGTGAGCCCGACGAAGTCGTCGTTGAAATGACCCAGGTATTCGCGAAGCCGCTGCGGCGAGTCCCGTTCCGGGTCCACGCTGACGAAAACCGTCTGCATCCGGGAGAGCCGCGCATCCTCCTGCACGCGCCGGTGCATCTGGTTCAGCTGTGCCAGGGTCATTGGACAGATGTCCGGACACGAGGTGTAACCGACGAACACGAGCGACCAGGCCCCCTGAAAATCGTAGGTACCGAAAGACTGCCCGCCGTCGCTGACGAGTTCCAGCGCAGGCAGGGCGCGCACCTGAGGCCACAGCAGGCCTTCCGGGCGTTCGGCATCGGGAGTGGTGCCGGTGGATCTGCTGACGACGAGCCCGCCCAGCCCGGCACCAAACGCCGCCGTTCCGGCCAGCACCATCAGCATCCGACGCCGGTTTCTGTTTGCCGCCCACAGGTTCGCCATTGCGTCGAAGTATAGACGGGGGAACGCGGGCACGCTGCCCACGGGGATGGAGCCAGGGTACGGGCTGCCCCGGGCTGTTCGGGGGGAGGGATGGCGTCCCGTGTATCATGGCCTCACGTCCGTGAATGTCGGGGCACTTTGGATGATGCATTGGCTACAGAGTCTGGGCGTGCTGCGGTCGTTGCTGCTGCTCGCCGCAGCATTCGTCATGCTCGTCGCCCCTCTCGCCTATGATGGTGTTCACCTGCACGATTGGCGTCTGCTGCCGTCGGTGGTCGCACCGGCCGTGATGATGGTCCTGGTCTTCGTGATCCTTCTCGACATGCTGATGTCGCGGGTTTTCATGGCCGATGCCGATGGGGAGGACCGGGCGCGCCTGGCGGCCGTGATCTGGACCGAGGCGGTGGTTCTCGTGGCAATGATCGTCGCGTGGAGCCCGTTCCTGGTTCGCATCTTCTGGTATTGACCGTGCTGCCGGAGACCGATCCCGGCGGCCGCTGTCCGAAGGGTGCTGTCGGGATGATGCAACCGGTGAATGGTGGACCTGCCGCACTGCGCAAGGGTGTTCGACGAGGTGACGGCGTGGCCGTCGCACGGATGAGAGGGTGATCGCAGGAAAACTGCCGAGTGATCTGCTAGGTTTAACGAGAGTGGGCCTGCAGCTGCGCTTGAGCGCGAGGAGATGCCATGGTGGACGATCTGATCAAGCGCCGCTATCCGGAAGATCTCGGGGAGATCCGGCCACGTCAGACCCTGGATACCGGAACGCCGCCCGTCCGCCAGATCTCCGCTCGGCATCCCTTGAAATGGCTGGCAGCCGGGTGGCGCGACATCTGGCGGGCGCCCGCATCCCTGCTACACGGCCTGTTCGTAACGGTCGTCGGGTTGGCGATCCTCTGGTACACCTGGGACCAGCCGTGGCTGGCCATGGCGGCGATATCGGGGTTTCTGCTGGTGGGGCCGGCACTGGCCGTGGGCGTGAATGAGCTGGCCCGCCGTCTGGAGCACGGAGGCCGTCAGGGTCTGGGCATCGGACAATGCCTGGCCGCGATACCGGCCCTTGGTGGATCGTTGTGGTTATTCGCTGTATTGCTCGCCGGCCTGTTCATCGTCTGGGCAGGATTCATGACCCTCTGGATCGGGGTGATGAACGTCGGCGATCTCGGCGTGCCGGCGAACCTGGGCGAGTTGCTCGGCGCGATGCTGGGTAGCGCGCGAGGAATCCTTTCCCTGATCGGCGTGGTCGTCGCCGGCGGAGTGCTGGCCTTGGTTGCCTTCGCCGTAGGTGTCGTCACGGTGCCCGCGATGCTGGATCGCCGCGTGGGGGTGGTCGATGCCATCGCGATCAGCCTGAAGGCGTTCGCCCGGAATCGGGTGCCGATGCTCGTGTGGGCCGCATTGATTACCGCATTGTTTGGCCTCTCGGTCCTGACCGCCCTGATCGCGCTGATCGTGGTCTTCCCCTGGCTGGGGTTTGCGATGTGGCACGGGTACCGCGATGTGGTGGTGGCGGACGAGGGTGCTGAAGCCGGCTAGTGGGCCAGGCCAGCTGCGCACGCCGGACGCGACGAAGCAAGGTGCGCAAGCGAAGGAACGTTCAAATCGTTACCCGTGGGTCCGACGCGGTACCCGTGTATCTCTGCTGAAGCGATTCAGCACCGAAGGTTCTGCAGATTTCACTTGCGACCTGCTCGTGAACAACGCAAATGTCAATCGGTGGCCGGAGATGTGCCCTGAACCGTCATCCGTAAGGCCCTGTGCCGGATCGAAGACGATCCGGCGAGTGATTGCCGTTGGCCTGACCGTCTGCCTGGGCGGCACGATACAGGCCGCAGGTGATGTCGAAGCGGGGCGCATGAAGGCCGACGCCTGTCTCGGCTGCCACGGGATCGCCACCTACCAGAATGTCTACCCGACCTACCATGTGCCCAAACTGGGTGGCCAGAGCGCGGCCTATATCGTCGCAGCCCTTCGGGCCTACAAGGCGCAGGATCGCCAACACCCCACCATGCACAGCCAGGCCCACGACCTGAGCGACGAGGACATGGCGGATATTGCAGCCTATTTTTCCAGCCTGGCGCAGGTCGAATAGGGGGTGGCGACCGTGAAATGGTCAGAGTGCGCGTTGGTGCTACTGCTCGGCCTCGGCAGCACGATGGCCATTGCAAGTCCGGCGGAGAGGGGGGAGGCCGTCCATCGGGAAAAGGGCTGTGATGCCTGCCACGGCGAACGCGGCGCGAGTGTCGCCCCGGATCAGTTCCCGCATCTCTCCGGGCAGTACGCCAGCTATCTCGAACATGCGCTGAGGGGCTACCGGGATGGCAGCCGGCGGCACGCGGTGATGAACCAGATGGCGGCGGACCTCAGTGACCGCGAGATCCGTGAGCTTGCCGCCTTTTATGCCGCGCAAAGCGGCCTTGTGACCGCGCCGCGTGGCCACCCGCGGCGGGACCAACGCTCGACGACCCGCTGACCACTGCCCGGCATCGCGTTTCGAACCCAGGTGTGATTCGGTGGGCGTTCTCTGGCCCGGTTCGTTACGCGCGGGCCGACGTTCCCCGCAAGCCGTAGCGAAACCTCTGGCCACGCACTCGCGCGCCTGTCGGCCGGATTGATTCACCTCGGGGCGCGCACGGACTGTCAACATCGCGCGACCGCAAATCCGGACCTCCGGTACCGGTGGAGCGTTGTGCCCCAATCACGAGGGGGGAGCGCCCAGCCGGTCTTCGGCATCGACCAACGATGGGGTTATACTTCGCCACCCGCGCGGCTGCCGTAAGCGTGATGTGACACACCCCGCCGCCGCCATCCCGGCGCCGGGTAGGACGGAACCGTGTAGCGGCGTTTGTTGCGCCCCGACGCCTGCGGCACCCCTGGCGTGGGAATGGCGGATCACGGCCTTCGGCCTCTTCAGCCCTCGGCGCCTTTCATCGTCGGCGCTGATGCCCGGGCATCATGGAAGTCGACGCCCAAAAGCAGCCACGGAAGGAAGCGGATAGCACGGAAAATAAAGGGGATGCAAAACCATTTCGGTGTGCTCCCGTTACATCCGCGGACCGTTTCCATCCGTGTTCGGGGTGCCGCTGGCTCGAGGACAGGACAGTGAACGCGAGAAGCGCGCAGCGTCCACATCGGGCGCGCTGCGCGCTTGCGGGACCACATCCGCCGGGAGCGGAATTCGGACCGTCGACGGCGGGCCCGAAGGGGAAGGGCAGGACGCCTGGAGCGCAGGGATGGGAGACGGAACGATCCCGGCGCTGTGCGACCGGATCGCCATGATTGTCAATGCGACACGAAACGAGGCCGTGCCATGCTCAAACCCGTCGACTGCGTGGTGATGGACATCGAGGGAACCACCACGGCCATCGAGTTCGTTACCCGGACTCTCTACCCGTATGCCCGCGCGCGTATGCCCGACTTCATCCGGCGCCGGCGCGGCGAACCCGAGGTCGCGGCGATCATGGACGAGGTCCGGCAGATCGCGAACGTGTGGAACGACGAGGCGGTGGTGACCTGTCTCTGCGGCTGGATGGATGCCGATCGCAAAGTCACCCCACTCAAGACCCTGCAGGGGCTGATCTGGGAGGAAGGCTATCGCCGCGGCGACCTGGTCAGCCACCTCTACCCGGACGTCCTGTCGGCGTTGCGCGCCTGGCATGCACGCGGGATCCGGCTCTACATTTACTCCTCCGGCTCGGTCCTCGCGCAGCGCCTGATCTACGGTCATACCGTGGACGGTGATCTCGGCCCGCTGCTCTCCGGCTACTTCGACACGCGGGTCGGGCACAAGCGCGAGACGGGATCGTACCGGCGCATCGCCGATGCCATCGGCACTCGGCCGCAACGAATCCTGTTCCTGTCGGACGTCCGTGAAGAACTCGATGCCGCCCGTGACGCCGGTTACCAGACCCTCTGGCTGGTGCGGTCGGGGCTGCCGGCGCTGGCTGCGGCCCATCGGCGTGCTGCGCGCTTCGACCAGATCCCGCTCTGACGGGGCTGCACCAAAGTCGAATCCGGTTGGGCCGCGGCAGAGAGCAGGGGCATGCGGTCCGAGGGTCCAGGGGTGGATCGGGTGACGCCTGAGTGATAAGTGCCACGACATCGTGGACTACTTTTTGTGCTACGGCATCGTAGCTACATGCCCTGGAAAAAATCCGCGCTGCCGCTATTCATGCTCCAGGGTGCGGCCCTCGCGATCTTCCTCGACCGGCGTCGGGTCCGAGGGAGGAAACCGCCTTCCTGACCTGATCCCCGGTTCTTTCGGGTCAGCGAATGGCTGCACGTCGGCTCCAGCCGGCGCTCACCGCCCGAGATGGCCGTGCCCCGATGCCGTGCGGCAAGACGCGCAGCCGGGGCGGACGATGCAGCGAGGAACATGCGTATCCCGAGCCGGTGGGTGGGTCGACATTGCCGCAGCGGGCGCGGACATGGGGCGTGGTTCTGATCTATAACCTTGTGAGGCAGACATTGGTCCAGTCGATGGAGGTCGTTCGATGCAAGGCAAGATTTTCGCCTCCCTCCTGTTGGCCGCGGGTGTCGGCTTGCCCGGCTGCGCCACGTATCAGGTGCCTCAGGAACAGGTGGGTATGGTGATCGGCGGTGTGTTGGGTGGTGTGCTCGGCCGACAAATCGGTGCGGGCACTGGGCGCGACGCGGCGATCATTGCAGGTACGCTGGCGGGCGCGGCCATCGGTGGCGCGGTCGGCCGGACCATGGATGATATGGACCGGCTCAGGACCGCGCAGACGCTGGAAAGCGTCCGCACGGGCGTATCGACTGCCTGGGTCAACCCGGACTCGGGGGTTCAGTACCAGGTCACCCCTACGCGGACCTTTGAAGCCGCTACGGGTCCGTGTCGGGAATACACGGTCGATGCGATGATCGGCGGACGTGTCGAACAGGTCTACGGCACCGCCTGCCGCCAGCCCGATGGTAGCTGGCGCGTACTCGAGTGAAGCGGCAGCCCCGCAGCCAGGGAGCCGGGTCGTGGCCACGCTGGTTCCTTCGCTGAACACCGTCTGCCGCGGATGACAGGGGACGCGAAGTGCGTTTCGCGCAGCGCCAGAAACGGTACCTCGAGGACGACTGCCTGTGCTGGTACGACGCGCTGCCGGGCCTCGTGCGGGTGATGGATCGGCAGCAGGAACAGCTGGCCCGCAGTCTGGGTACCGGGCATCGGATCGTATGGTTGCGGAGCCTGCGTTGGCTGCCGGGCGGCCCGACTGCAGCAGGATCCGCGACGGCTGCCGCGGGATCAGGGGGTGGCTGCCGGCATCAGCCAGAGCGTCAACGAGAGCAGGGTTGCCGTCAGGCTGACGCCGAAGATGGGCAGCATCATCAGGCCCGCAAGCGGTTCGCGCTGAACAAGCCGAATCCCCAGCGCCAGGAGGCTCGCCGCCCACGCGGCCGCCGCGAGAATGCTCAGGGCATGCAGCCCGCCCAGCCAGAGCAGCATCAGCGCCAGCGGCAGGCCGAGGTTCAGCGTGGCCAGTCCCACCTCCTGCGAGCCGGCGGCGCGGCCGGCCGAAAGCGCGTAGGCGTAGGCCGCCCAGACCATCAGCATCCCGAAGCCGAATGCACCGGCTGCCGGTGCACTGAGTGGGGCTCGCAGCACTGCCGCACCATGGGGCTCAAGGCCCAGCCCGAGTGCGATGATCGCGACTGCGACCCCGAGGCTGAGAATCATCCAGAACCAGAGGGTGCCGCGCTGAATGGTGGGTTCGGTCACAGGCCTTCCCGTTTCGATGGAATGGGGGGCGAGCGCCCGGCAGACGGCCGGGGCTCGGTTCTCAGCAGAAGACCGCGTCGGCGCGGGTTGGTTCGCAGGGGCTGGGGGCTGGCGCGGCGGAGGCCGCTCGCACGAAGCACACGATGCCTGTCCGCGAAATCCGGTTTTCCCTGGCGTGCCAGACACCCGTGGGCAGAACGGTTCAGATGGCGGGAGACGCCCGGCTGTCCGCCGGCTGGGACCTGAAGAATCCACTACACTTTGAAAGTATATGCAGTCAAAAACGAGGGCGCGTGGCGCCGGTCAATCGCGATTCGCGGGTCACTCGCGGTGCCGGCGGCTGACCTGAAGCTACCGGTGAACCAGGGTGAATTGCGATGTCCGTTTCCGACAGCCCGGACCCGCTCCACATCTTCGTGGTGGGTCTCGACGAGTTTCACCTGGGACAGTTGTGCAACCTTCCCGGTGCCAACGGGTACGCGTTCCATCCGCTGTTCACGCATCGGCAGCTCAAGTGCGGCGAGCGGTTTCCCGTCCGGGAACTGCTGGATAGGGGACGTCGCCGACTGCGGGAATTCCCCGGCCGGGTGGACGCGGTCGTCGGCTACTGGGATTTCCCGGTCAGCACCGTGCTGCCGATCCTGCGCGACGCACTGGGGTTGCCCGGCCCCACGCTGGAGTCGGTGCTGAAGTGCGAACACAAGTACTGGAGCCGCCTGGAACAGGCGCGGGTGGTGCCCGGGCATATCCCGGCCTTCTGTGCAGTGGATCCGTTTGCGCCCCAGCCGCTCTCCCAGGTGACGCTGGATTTTCCGTTCTGGATCAAACCCGTGAAGTCGGTGCTTTCGCACCTCGGTTTTCTGGTCCGCGATGCCGATGAGTTCCGGGCTGCGATCGGGCGCATTCGGTCCGGGATCCGGCGCTTCGGCGACCCCTTCAACGAGGTGCTCGACCACGCGACGCTGCCGCCCGAGATTCGATCGATCGGTGGCAACCACTGCATCGCCGAGTCGCTGATCTCGACCGGCCGGCAGTGCACGCTGGAGGGCTATTCGTGGCACGGGGACGTGCTGATCTACGGCACCGTCGATTCCCTGCGCGAGGGCCGGGCGGGGTCCTCGTTCTCCCGCTACGAGTATCCATCGACGCTGCCCGAGCCGGTCCAGCGGCGCATGGCGGAGATCGCGGCCCGAGTGATCCGGCAGGTCGACTACGATGATGCTCCGTTCAATATCGAATTCTACTGGGACGAGGATACCGACCGGATCTGGTTGCTGGAGATCAACTGCCGGATCTCGAAATCACATGCGCCGCTGTTTCAGATGGTCGACGGCTGTTACCACCATCAGGTCATGATCGATCTGGGGCTCGGCCGGCGCCCGCGGATGCCGAGCAGGCAGGGACGCTTCGCCTGTGCCGCGAAATTCATGGTGCGGCGCCACGAAGATGCCCGGGTGGTGCGTGTCCCCACCGACGTCGAGATCGAGGCCATCGAGTCGGCGTTCCCCGGTGTGGTGATCGAGATCGAGGTGACCGAGGGGATGCGGCTCGCCGAACTGCGCTTCCAGGACAGCTACAGCTACGAGGTGGCTGTGGTCTTCGTGGGTGCCGAAGGCCATGCGGCACTGGAGCCGATCTATCGGCAGGTGCTCGCACGTCTGCCGTTGCAGTTCGCCGCGGTGAATGAATCCGAGGCCCGCGCGGAGGCGGAGGAAAACGCATGAGGGTGGTTGCCGATCTCCCCGTTCAGGTCCGGGAACAGGAGCATGTCTGGGTCCCGATGTCCGACGGGGTGCAGCTGGCCGCCCGGATCTGGCATCCGGACGATGCACAAGCGCACCCGGTGCCGGCGATCCTGGAGTACATTCCCTATCGCCGGCGCGACTCCACGCGTATCCGCGACGATGTGATCCACCGCTATTTCGCCGGCCACGGCTACGCCTGCGTGCGCGTGGATCTGCGCGGCAGCGGCGACTCGGAGGGCGTGCTGCAGGACGAGTATCTGCAGCAGGAACTCGACGACGGCGTCGAGGTGATCCGCTGGATCAGCGAGCAGCCGTGGTGCAGCGGGGGCGTCGGGATGATCGGGATTTCCTGGGGCGGGTTCAACGGCCTGCAGATCGCCGCAATGCGGCCGCCCGCACTCAAGGCGGTGGTCAGCGTCTGTTCCACCGACGACCGCTACGCGGACGATGTGCATCACATGGGCGGCTGTCTGCTCGGGGACAATCTCTCCTGGGCCTCGACGATGTTCGCGTACAACTCGCTTCCGCCGGACCCCGAAATCGTCGGTCCGCAATGGCGTGACCTCTGGTTCCAGCGTCTCGAGGGCAGCGGCTTCTGGCTGGAGCAGTGGCTGCGTCACCAGCGGCGCGACGACTACTGGCAGCATGGCTCGATCTGTGAAGACTGGTCCGCGGTGCAGTGCCCGGTGATGGCGGTCAGCGGCTGGGCCGACGGCTATTCCAACGCGGTCTTCCGGTTGCTGGCCAACCTGCAGGTGCCGCGGCTGGGGCTGGTGGGCCCCTGGAGCCACAAGTATCCGCACCAGGGCGTTCCCGGGCCGGCCATCGGTTTCCTGCAGGAGTGCCTGCGCTGGTGGGATCGCTGGCTGAAGGGGCGCGAGACCGGGATCATGAACGAACCGATGCTGCGGGTATGGATGCAGGACAGCGTGCCTCCGACGACGTATTACGACGAGCGCCCGGGCTGGTGGGTCGGCGAGCCCGGATGGCCATCGCCACAGGTGCACCGGCAGTTCTTCACGCTGGCTTGGCCGGGCACCCTGGAGCCGGAGTCCGAGGCAGTCCCGGAGCGCGTGATGACGCTGCGTTCGCCGCTCAGCGTGGGCCTGTTCGCGGGCAAATGGTGCTCGTATGCCGCGACCCCGGATCTGCCCCACGACCAGCGCGAGGAGGACGGCGGCGCGATGGTCTTCACCAGCGCACCGCTGGACGAACCGCTGGAGATCCTCGGTGCCGCGAAGCTGGATCTGCAGCTGACCGTGGACCGGCCGGTGGCCATGGTCGCCGCGCGCCTCTCCGATGTGGCCCCCGACGACAAGACGACCCGCGTTACCTACGGTCTGCTCAATCTGACCCACCGCGACAGTTCAGAGTCTCCGGCGCCGCTGGAGCCGGGCCGGGTGTACCAGGTGCGCATCAAATTCAACGACGTGGCGCAGCACTTTCCGGCCGGGCACCGGTTGCGGCTTTCGCTGTCGACTTCGTACTGGCCGCTGGCCTGGCCGGCTCCAGAGCCGGTCTGCCTGCGGGTGACCGCCGGTACCAGCCACCTGTTGTTACCGGTGCGTCCGCCCCGCGACGCGGACGACGCCGCCATCGGTTTTCCGGAGCCGCAGGGCGGCCCTGCCTCGACCCCGGTTCGCCAGCTGACGCCTCAGGCACACCACTGGCGGGTGACCCGCGACCTCGCGGAAGATCGGTCGACACTCGAGGTGGTCAACGATCAGGGGACCGTGCTGCTGGAAGCCCTCGATCTCGAGATGCAGCGCAAGGCCCTGGAGTGGTATAGCTACGAAGGTGATGACTTCAACTCCATCCGCGGCGAGACGCTCTGGGAACGGGGTTTCCGGCGGGGGGACTGGTCCGTGCGTACCGTGACGCGCACCGTACTCACGTCGACGCCGACCGAGTTCCTGCTGCATGCCCAGCTCGACGCCTACGAGGGCGAGCGCCGCGTGTACTCGCGCAACTGGGACGCACGGATACCGCGCGATCTGGTCTAGCAGCCTGTCGGACTTGGGCTGCTAGCGGGGCAGCGACTTGCGTTCCGGCGAGGCGGTCAGCGGTCGGTCGTTCTCCCCAGCGGCAGGATGTACAGCGGCTGCTCGCCCTCGCGGAGTTCAAGCACGGCCGTGACCTCGCGGTCGTGAAAGGCGCCGATCACGACGGTGCCGATGTCCAGCGCGACCCCCTGCAGGTAGACGTTCTGTGCCGCGTGCCCCGCCTCCATGAACACGTACCGCGTGGCCCGGGCGCCGTAGCGCCGGGCGGTGCGCGAGACCTGGCCCGAAATGACCATCACGACCGGGGCCGCGAGAATGGGCGACTGGCGCAATGCCGCATCGTGGAGGGCGCGGCGTAGGTCGCCCGTGATCCGGTGCTCCAGGCGGTGCCGACCGGGATCGTAGCGATAAACCCCGTCCGGGATCTCCGCCATCCCCGAGACCAGCAGGTCGATCTCGAGCGGGTACGTCGCCCCGGCCGACGGCGCCGTACGGAAGCCGTCCGCGCGCCGGGTGACGCCCTGCGCCGCCCAGGCGAGTTGCGAGACCTGGTCCAGGTCCAGCGCTGCGGGCGCGAAGCTGCGTACCGACCGGCGCTCGGCCAGTGTCTGTTCGATGCTGACCGTGCCCGCCAACCGGGGTTCGGGAAGGTCGACCGCAGGATTCGTTCCGGGTTCCATGTCGCCCTGGGTTTGCAAGGGTGCCCACATCATGAGCATAGCAACCAGCCATCGGTACATCGCGTCCTCCCGTTCCCGTCACTGCGCCAGGTGACACCGAACGCATCTCCCAGCGCTTATCCGTGATTGCGGCCGAAGCGCGCCTGGGCCCGTTCGATGAGGCCGTATCCTGGCCCGGCTCCTGCCTTTCGTCACGGTACCGCGGCCCATGCCCCGACCCCACCCGCACCGACGGGCCGTGCCGGATTCAGACCCCTGCGCCATTGGGCAGCAGGATCCGCCGGAACTGCCGCCATCATGTGGCGCAAGGCGTGGCGGCCGGGCATGACCGGCCCGGGCGAGGGAAGACCGCTGCCCTCGTCGATACGGATGGCCCGACACAGGCCCCTCTAGATACGATCCTAGACCCGCCGTGAGGCCACCGTGCGGGCAGCTTCCGCTGCCGTGCTACCGGATCGCAGCGGAGGCCGCGGCAGTACCCATGGCAATGGGTTCCACCCGGCCCGATGAACGCAGCCTGTGCGCCGCTTCCACCATCCCGGCCAGCGCTGCCTCGACCTCCGGCCAGGCTCGCGTCTTCAGACCGCAGTCGGGGTTCACCCAGAGACGTTGCGCGGGGATCCGCGCCGCGGCCTTCTGCATCAACCCCACCATCGCGTCGACCTCGGGTACGTTGGGCGAATGGATGTCGTATACGCCGGGACCGATCCCGTTCGGGTACTCGAACTCGGCGAACGCACCGAGAAGTTCCATGTCAGAGCGTGCGGTCTCGATGGTGATCACATCCGCGTCCAGGGCCGCTATGGCGGTAATGATGTCGTTGAACTCCGAATAGCACATGTGCGTGTGGATCTGCGTGCGGTCGGAGGCGACCGCGGTGGCCAGCCGGAACGCGGTCACCGCCTCTTCGAGGTACCGGTCGCGATCGCCTGCGCGCAGCGGCAGCGCCTCCCGGAACGCCGGTTCGTCGACCTGGATGATCCCGATGCCCGCGGCTTCCAGATCGGCGATCTCGTCGCGCAGCGCCAGTGCGATCTGGCGGGCGGTCACGAACCGTGGCTGGTCGTCGCGCACGAACGACCATTTCAGCATCGTGATTGGACCCGTGAGCATGCCCTTTACGGGCCGTTTGGTGAGCGACTGGGCGAAGCGGCTCCAGGCCACCGTCATCGGCGATGGGCGGGCCACGTCGCCGTAGATGATCGGGGGTTTCACGCAACGGGAACCATAGGACTGTACCCAGCCACCCCGAGTAATCGCGTATCCGGACAGTTGCTCGCCGAAATACTCGACCATGTCGTTGCGCTCCGGCTCGCCGTGTACCAGCACGTCCAGGCCCAGCCGTTCCTGTGCGGCCACGGCATCGGCGATCTCGGCGCGCATGCGCGTCTCGTAGCCCTCCCGGCTCAGGCGGCCGGAACGGAAGTCCCGGCGGGCGTTGCGGATCGCCGCGGTCTGGGGGAAGGAGCCGATCGTCGTGGTAGGGTAGGCCGGCAGCTGCAGCCATGTCTGCTGGACGCGGGCGCGCTGCGGATAGGGGGAAGGTCGCCGTGCATCGCCGGGGTCGATGGCGGCCAGCCGCGCCCGCACCTCCGGCCGGACGACGCGTGCCGATGCCCGGCGTGTCGCCAGCGCGCTGTGGTTGCCGGCGAGGGCCTCGGCCACCGTTTCGCGCCCGCGCTCGAGCGCCCGGCCCAGCAGGCTCAGCTCCTCGATTTTCTGCCGGCCGAACGCCAGCCAGGAACGGAGCTCGGGATCGAGTTCGGATTCGGTGGCCAGGTCCAGGGGCACGTGCAGCAGCGAGCAGGAAGGTGCGAGCCAGAGCCGGTCGCCAAGCCGGGCCTGCAGCGGCTCCAGGCGGTTCAGCACGGCGCCGAGATCGCTGCGCCAGACGTTCCTTCCGTCCACGCAGCCCGCGGAAAGCACCTTGTGCCGGGGCAGCCAGTCCGCAACCTGCGCTAGTTCGTCCGGGGCGCTGACACCGTCGACATGCAGGCCGGCAATGGGTAGCCGGGCGGCAGTCACCAGGTTGTCCCCCAGGCCGCCGAAGTAACTGGCCACCAGGATGCGCGGGTGCGTTCGCTGCAGGCCGTGGTAGGCGCGTTCGAATGCAACGCGCCAGGCCGCCGGCAGGTCCAGGGCCAGGATCGGTTCATCGAGCTGTACCCATTCCACCTGCAGCGCGTAGAGGCGGGCCAGCATCGCCCCATAGGCCTGGACCAGGGCATCGAGCAGGCCGAGCTTGTCCAGCCCGGCGCGGGCCTTGGCCAGCCAGAGCCAGGTCAGCGGACCCGTCAGCACGGCCTTTGGGCGATAGCCCAGACTTTTCGCTTCCTCGACGTGTTCGAACAGGTCCGCGCGCGACAGTGCGAAGCGCTGGTCCGGTACCAGTTCCGGCACGATATAGTGGTAGTTGGTGTCGAACCACTTCGTCATCTCGCAGGCAAAGGCGGGTCTGCCGGACGGTGCCCGTCCTCTGGCCATCCGGAACACGGTGTCGAGCTCCACGGCATCGTTCGTGGCTGCGAACCGGGCCGGGACGACACCCAGGCGGGTGCTCATGTCCAGCACGTGGTCGTACAGGGAAAAGTCGCCTACCGCAACATAGCGGCAACCCGCGTCGGCCTGCAGGGCCCAGTGACGGGCACGCAGCTCGCGCGCGACGCCCAGCAGCGCGTCGGCGTTACCCGATCCTTTCCAGTAGTCCTCGAGTGCCCACTTGAGTTCGCGGTTTGCGCCGATGCGCGGCATGCCCAGGGTATGCAGGATGGTCATGGTCGTAGCCTCTCGTGACGTGAAGTCTGCAGTGTCCCGGGTTGATATGATGAGCACAAGCGAAACATTTTCACCGTACTATGAGATATTTACATGATCGAATTGCGCCACCTGAGGACGCTGTCGGCCCTGTCCGACGCCGGCAGTCTGACCGCGGCCGCCGGCAGGCTGCACCTGACCCAGTCGGCGCTGTCGCATCAGCTGAAGGAGCTGGAGGACCGGCTGGGTGTGGTGCTGGTGGACCGTTCCACCCGGCCGCTGCGACCGACGCAGGCGGGCCGGGCGCTTCTGTCCCTGGCGGATCGCGTGATTCCGCAGGTGGACGAGACGCTCGCCGGGCTCTCGGAACTGGTGCGCGGGGAGCGCGGGCGCCTGTATATCGCGGGCGAGTGTCACAGTTGCCTGGAATGGCTCTTGCCGCGCCTGCGTGTCTACCGGGACCGGTTCCCCGGCGTCGAACTCGACGTGGTGCTGTCCGCCAGCCTGGACCCGCTGCCACGACTCCTGGAAGGAAGCCTGGACGTGGTGCTGAGCCCCGACCGGCGCGATCTGCCGGGCCTGACGTGGATGCCGCTGTTTGCCTACGAAACGAGGCTGGCGATGGCGGCCGGGCATCCACTGGCCGCGCGTCGCCACGTGTTGCCCGCCGACCTGGCAGGCGAGACTCTGCTTACCTACCCGGTTTCGCGGGCTCGGCTGGACGTCTTCGTGGGTTTTCTGTGGCCGGCCGGCGTCGAGCCACGACGGGTTCGGGTCGTCGAGAGCACCACCATGCTGATCGAACTCGCGGCTTTGGGCCAGGGGATCGTGGCATTGCCGGACTGGGCCTGCGCCCATGCCGTGGCCGATGGCCGGGTACAGACCGCAGCGCTGGGGGCCGCGGGCCTGGCCGGAACCCTGTACGCAGCGGTGCGGGCCGCCGACGCGCCTTTGCCCCACATGGCCGGTTTCCTCGACGCGGTGCGAGGCTGAGCGGCTGATGGCATGCGACTTCCCGATGCCGTATCGAGCTTGTCAGCCAGTTGCAGTGGCCCGGTCTCTGATGGCTGGGACCCGCTGCGGCGCAAGAATCGGGAAACCCCGACGGCAAACGGAGTCGAACGAACATGCAGTTTGATGTCCGAACAAGATTCGAGGGCTGGATCGTAGAGTATCGCCCGGCGCGGTTCGGAATCACAGGTCTCTATCAGCCCGGGCCTCTTGGTATTGGAGACCTGCGCAGCATCCCGGCCGGGCCCTGGTCCAACAATCGGTTCAGCGGGGGGAGGCTTCAACGTGATCAAACTGTACTCCAGGCGACTGTTGCTTCCGTTCGTGGGCGTGGTCCAGATCGCCGAGATGGGCAGGGCGCGGGCGCTGAGCATGGACGGCGACTACTGGTCGATTCAGTACAGGCTGCCGGCAAGCCCGCGGGCGCAGTCGGGCAGGCCAAGGGCCGATCCGGCGGCGACCTACACCCGCATCGTCGGGTACAACTACGCCGCGGTCGGCACCGTCAGGCAGCACCGGCTGGAGAGCCATCCCGTGCATCCGGCCCTGGATGTCGATGAAGTCCGGTCCGCCAGCAAGCGTCTCTTCGAGGCGGTGAACGCCGCGCGCCTGCCCTTTGACGCGGCAGATCGGTTCGAGTACTGGCTGTTGGATGCCCGGGACGAGATGCCACTCGCGTTGCTGTACACCAGCGTGGACGAGCAGGAACCGGCGTTGCCGCCCCCGCAGGTCGAATGGCAGGCGATGCCCGCTTCGGAACTGAAGGTGCAGGCCCCGGAACCCCCGCAGGCGTTCTATGTGCCTCCCGTGAACTATCGCCTGGAGAGAATGGTCGCCGAGCGTGCGGGCGCAAGACCGCGGGCAGCCTGGTTCGAGCGCGGGGATCCGGCTGGGGGCGATTTCCCGCCCTGTCTGATCCGGGAAGACTGGCAGGACGAGCCGCAACAGGTGCTTTGCGATCGCTACGTCCGCAGGCTCGCGCCGCGGCTGTTGATGTGTCGAAGCCTGCCGCGTCCCGTGCGTCAACGTCTGGAACGGGCTGCCCGTGAACACGTGTTCGAAATCGAGCGGTTTTTGCCCTGTATCCCGAAGTGGTCGACCATCGGCTGCTGACCGCCGCGCGCGTCGAGGCGCGCATGCGCCGGGCCAATTCGTAGGTGGATCCGGCCCCGGTGCGGGCATCCGCGACCGTCACCAAGCGAAGGGCGGACGAGGCCGAAGGCCGCCATCCGGCACTGGGGTTGCCGCGAGCACCGGGGCAGCGCCAACGCCGAACGCCGCATGACGCTGCGCTCTTCCGCCCCTCTAGGGATTGCATGGCAACTGTTGTGCCAAATGGCGTTTTCTTGGCGCAGATATTGGCCGATCCCGAATTTTTCATGGATTGGGATGCAATCCATGGCGCCCACGGTCACTTCATTCTCCGGGATGTACGTGTTCTTCCGTGGCTGCTTGTTCGCGTTACACTTCGGGCCTTCATTACGGATCGACACCCACGTCTCAATGGATCCAGTCCGCGACCCGAGCCCATGGCCCTGAAAGCGACGATCTTCAAGGTGGATCTCCAGGTCGCCGACATGGACCGGTCGCATTACGGCAGCCATGTGCTGACATTGGCACGCCATCCGTCCGAGACCGACGAGCGCCTGATGATGCGGCTGCTGGCCTTCTGTCTGTACGCGAGCGACAGCCTGCGCTTTGGCCGGGGATTGTCCACCGAAGACGAGGCCGACCTGTTCGACCCGGACCCGACCGGCTCGATCGCGCACTGGGTCGATGTCGGAACGCCGGACGCGCGCGACATCCGCAAGGCCTGCGGGCAGGCGCGGCAGGTCACGGTGCTGGCCTACGGCCGTACCGTGGGCGTCTGGTGGCGCCAGCATGGCGTGTTGCTGTCCGGGCAGCGCAACCTCACGGTGCTGCGGGTGTCCCAGGAGGCCGGCGAGACCCTGGCCGCGCTGGCGTCCAGGAACATGAACGTTCAGTGCACGATTCAGGAAGGAATCGCCTGGGTCACCTGTGGGGATCGCACCGTCGAGGTCGCACTGGAGGCGCTGCTGCGGCCGGGAGCCTGATGCCGCTGGGCGGCTTCCGGTCTACCGTGGACCCGGCATCCCGGCCCGTCGCCGGCGCTGGAATGGCAACGAGGGGCCGCACGGACCCCTCGCGTGGTACCGCGTTCAGGCGGCGATGCGCTGTTCCAGATCCCGGTTCCAGCCGCTGTCGGGTTTCAGGTGGATGCGCTCGGCCACCAGTGCCCGGGCCAGCGGGAACTGCCCGGCGGTGCGGGCCGCCTCGACCAGCGTCAGGTCGATCACGTCGCGCTGGGCGTGGCTCCCACCGAGGCGATGGGCAGCCGGCCGCAGGTCGCGCAGCAATCCAGCCGCGGCCGCATATTCGCCGCGGCCGAACGCCGCGAGCGCTTCGAGCAGCGGCTTGCCCAGCGATGCCGCGATTGCAGCGTTATCGCTTGCTTGCTCACCCGCCGGGTCGCGATCCTGCGTCGATTGGGCCGCGGTCCAGCGCGCGGCTCGCTCGCCGTCGCCGCTGCCGACCCACGCCATCATCGCGTGGAAGTCGTTGAACGCGTACAGGCCCGGGTGCGCGACCTCGCGCCAGGCTGCGGCCAGCGATTGCCAACGGCTGTGCACGTCCACACCGCGTAGCTGCAGTCGCCAAAGCAGGGCCGAGGCGTCGATCAGGTCGACCGCGATCCTGGAGTGGGTGCCGTGGATCGGGCCGTCGAACAACGCCAGCGCTGTGTCGACATCGTTCAAGTCGAGATGGAACAGCGCCAGATGCCACCAGTTGTGGATGGCGAGGAAGTTGTCGTTGGCCCAGAAGCGTTCGCGTTCGCGCATCCACTCGATGCCCATGCGGGCACGGCCCTCCATCTCGAACGTGTGGGCCACCGCATGGTGCGCCCAGGCATCCTCCGGCTCCAGGTCCAGCGCACGGCGGCCGAAGTCCTCGGCGCGCCGGTAGTCGCCGTTTTCTTCGCAGCCGAACGCGAACATGGCCAGCAGCGCATGGTAGCCCGGGTCGCGGCTGCCCCACCGGCCGAATACCCGGGCGACACGGTCCCGGAGCATGCGCGAGTCGCCGCGCAGATAGTCGCCGAGGTGACCCACCTGCAGCGCCAGCGCGTCGCGCGGGTAGTCGATCGACACGTCTTCCAGGATGCGTGTGGCCCACTGCCAGTGGCCAGACGCGAACGCGGCGACCGCCTCGGCATGGCCACGCTCGCGGTGGTTCAGCGGCAACTGCTGCACTCGTTCGAGGTCGGCGCGCGCCACCGCGACGCCGTCGGGCTCGGTGCTGAGCAGGTGCAGCCAGGCGTGCAGCAGCTGCGCCATCGCGAACTCCGGGGCCTCCGCGATCGCCGTTTCGATGGTCGCGACCGGGTCGGCGCGCCAGCAATGCAGCTCGTGCAGTGCTTGCGTGTAGTGCAGCAGGGCTGCGTCGGTGGTCCCAGTGGCAGGGTTGCCAAGCAGGTCGGTCTGTTTCATGGTGGTTTCTCCAGGCCGGCGCCGGCCGGCAGCGGCGATCGTGTGGAGACCGTGGTGTGGGGTGTGCTGGCTGCGGCCCGCTTCCGTTTCCCGCCAGATCCGCGGGTCGGCCGGTTTCCCACACGATCGAGAATGGCCGTGGAATCCATCGTAGCGGGGGTAGGGGCGAATCCCAGTGGCCAATTCGGACAGGAGCAGGACGTTTCCGCCATGAGTGCCGCGCCCGAGGCCTCTACGCCCGTCACCGCGGCGATCCTCGCGTTCCCCGAGGCCACGGCGTCGGTGATGTACGGCCTGAACGACCTGTTTCACTCGGCGGGGCGGGACTGGGGGATGATCGTCAGCGGCACACCCGGCGCGGCGCTGGTTATGCCGCGGATCGTGGCCGCACGAAACGAGCCATTCGGCGTTGCGAACGGTGTGACCGTGGTGCCGGATGCGGTGCTGGGCGAGACGTCCGCCCCGGATCTCGTCTGCATCCCCGAGATTCTCGTGGCCCCGACGACTTCACTCGCCGGGCGGTTCGATCGGGAGATCGACTGGCTCAGGGCGTGTTACCGCCAGGGCTCGATTCTCGCCGCTGCCTGCTCCGGTGCGCTGTTGCTGGCCGAGGCGGGGTTGCTGGACGGCGAGGATGCCACCACCCACTGGGCGTATTGCGATGCGCTGGCGACGCGCTTCCCCGAGGTGCGTGTACAGCGTCAGCGCTCGCTGGTGGCAGCGGGCGAGGGGCAGCGCCTGATCATGGCGGGTGGGGGATCGTCATGGCTCGATCTCGGCCTGTTCCTGATCGCCCGGGTCGCCGGGGTTGATGCGGCGATGCAACTCGCGCGGATCTACCTGATTGACTGGCACCATGTCGGCCAGCAGCCGTTCGCGCGGCTCTCGGCGAGCCGGCAGACGGAGGATGCCGTGGTCGCCAAGTGCCAGGTCTGGGCGGCGACGCATTACAATGCGCCGGCGCCGGTCGCGGCCATGGCGCGCATCGCCGGGCTGTCCGAACGCTCGCTGGTGCGGCGATTTCAGAAGGCGACCGGGATGACGCCGATCCAGTACGTGCATGCTGTCCGCATCGAGGAGGCCAAGCAGATGCTCGAAGCGACCCGGGCTCCGGTGGAGGCGATCGCCCAGGATCTTGGATACGAAGACGCCAGTTTCTTCATCCGTCTGTTCAAGCGCGCGGTGAAGTTGACCCCTTCCCAGTACCGGCGCAAGTTCGGCAGGCTGCGCGAGGTGCTCCGCTGCGCGCAGCCGGCGGCCAGCGGCGAAGTCCGTTGATGGCTCGTTCCCGCCGCCGAATTTCCCAGCTCCGCAGGGCTGGCGCCTCGTGACCGCGTTACTTGCGCTGATCGGGGTGCTGCTGGCGATGGCGGCGGTGTTCGCGGTGTTCCTGATGCACGTGCGCGTACGCTTCGTGATCGACCTGAACGACGGGCGGGCGCGCGTGCTGCGCGGGGATCCGCCGTCCGCGTTCGTGCGCGGCTGCAGCGACGTCGCGCGGCTGTACCGGGTCCGCCGGGGGAGGATCGTCGGGGTACGCACTGCGGGCGGCATTGAACTGCGCTTTTCCCGCGATTTGCCGGAACGCGCTCACCAGCCGCTGCGCAACGTCTGGGTGCCACCGGGCAGCGGCGGGCCCGGGGGTGGCCGGGCAGCAGGCGGGTGAAACGCGGCCCGGGCAGCCTGCCAGGGAACCGGCACCCTGCGTTCCGAAGGACCGGAATCGGCGATGGCCGCTGGGCTGCAGCTTACGCTTGCCGCGCCGATGCGGCCATAATCCACTGATGCGCGTCTCGGTTTCCGGCTCGATCGCGTTGGCGGCGGCGTATGCGATTGCGGGATGGGTCGCACTCCAGGTCGCGGTGCCGCCCTATTCGGTGTCGCAGGTGTTTCCGCCTGCCGGAATTGCACTGTCGGCCATGCTGATCTTTGGGACGGGCGTGTGGCCGGGGGGGGCCGCCGGGGCCGCGATGGTGCAGCTGCTGGCCAGCGAGGATGCCGGGGTGCACAGCTTGGCGATCCTTGCGGCCGCTCCGGTTGGCGCGACCGCGCAGGCGCTGTTCGGGTACTGGCTGGCCCAGCGCCTGATCGGTTTCCCGAACCCTCTCGATGCCGGCCGCAGCATCACGCTGTTTCTGCTGGTGGTCGCGCCCGTGAGCTGCCTGGTTAGTGCGTCGGTGGCGGTGCCGGCGCTGATGTTCAGTGGCGTGATCGGCTTGCCGGATGCGTTCTTCAGTTGGTGGAATTGGTGGCTCGGAGACAGCCTGGGCGTGATGGTCGCCGCTCCGCTGATGTTCGTGCTGTTCGGGCGGCCGCGGCCGGTGTGGCGGCCCCGGCTGTTCACGGTGGCCCTGCCGCTGCTGGTCACCCTGGCCCTGACGATGTTCGCGTTCCAGGGGATTCGGGACTCGGAGCAGCGCCGCATCGAGCAGCAGTTCGGGCGCGAGGCCGAGGGTGTCGCCACTCTGACGGCCAAACGGCTCGATGCCCAGATCGACATGATCGTCGCGATCGAGCGCCTCGTCGGCCACGATCCCGCACACACCGCCGCTGAGTTCCGGCGGTTTGTCCTGCCGATGCTCGATCGCCACCCGGGTACCCAGAACTTCACGTGGAACCCGAGCGTGCGTGCGGATGAACGTGCGGAGTTCGAACGGGCGGTGTCGCAATCGATCCCGGGGTACCGCGTGCTGGACCGCCTGACAGATGCCGCGGTGCGCGTTGCGCCCGCCGCGGAAGCAGAGGTGTATTTTCCGATCCTGCATGTGGAGCCGCGTGAAGGCAATCGCGGCGTGCTCGGGCTGAATCCGGCGTCGTTTTCGCCCGCGCGCGAAGCAATCGCCGCCGCGCTGACGGAGGGCCGCCCGATCGCAAGTGAGCCGTTCCTGCTGACGCAGGAGCGCGCGGCTCAGCGGGGCGTGGTGATCTACCACGCCGTCTCCGGGGTCGCCGGTGGTCAACCCGGACTGGTGAGCGGAGCCTTCCGGATGGATGACCTGATGGATGCGGTGATCGGGGATTCGCTCGCGCGAAGTCTCCGGGCGTGCCTGATGGATCGCGATGCCGCCCCCGGCAACCGGCGCCTCACGGGACCGGACATCTGCGGCGCCGAAGCGCCCGAGACTGGCCCGCTCTCGTCGACGTTCCCGATTGCGTTTGCGGGACGGCAGTGGGAACTGCGCGTGGTGGCCGACGATGCGTTTCTCCGGGAACGACGCACATGGGTTGCCTATGCCACTTTGACCTTTGGCCTGTTTTCCACCGGCCTGCTCGGAGCCTTTCTGCTGATGACCTCCGGCCAGGCACGGAGGATCGGGACGCTGGTAGAGCAGCGCACCGCCGAACTGGCCAGAACCACGTGGAGCCTTAGGGATCAGCAGGATGCGTTGGCACGAGCCCAGCGGATCGCCCATCTCGGCAGCTGGGAACAGGAGGCGGAGGATGGATTGCTGCGGTGCTCGGACGGATTGCGGGCGCTGGTCCCGCTGCCGGACATGGAACGCTTCGAACTGCGGCATCTGCTGGCTGCATTCGAACCCGGCGATGCGAGGCGCCTGAAGGAAGCGATCGAACGACTGCACACGACCCCTGACGCGGTCGAGCTGGATTGTGGACTGCGGAATCCGGGTGCGTCGTCGATCGTTCATGTCGTCGTCGAGGGTGAGTGGAAGGGCGGGCGTCTGCAGCGGGTGCTGGGTACCGCACAGGATGTAACGGAGGCTCGACGCGCCGAAACGGACATTCAGCGACTGGCCCATTACGACGGGCTGACCGGTTTGCTGAATCGAAACCTCTGGGCAATGCGTGCACGCTCGGCGCTGGATATCGCGCAACGCCACGGCGATTGCCTGGCGGTGCTGTTCCTGGACCTCGACCAGTTCAAGACGGTGAACGATTCGCTGGGTCATCGCGTCGGCGACGGACTGCTGGCCGAGACAGGACATCGTCTGCAGTCGTGCATGCGTAAAGAGGATCTGCTGGCTCGGCTCGGGGGAGACGAGTTCGTGGCCTTGTTGCCGCGGCTTGCACGACCCCACGACGCCGGTACGGTCGCCCGCAAGATGCTGGATGTGCTGGCGCGCCCAATGGTCGTGGACGGCCACGAACTGACGCTGTCGGCCAGTGTCGGTATTGCGGTCCACCCGGCCGACGGCGCGGATGTCGATACCCTGCTGCAACACGCCGACACGGCGATGTACAGTGCCAAGGACGCCGGGCGCAACACCTTCCAGTTCTTCGTGCAGGAGATGAACGTGCGGGTGCTGAGACGCCTGCGGGTGGGGAGCGGGCTGCGGCGGGCGCTCGACCGCAACGAGTTTACGATGCACTTTCAGCCGCAGTTCGATGCCGAGACCCTGGTTCTGGTTGGTGTCGAGGCATTGCTGCGCTGGCAACATCCGGAACACGGTTCGATGCTGCCGGGCGAGTTCATCCCGGTCGCCGAGGAATCGGGGCTCATCATCCCGATCGGCGACTGGGTCATGCGCACGGTATTCAAGCAGCAGGCGCGCTGGCGTGAGCAGGGTCACCGGCACCTGTCCGTGGCGGTCAACATCTCGGCGCTGCAGTTTGCACGGCCCGATTTCGCCGACAAGGTCGCACGGATCATCGCCGAGACCGGTGCCGATCCCTCCCGGATCGAACTCGAGATCACCGAGAGTGCGCTGATGGACGGTTCGCCGTCGCTGAGCCGGCGGCTGCAGACGCTGACGGGGATGGGCCTGAAGCTGGCGCTGGATGATTTCGGTACCGGCTACTCAAGCCTCGCCTACCTGAAGCGGCTGCCGCTCGACCGCCTCAAGCTCGACCGTTCTTTCGTCCGGGATCTTCCGGACGACCCGGACGATGCGGCGATCGCGCTGGCAGCCATCTCGGTGGCCCGTGACCTGGGCATGCAGGTGATCGCAGAGGGCGTCGAGACCCCGGGGCAGCGCGAGTTTCTGATCGCCCATGGCTGCCGGTGGATGCAGGGATTCCTGTTCTCGGAGCCGTTGCCGGTGCAGGCGTTCGACCGCTGCTATCCGCCGCCTCCGGAGTCGGGATGAAGGGCGCAGGAACGGCGATGGCGAACGTAGTGCTGCTGCCAGTCCCGACGGTCGGCGTTCAAGCGGAGATCGGGTTGGGACGAACCATGTGCCCGGTTCAGGCTGACATGCCGTTTGCGGGGGCGAGACTATCGCTCGAGGGGCGGCGTGGGTCAGAATAGCGCTCGAGCCGGAACGCGGACAGCCATGAGTGTTTCTCAAGAGGTGAGTGTTTGCAGGCCCGCGAAACCCGGGGACACCCGACCCGCAGGCGTTCGCTGTGTACCGTGTGCCGTCCCCAGAGACACGTCGACCAAGGGTTCCTGTCATTGCGAGCGCAGCGCGACTAACGCGCGTGGCGCGTTGAACAGGCGCAGGCTGGCCCGCATAGGGCGAGCGCAGCGAGTAGTCCAGATTCAGTGCGGTGGATCAATGCCCTATGGGTCGCCACGTCCCGCTGTATTGTGCGCGCGGCTGAAGGCTTCGCTCCACGCGATGATGAATGGAGCGGCGTGGTTCTGAACGAGGGCGGTGGATGCTGAGCATGCAGAAGTGGGTCTTGGGTATGGCGATTGGCCTGTTCCTGGCCGCGCCGGTACTGGGTGATACCCCCGACGATGACACCGACGAGAGCGCGGCGAACAGTGTCGAGCCGATGGCGGATTCCGAAGTCGTGGAGCCTCGGCGAGCGGAGGGCGACGGGCCTCGGCTGGAATGGCTGGAGACGACCCGTCGCGGCGTCGATACGACCGCGAACTGGCTGGTGCGGGGGGTCGACGGCTGGTTCGGTGACAAGCCTTTCGATGAATCCGGGGGGGAGGTCAGCGGTAGCGTCTACGTTCGGGGGCTGCAGCGTGAGGACGAAGGCTTCAAGGCCCGGGTGCGTTTTCGGCTCGACGTCACGATGCCCAATGTCAACGAGCGTGCCTTCGTGTTCCTTGGGCGCGACAACGAGGCCGAGCTGGTGACCGACCAGCCGGATACCTTCCGGCGCGCGCAGCTGCTGTTGCCGGAGAGTCGCACGGACGACTCCACGTTCTTTGCCGGGATCGGCTATTTCCTGCGCGACAACGTCAGTCTGCGGGCGGGGGTTCGCGGTGGTTACAAGTTGTACAGCCAGGCCCGGTACCAGAAGGACTGGTGGCCGACCGAGCAGTCGAGGTTGGAGTTCACCGAGACGATCTTCCTGGCAGTCCGTGACGGTCTGGGTTCGACCACCGCCCTGGACTATGGCTATGCGTTTGCCGACGATTTCGGCTTTCGATGGCGCAACTCGGCCACTTTCAGCACCGAGACGGATGGTGTCGCCTGGGCCACGGCCCTGGGCACGCTGAAGACGTTTCCCAAACAGCGGGAGTTGTCCCTTGACGTGCTGGCGAACGGCGAGACGGACTACGATGTGAGCGTGCGGGAGTACGGGGTTCGTGGGATCTACCGGCGGCCGGTCTACCGCGACTGGCTGCTGGGCGAGGTGATCCTCGGTTACTTCTGGCCGCGTGAAGACGACGATCCAGACCGGCGCGAGGCCTGGGCGCTGGGGCTGGCTACCGAGATGCGCTTCTGACGGCGGGCCGTCGGTTCCCGACGATTGCAGTCCCGGGGGGCGCCCGTGTCCGGTACCTGCGGGAGGTCCATCGAGGCCCGATGCAGATCCCGCCGGACTGACGTCTGGCCCCGGGGGGCGTCAGCGGTGGAACTCGCCCGAGGACTCGGGCTGG
Organism: Thioalkalivibrio nitratireducens DSM 14787; assembly: GCF_000321415.2. Lineage (NCBI taxonomy): Bacteria > Pseudomonadati > Pseudomonadota > Gammaproteobacteria > Chromatiales > Ectothiorhodospiraceae > Thioalkalivibrio > Thioalkalivibrio nitratireducens. The sequence goes on along the minus strand of NC_019902.2, from coordinate 3,083,335 downwards.
TAGAGGATCTCCATGATTCGCACAGTCATCGTGCCGCCGCGTGGCGCCGGCCACTCGATGCTGTCGCCGACCGAGAGCCCCAGCATCGCGCTGCCGATGGGGGCCAGCACTGACACCTTTTCCGGACTGCCGTCGAACCCCGCGGGGTAGACCAGCGTGCGCTCGAACTCCTTGCCGTCCGGTTCGGTTCGGAAACGAACGGTGGAATTCATCGTGACCACGGTGGATGGCACGTCGCCAGGTTCTACCACGTTGGCCCTTTCGAGTTCTTCCAGCAGGGATGCGTGCGCCTTCAGCGCGTCGTGCGACAGGGCATCCAGCAGCTGCTCGATGCGGTGCAGATCCAGGGACGAGAGGGTCAGCGTCGGTCGCTCGGTCATGTCGGGGTGGCCTCAAGAAGTTCGGGACGAACAAAAAAACGGCCCACGCAAGCGCGGGCCGCCGTGTCGATCGGATTCGTGCTACCTGCGCCGGGGTTTCCGGTAGCGTTGCGCCTTTATTACACAAACGCCGGGCAAAGGCAAAGGTGGAACCGATTCGCGCTCGGCGAGCCATTGACCGAAGGCCCGGCGGGCACGCGTGTCCGGGCCCGCCTGCGGCACGGGCGTCGCGACCGGTTTCCCGCTCAGATATGCACGCTGAAATCGCCCTGGCGTACATTTCCCAGCAGGGAACGGAAGGTCTCGCCCCGCAGCCGTACCAGCGATTCGTGGTCCCCGCCCTCGATGAAGACCTCGTCCTGCACGGCCATCGAGTCGTCTAGGACGGTCTCCAGCCCGTAGGCAGGGCCCAGCGCCGGCACTGCCCCGGCCTCGCAGTCCGCGAACAGCTCAGCGACCTCCGGCTCGGTGGCAAGCCCCACATGGGCGCCGAGCGCGTGGTGCAGGCGCCCGAGTTTCAGGCGGTGAGTCGCGGGCAGAACCACGAGCAGGTACTGACCCGCGTCCTCGACCACGACGCCCTTGGCCAGCGCGTCGCCCGGTACGTGTGCCGCTTCCGCGGACCGATTGGCCGAGGTGGTGTGCGGATGTCCGACGATTTCATACTGCACACCGCGACTGTCGAGAAAGGTTTTCAGCCTGTTCGCCAGATTCATGGTGGCACCTCCATGGTCCCGTTCCTGCCGCCACTAGAGTATAGACCCGGCCCGCAATGCTCCCCGGCATCGCCACAAGCCACCCTTCCGGGATGCCGGGCCAAGCCATTGTCCCGGCGACCGGTTGCTGGGGAACGCCGAATTCCGTGCGCCCTTGGCGAATGCACTGGGCCGCAGTAATCTCCTCAGGTTCCACGCGGTCATTACATAGGCTCAAGTCTATGCGATCTGAAGAAAAGACCGATTGGAATACTATGCGTTGCGTCCATAGACTTCGCGCAGGTTCGATCGGCACTTCCATCCAGTAATTGAAGCAGGAGTCGACCATGGCAGTTAAGACCTATGAAGCCGGTGTCAAGGAATACCGGGAAAAGTATTGGACCCCGGACTATGTCCCGCTCGACACTGACCTGCTGGCCTGTTTCAAGGTCACCGGTCAGCCCGGTGTCCCCCGCGAAGAGGTGGCCGCAGCCGTGGCCGCGGAAAGCTCGACCGGCACCTGGAGCACCGTGTGGTCCGAGCTGCTGACCGACCTCGAATACTACAAGGGCCGTGCCTACCGCATCGAGGACGTGCCTGGCGACAAGGAATCGTTCTACGCGTTCGTGGCCTACCCGCTCGATCTGTTCGAGGAAGGCTCGATCGTGAACGTGCTGACCTCGCTGGTCGGCAACGTCTTCGGCTTCAAGGCGCTGAAGCACCTGCGTCTGGAAGACATCCGCTTCCCGATCGCCTACATCAAGACCTGCATGGGCCCGCCCAGCGGCATCCAGGTCGAGCGTGACAAGCTGAACAAGTACGGCCGCCCGATGCTCGGCGCGACGATCAAGCCGAAGCTCGGTCTGTCCGCGAAGAACTACGGCCGTGCGGTGTACGAGTGTCTGCGCGGCGGTCTCGACCTGACCAAGGACGACGAGAACGTCAACTCGCAGCCGTTCATGCGCTGGCAGAACCGTTTCGAGTTTGTCGCCGAGGCGGTGATGAAGGCGCAGGCCGAGACCGGCGAGCGCAAGGGCCACTATCTGAACGTGACCGCCCCGGACCCCGAGCAGATGTACGAACGCGCCGAGTTCGCGAAGGAACTGGGCATGCCGATCGTCATGCACGACTTCCTGACCGGGGGGTTCACCGCAAACACCGGTCTGGCCAAGTGGTGCCGCAAGAACGGCATTCTGCTGCACATCCACCGCGCGATGCACGCGGTTATCGACCGTCATCCGAAGCACGGCATCCATTTCCGCGTGCTGGCCAAGTGCCTGCGCCTGTCCGGCGGTGACCACCTGCACACCGGAACCGTGGTCGGCAAGCTCGAGGGCGACCGCAATTCCACGCTGGGTTTCGTCGACCAGCTTCGCGAAGCATTCGTGCCGGAAGACCGCGCCCGCGGCGTGTTCTTCGACCAGGACTGGGGCTCGATGCCTGGTGTGTTCGCGGTGGCGTCTGGCGGTATCCACGTCTGGCACATGCCGGCACTGGTTGCGATCTTCGGCGATGATTCGGTGCTGCAGTTCGGTGGCGGCACGCAGGGCCATCCCTGGGGCAACGCCGCGGGTGCCGCCGCCAACCGCGTCGCGCTCGAGGCCTGCGTGAAGGCGCGCAACGAGGGTCGTGAGCTCGAGCGCGAGGCGCGCGAGATCCTGACCGATGCCGCCCGCCACAGCCCGGAACTCGCGATCGCGATGGAAACCTGGAAAGAGATCAAGTTCGAGTTCGAGACCGTGGACAAGCTGGACGTCGGCTGAGCCCGTGCCTGTCCCACACTGAACTTGTAACCGAATCGAAACGAGGAAAACGAACATGGCAACCATGTACGAAATGGGCGACTACCAGACTGCCCAGACGCTCGAAACCTTCGGCTTCCTGCCCAAGCTCTCACAGGACGAAGTGCATGAGCAGATCGCCTACATCATCGCCCAGGGCTGGACCCCGGCGATCGAGCATGAGCATCCGAGCAAGGCGTTCAATCACTACTGGCCGATGTGGAAGCTGCCGTTCTTCGGCGATACCGACCTCGGCCACGTGGTCGCCGAACTCGAGGCCTGCCGCCGCGCCTATCCGGATCACCACATCCGGCTGCTGGGCTACGACGCCTACGCCCAGACCCAGGGCGCGTCTTTCGTGGTTTACGAAGGCCGCGGCTGACGGCACGGGACGCGGTCACTGTCCGATCGGACAGTGACCGCGGTGCAACGGGACTCGAGCAACCACGCGACGGGGTTTGAAATGGCAGGACCTTCACACAGCAGCAGCGCACGGGCGGCATCCATGGCCCGGCGGCGCGCCCTTTCCGAAGCCGGAAAGGCCGCACTGACGAAGACACCCACGCACAGCGGCGGGGCCCCCGCGCACCCCCGTCCCAGCCCCAGTGCGCCCGCGGCCCGTCCGGCTGCCAGTGCCGCGAGCACTGCCGGCGCCGGCACGTCCCGCTCGGTCGCTTCGGGCCGTTCCGTGCAGCCGATGATGCCCGCGGCACGTGCGGCGTCCCGGGCGCGACGCGAGGCGATGTCCAATCGCGGCAAGGCAGGCCTCTCGCAGGCGGACCGCACTCGGACGGCGGCTGACGTACAGCCGCCGGCGGGTCCGGCGAACCCGAAGGATGACGGGCGTTCCGGCTGTGGCTGCGGCTGCAAGGGTGAGAAGGACACAGCGCCGGAAGCGCGTTCTGCTCGCGAGAGCGCACCTGCGGTGCGTGCGCGGTCTGCGGCGCGGACCAAGGTCCGCCCCAATGGCAAGAAACCGGTGGTGGCGAATACCAGCCGGGCGGTGGCGCTGGCCCGCAGGCAGGCACAGTCGGCGCGCGGCAAGGCCGGCCTGAGCCCCCGCGGCATGACGACTGCGCAGACCGCCCGGGCGACGAACCCGGGTCTGTCCGGGCGCGAGCTGGCCCGGGCGCTGCGCGAGCAGCGCAGCCGCACCGGCAATGCCGGCCAAAAAAAAGCTGAGCCCTGCGGGCGCGTGCGTCCGCAGAAGAGCCGGAAGGACGCGCCCCCGAAAGTGGGTGCCAGCGAGACCGCGTACGGGCAGCACCTGACCGGCACGATGGTCGGGCGCAGCCGCAGCGTCACCGGGGACGAACCGGGTTCCTGCAATCCGGTGACCGGCACCGAGTACATGGGTGCCGAAATCTTTCGCGACTTCTGTCAGACGGAACCGACGACGGCGCCGCGGAAAGTCGGGGTGAGCCCGACCTCTCACGGCAACCGGGTTTCCGGCAACGAGGTGGGTCGGAGTACCCGGGTTACCGGCGACGAGCCCGGCACCTGTGCGCGCGTCACCGGCACCGAGTATCTCGGTGCCGACAAGATCGATGCCTTTTGCGGGGTTCGCCCGGAGCCGGCCGCCGGCAAGATCACGGTGGCCCAGAGCCAGAAAGGCAAGAGCGTGACCGGCAGCAATGTTGGCCGTTCGGAACGCGTCACGGGTGACGAGGTTGGTGCTAACCGGGCACTGACCGGCACGCAGTACATGCAGCAGGGGAATGGCCAGGCGCCCGCGAAGGTCGGGACGACAACCACCTTCAGGGGGGGGGCGGTGACCGGCACCATGGTCGGCCGTTCCGAGCGTGTCACCGGCGACGAACCCGGAAGCTGTCGTAATGTGACTGGTGATGCATACCTGGGCAGCGAGCATTTCGAGAGTTTCTGCGAATCGGTACCCGCGCCGGAGGACGAGAAGGTCGGTCTGTCGCAGACGTTCAAGGGCATGGCCGTCACCGGAACCCTGACGGGGCGCTCCGGGAAGGTCACCGGTGATGAACCGGGTACCTGCAACGCCATTACCGGTACGCCCTACGCCGGGGTCGAGCAGTATCGCGGCTATTGCGAGCCGGGCGAGACCAAAACGAGCCAGGCGCGCACACGGCCTCAGCGTGCGACGCCAGGTCCCGCGCTCACCGGCATCCAGCCCGGGATCGGCGGCCCGATCACGGGCGCAGCCAAGGGCGCCTGCGAACCGGTCAGCGGCACGCCGTACGTGGGTGCGGACCAGTTCGCTGAAGTCTGCCCGGCGACGCCGGCCGAGCCCGGCAGCCCGGATTTTCCACAGCCGGTCGCGGGGCAAAGGGAGCCCTGGGAGCAGTTCAGCGTGATAGCGCCGTCGCATGCCGCCGTTGCGCCCCAGATCACCGGCGCCGTGACCGGCACCCGCTATGAACAGGGCCAGATCACCGGTCCGTTCGGCATGGCCACGGGAAAGGTTACCGGCACCGAGGAATTTCGCTTCGGACGCGGCGTTATGTCGTCTCCGACGAATGCGAACGCGGACGCCAACGCCATCCCAGCGACCGCCGAGACCGTCGGGGGCCGAGTGAAGTCCCGGGTGACCGGCGAGGGCATGGATGGCGGTGTCCGGATCACTGGCGACGACTGGGATCGCGGCGACCGCGTGACCGGTACCGAAGGGGCCTCGGCGATGCGGCGCAATCCGACGCGTCGGGGAGGCCCGATGAGTGCGATGCCGCCGGAGCCGGTGCCGAAGCGCAACGAGGACATTCCTCCGCCCGTCGGCAAGGTGACCGGTGGCAGTGGCAACACGGAACGGGGCGCGCTGGTGACTTACTCGGGAGGGGCCCGGGGTTGATCCCCGGGGAGAACCGACATGCTTCCTGGCCGCCGTCAATCGACACGCCCGCTGTTCTGGTCCCAGGGACCGGCGTCCGCGCCCGCCCCGGTGGCCCCGCGACGTTCAGCCCGCCCGTCCGTCGGAGGTGGAGTGACGCGGGGATTGCACCCGCTGACGCAGGGGGACGAGAACGCCTATCTGTTCGCGTACGAGCGACGTGTAAAGGACTCCTTCGACACGATCGTGCCGGTGCTGAAGCGCCTGTCCGGTCTGCAGCACGAGGAGAACTTCGAGATGCGGGCCCAGGCGATCGCGCGCGAGCAACTCGGGTTCGAGCTGCCGCCCGAGATTCTCGGGGACGCCTGGGTGACACAGCTCGACATGCGGCGGCTGTTCGCGTGGTGCGTGTTCGAGACGTATCGCCGGTTCTGCGACGAGTTCTTTACTGATGATCCGCTGGGGTCCGGCGACGAGGATGCGTTCCAGGCGTTCCTGCAGGACTGTGGTTTCCATACCCTGGACGTGTCGCCCTGCGCGGACGGGCGGCTGGCCCATGTGATCCGCTACGTGCTCCGGCTCCCCTACCGCGCGGTTCGACGCAAGTCCTACGCGGGCGCGCTGTTCGATATCGAGGACAGTCTGCAGAAATGGGTCGAGACGGAGATGCTGCGGTTTCGGGAAGGGCGCCCGAATACGGCGGATGCGCCCACCCGGTACCTGAAGGCGGTGGTGTACCACTACAGCTCGAGCGACCCGGAGCATGAGGGCTGCGCGGCGCACGGATCGGACGAGCAAAAGGCGGCGCAGGCGGGGTTGGAACGCCTGCTTGGATTCCAGCAGGCGGTGCAGAACAGCTTCTGCTGTGGCGCATCGATCGATTTGCTGCTGATCGGCATGGATACCGATACCGACGCGATCCGTGTGCATGTGCCCGGTGCGGATGGACGCGTCGACCCGCAGACGGGCGTGGAGGCGCAGGCGTTGTATGCCGACACCGTGCGCCTGCCGGCCGTCGAGGCGGAAGCCCGGATCCTGGAGCGCGTGAAGGCGTCCGCGCCGGGCGTCGCCGACGGGATGGCGCGGCTGGCGGCACGGCTGATTGCGAACAATCTGTCGCAGATCGACTACGTGCGCAGCTACCACGACGGGCGCTACGCCGACGTCGGTCACGCCGAGCGCTTCATCGGCGTCGGAATCGGTTTCGAGGAGATCCAGCTGCGCAACCTGACCTATTTCGCCTACATGGACACGGTCGAGGAAGCGGCCCCCGATCTCGACGTTGGAGTGAAGATCGGCTCGCGGCTCAATGTGGCCCATGGTCTGCCGGTGCCGGTGGTCGTGCGCTACGACTATCACGGCCAGGTACCGGGCTCGCGCGAGCGCGCGGTGGCGCATTGCGAACGGGTGGACCGTGCACTGCACAGCCGTTACCAGGATCTGTCGGCGCGCGGTTTGCTGCACACTTTGCAGATCGTGCGCGACTGCAATGCGCGCGGCCCGATCGAGGCGCTCGCCTGCTCCGTGCGCGGTACGCCGCAGGGAGGCCACTGATGAAGATTTGCCAAGTAGAGCGGCCGCTGGTGTCCACGAATCGGATCGCGGGCCTCGAACACAAGCACCTGCAGGTCGTACGTGACGGCCGGTCGCTGTTGGTTGCGGTCGACGCGGTGGGCTGCATTCCCGGCGACTGGGTGCTTTGTGTCGGCAGCTCCGCGGCCCGGGAGGCCGCCGGCAGCAAGGAGTACCCGAGCGATCTGACGATCGTCGGGATCATCGATCGCTGGCCGCCGCCGGATACGGAGGAGAAGGGCTGATGGACATCCTTCGGGTCGAGGGTTCACTCGTCTGCACGCGCAGGGTGGACGGCCTGAAGCAGATGGCCCTGCGGGTGCTGCGCGACAACGGAGGGGGCCGGCATGTGGCGGTCGACCCGGTCGGCGCCCGCGCGGGGAACTGGGTGTTTACCGTCAGCGGCTCGGCAGCACGGTACGCGGCGGGCGATTTCGAGATTCTGACCGATCTGACCATCGGCGGAATCATCGACCGCTGGGAGCCGCCCGCGCACAACGGGTCGCAGGGGTAGGCAAAGCAGCGGGTTTCATTGGGTTCAACAAGCAGCGATATCAGCAGGAGAAACAGACATGGCAAACGAGACCCACGGCATCGCGCTGGGGATGATCGAGACCCGGGGGCTGGTGCCCGCCATCGAGGCGGCGGACGCCATGACCAAGGCCGCCGAGGTGCGCCTGATCGGGCGCGAGTTTGTGGGTGGCGGCTACGTGACCGTGCTGGTCCGCGGCGAGACGGGCGCGGTGAACGCCGCGGTCCGTGCCGGCGCGGACGCCTGCGAGCGCGTGGGCGACGGGCTGGTGGCGGCACACATCATCGCCCGCCCGCACCGCGAACTGGAACCGATTCTGGGTAATCCCTGACCCGGGGGCTATCGGGCCCACGGGAATGCAATTGAGATGACACATCTGACGACGGAGATTGGGTAATGGCAAACGAAAGTTACGGTATCGCACTGGGCATGATCGAAACGCGTGGGCTGGTGCCTGCCATTGAGGCGGCGGACGCCATGACCAAGGCCGCCGAGGTGCGGCTGATCGGGCGCGAGTTCGTCGGTGGCGGCTACGTGACCGTGCTGGTCCGCGGCGAGACGGGTGCGGTGAACGCCGCGGTGCGTGCCGGCGCGGACGCCTGCGAGCGCGTCGGCGACGGGCTGGTTGCAGCGCACATCATCGCCCGTCCGCACCGCGAGGTGGAGCCCGTGCTGCCCACCGGTGGCCCGTCGAGCGACAAGTAATACCCTGGGCCCGAACACTTTATCTGCAAGGAGAATCACACCATGGCCAACGAAACCTACGGCATCGCGCTGGGAATGATCGAGACCCGGGGCCTGGTGCCCGCTATCGAGGCCGCGGACGCGATGACCAAGGCCGCCGAGGTTCGGCTGATCGCCCGGGAGTTCGTCGGGGGCGGGTACGTCACAGTCCTCGTGCGCGGGGAAACCGGCGCAGTGAATGCGGCGGTAAGAGCCGGCGCCGATGCCTGCGAGCGTGTGGGCGACGGGCTGGTCGCGGCACATATCATTGCCCGTCCGCATCGGGAAGTGGAGCCGGTGCTCGGCGGGGAAGGCGCCCTGGCCGGTAACCAGCCGCAGCGGAGCTGATGGACGCGGAACGCTTCCACCGACGCGCCATGCACGGACTGATCCGTCGTCATGTTTTTCGCTAACGCGGACCCTAGGGTGCTCGGGTATCTGGGCCGTGCGCTCAGTCTCGAGTTCTCGGCGGTGCAGCAGTACGCAACCCAGGCGCGCCTCGCCGCGTCCTGGGGGCTTGCGGCGGCGTCCGAGCGGTTGCAGGCCGAGGCGACCGAGGAGACCGAGCATGCCAGCCGGATCATCGGTCGCATGCTCGCGCTTGGGGTCGCCCCGAATGCGTCACAGCTGAGGCCGGTTCGGCTCGGCGGGAGCCTGCGGGAGCTTCTGCTCCACGACGAGGAGCTGGAACTGGCCCTGGTCCAGCTCTACAGCGATGCCACCCGCCATTGCGCGCGGATGGGGGACCATGACAACCGGATGTTCTTCGAGACCCTCCTGGAGGAGGAGCGTGCGCACGGAACGGCGCTCGCACGCTGGATCGAGGAACTGGAAGGTTCTTCGGCGCAGGCCGTGGCGGGTGAACGAACCGGGGGGTTGCGATGAGTGAATGGAAGGAACGCGCCCGACCGGCCCGGCTCGAGCGACGCTACGAGTTTCCGGATTACGAAACGCTGCGCGAGTTTCTGGACCGCGTGGCGGAGCTGTCGGAGCAGGAGGGGCTGTATCCGGACATGGGATTCGGCCGTACCTACCTGAATGTCACCATTCATGCCGACGAGGACGCAGCGCAACTCGGTGAGCGGCAGCGCCGCTTCGCGGAGCGCATGGACGCGCTGTTGCCCGCGGCGGCACGCCCGATGTAGGACATGAGTGCCCGTGGGGTGGCGCGAGCGCCCGGGTTGTCGGAGACCGATTCCCCGGGTCACGGTCGCAGCGCCCAGGGCTCAAGCGAGGTGCAAGCATGGCAGAAGCCGACAAGACCAAGGATCCGTTGGGTCCAGCGACGCAGACGACGCGGGTCGCCAGTGGCGCGTCAGAGGCGGCGGGCACCGGTGCTCGACCGGCGTCCGCAAAAGCGGGCTCCGCGGAGACCGGCCAGCCGGCAGGCGGTGATTCGAGGCCGGCAGGGACCAAAACGGCGTCCGGTACTGGCAAGGGTTCGAAGACCACCGGAACGGCGAAGCGGGCCGCTGGAACTCGCGGACGGTCCGGAAAGGATGCGGCTGCAGAGACGGGCGCCGGTTCGGGGGACCCCTATCAGGCCGGGCGCCGCGTCTGGCCGGATTGAGAACGCACGCGGCTGTCGGTTCGGCGTTCGGTCGAAGCGGAACCCCGGGCACGGGCGGCGCGGCAGCGCGCGGTCCCGCGGCCACACGATACCTCTGGTAGATTCCCATGGGCGCACTGAGCAACCTGCTGATCCCCGCTGTACTCTTTTTCGCTCTGGGCTTTCTTGCCCGGGTGGTGAAGTCGGACCTGCGCTTCCCGCAGGATATGGCGAAAATGCTGTCGATCTACCTGCTGGTCGCGATCGGCCTGCACGGCGGATACGAACTGGGGAGAGCGGATCTCGGCGTCGCGATGCAGGCGGTAGTCTGGGCGCTGGTGATGGGCTTCACGCTGCCGATCATCGGGTACCTCCTGCTGGTGGCGACGCGCAGGGTGAGTGCGCTGGACGCCGCCGCGGTAGCCGCCCATTACGGCTCGGTCAGCGCGGGAACCTTTCTGGCCGCCGTGGCCTATCTGGATGCCGCCGGCATCGCCTATGAGAGTTACCCGGTGATCATGCTGGCGGTGATGGAGTCGCCCGCGATCATCGTCGGCCTGCTGCTGGCGGCGTGGACGCGCCGGCGCATGGGGCGCAAGGACGCCGCGGAGCCGGCGCCGGAGGATCCGGTTGGCCGGGGGGGGATGTCCTCGCTGCTGCACGAGGCGCTGACCAACGGCAGTGTGATGCTGCTGCTCGGCTCGCTGCTGATCGGCGCGGTGGCCGCGCCGGGTTCGATGGACAGCCTGTTCCCGTTCATCAACGAGATCTTCATGGGAGTGCTGTGCCTGTTCCTGCTGGAAATGGGCATGGAGGCGGCAAGGCGCATCCGGGAGTTTCGCAAGGTCGGCGTGATCATGGTCGGGTTCGGGCTGGTGATGCCCCTGATCGGCGGGGTCGTCGGCGTGGTGATCGGGCACTGGGCGCTCGGGTTCGGTCTGGGTGGTACCACGCTGGTGGCGGTGCTCGGCGCCAGTGCGTCCTATATCGCAGTGCCGCCGGCGATGCGGCTGGCGGTTCCCGAGGCCAACCCGTCGCTGTACCTGACCCTGGCACTGGGCATCACCTTCCCGTTCAATGTGATCATCGGTATCCCGCTCTACCTTAATCTGGCCCGACTCGTTGGGGCGGCGTAAACCTGGAGGCCTGTGATGCCATCGCTCTACCCGGAGAAACTGGTCACCATCATCACCACCGATGTGCTCGAGGCGTGGCTGGCGAAAATCGTGCGCAAGCGCGGCGCAAGCGGGTATACCGTGGTGCGGGCGCGTGGTGCCGGGTCCAGTGGCGAGCAGTCGAGCATGCTTGATGTCGATACCAACATCAAGTTCCACGTGATCCTGCCCGAGGAGCGGCTGGCGGGAATGCTTGAGGGTCTGGAGTGCATGATGAAGAAAGGCCACCACCTGACGGTGTTCGTTTCCGAGGTCTCGGTGCTGCATCCGGAGAAGTACGAGCGGCCGCTGGAGTGACTCCTCCGCGGCCGACAGGCTGACCGGCGTCCCGGGGCCGGTTTTCGGGCCCGCGCACAGGGATTGGCGCCGGAATCTGGACAAGATCGCGCGCGGGCGATATAAGAGCGGCCATGCCGCCGCCGAACGACCCCCACCTCATTCCCCCGAGCGCGATGCCGGTTTACCTGATCCGGCATGCCACGCTCCGGCAACTCCAGGTGTTCGAGGCCATCGTTCGCCTGGGAAGTTTCACGCGTGCGGCCGAGGAACTGTTCCTGACGCAGCCGACCGTGTCCATGCACATCCGCAAGATGTCGGAGGCGATGGGTCTGCCGCTGTTCGAACACGTGGGGCGGAACGTGAAGCCCACCGAGGCCGGCGTCGAACTCTACGATGCCTGCCGACGGATGTTCGAGACCCTGGCGAACCTCGAGATGAAGATGGCGGACCTGAAGGGGATGCGCCGGGGGCGGCTGCGGCTGGGGGTGATCACGACCGCCAAGTACTTCGCCTCCGAGATCTTGGGCGAGTTCTGCCGCATGTATCCGGGCATCGAGGTGGCGTTGAAGGTCACCAACCGGGATCGGATCGTCGACGGGATGCTGGCGAACGAGGACGATCTCTACATCATGGGGCAGGCGCCCTGCGAGGAGATCGAAGTCGAGGAATTTCCGGTGGCGCCCAATCCGCTGGTGGTGATGGCGCCCCGTGATCATCCATTGGTCGGGCAGAAGCGGATCCCGTTTTCCCGTATCGCCGAGGAACCGTTTCTGCTGCGCGAGCCTGGCTCTGGGATCCGTGATGCGACGCTGAAGGCGTTCGATGCCCATGGGCTGCGCCCCAAGGTGCGGATGGAGCTCGGCAGCAACGAGGCGATCAAGCACGCGGTCGTCGGCGGGCTGGGGCTTTCGGTGCTCTCGCTGCACAGTTTGACTCTGGAGGGCACCAACGGGCCCGTGGCGGTGCTGGACGTCGAGGGCTTCCCCACGATGCGTCAATGGTATCTCGTCTACCCGAAGGGCAAGGAGCTTTCGCTGGTGGCCCGCACCTTCCTGGAGTTCGCGATCGCCAGCGAGCCGAGGATCCGCACCCGCATGGAGTCGCTGTGGCCAGGGTTGCAGCTGTTGCTGGACACAGGTGAGCGGCTGCCGGCACGCAAGAGCGCAGGTTCCTGACGATGACCGCCATGGTGGCGGAGGCCGTCCCCGGCCGGGTCAGGCCGTCGTGATCGGGGTGCCGGCACGTTGCGAACGCTGAACCCGTTTATCGCCCGATGCCGAGAACCGGGGCATTGATGGAGGGGCGCTGCCCTGCGCGGGCGCCGCTATCGCGGCAGCTATCCGGGCTGGCCGTTGTAGATCGGGCCCCCGCGCTCGACATACCGCCGGAGCACGACCAGGCCGTCGGCGCGGAGCAGTGGCCCCCGGACCTCGATGCCCCGACGCGCGAGTTCGGCGCGCCAGCGGGGCGTCGGCGGTCCCTCGTCGAAGCCGACCGCCTCGACATCGCAGCGGTCGGTCGCGAACACGAACCGGCGTACCCCGCTCCATGCGATCGCCCCGAGACACATGGTGCAGGGAGCGCTGGAACTGAACAGCACGCAGGGCAGGGGCTCGAGGGTATGGCGGCCGAGACGCTGCTGGGCCAGCGCCAGGGCCTGGAGTTCCGCGTGTGCCGCCGCGCAGTGGCTGGCGATGGTGGTGTTTACCGCTGCACTGATGCGCTGGGTGCCGTCCAGCCGATAGACGGCAGCCGCGAACGGCCCGCCGCTGCCGCGTTCCACGTTCTCGCGCGCGATGGCCACGACCTCCGTCATGCGGGCACGGTCGTCCGGGGCAGGCGGCGGCTGCGCCAGCCAGCCGGGGAGCCAGCCGGGCTGGGGCAGGTGCAGGGTGGTGTGCGTATCCCGCGAGTTCATGCCGCAAGGGTACCCGGGATCCGCAGCTGGGGCATCCCCGCGGACTGGACCCTCACGATTCCTCTTCCCGCTGGGTGCGTCAGGCCGCCTCCGGTATCCGTTGCCGGTAGCGCAGGCTCGCGTTCGTTCCCCGGGTGCGCAGACGCGCCGCACGGAAGCGCTGCGGCGCACGAATTCGAATCGGGCTTCGGCAAGTGGGCGGGATCCGGAGCAGGCTCAGGCCGATGCCTGCTGTACCAGCGCGCGTGCCTGGGTTTTCATCAGGTCCACGATGGCATAGACGCCGACATGCCGGTTCGGTGACAGGTGATCGCCGAGCCGCAGGCGTTCGAAGAATTCGTCGACGTCGAGTTCCTCGATCGCCTCGACGCGGCGTCCATCCGCGATCTGGATCAATAGCGTCAGCACGCCCTTGATGATGGACGTGTCGCAGTCGCCATGGTAGCGGATGCGGCCCTCTTGGTCCGGGTCGCGGTAGGCCTTCACCCATACCTGGCTCATGCAGCCCTTCACGCGATTTTCCTCGAGCCTCGCGTTCTCGGGCAACGGCGGCAGTCTCTGGCCGAGTTCCACCAGGTATTGGTAGCGCTGGTCCCAGTCGCCAAGCAGTTCGAAGGTTTCGACCACTTCGTCCAGAGTCATCATTGGTCAGCCCGTAGTAATGGGTATTGCCGGGAAGATGGTAGCAAGCCGCCTGAGCGCGGGGGCAACGACATCAATTGCATAATGTTTTTCCGTGGAGCGGGCCTGCCGGGGCCGGCCCAGGGGTGGCGGGCGACCGTCGTCGGCAGCAGAATCAGGTCTTCCGGGCCGCGAGCGTGGCGCGGTTCTTCAACACCATCAGTGCGACTGCGAGCAGACCTGCGGCCATCGGCAGGCTGTCCCAGGGTATCCCCAGGGCCCAACCGGATAGTGCGTCGACCGCGAGCCACAGGAGTGGAATCACGACCAAGTGAAACGGGATCCGTGGTTCGACCAGGAGCAGCAGGCCCAGTGTGAACAGGGCGGTGGGTCCGGGCGCCGCTACCACGAGGCGGAACTCGGGCCATGAAGCGGCGGCCAGCAGGTCGGCGGTCGGGTAGCCGATGATGGCCCAAGCGACCAGGGCCAGCGCCCCGATCCCGGAGAGATCCGCCCTGAGCCGGAAACGACAGCCCCCGCGCAGCGCGAGTGACCAGCCGAGTAGCAGCGCCTGGACCGCGAACAGCACTGCGTAGGTCGGAGCGGCGAAGTGGATCTGCGTGAAGTAGAGCCAGTGATAGCCGATCGCAGTCCACGACCAGCCCAGAACCAGGACCCAGCCGATGGCGCGGGACGCCCGCTCGCCGCCGCGCCGGCGCGCGAGCGCGATGGCCGCGATGGTGAACACGAGCAACGGGATCTGCAGCGGCCAGAGCGCATGGTTGTACTGGCCCCAGAGGGCATGCAGAACCTCGGCCGAGTAGGGCAGCATCGGCGTCGGTTCACAGACCGCGGACGTACGCGGCCATCTCCCGGCGCATGGCCGCGTCCGGCATCGGCCCCGACATCGCCCCCATGTTGTGTTCGACGTGATCCACCCGGGTGGTCGCCGGGATCGCGCAGGTCACCGCCGGGTGCGAGACGATGAACTTGAGCAGGAACTGCGGCCAGTTGACGCAGGCGATTTCGCCGGCCCAATCGGGCAGCGGGTGATGCTCGAAACGGGTGATCAGCGCCTTTTGCCGGAACGGCCGATTGGTGATCACTGCGATGCCGCGGTCGGCCGCGAGCGGCAGCAGCCGCTGTTCCGATTCACGGTCCAGAATGTTGTAGGTCAGTTGGACGAAATCGATCGGTTCGTTGCGCAGGATCCGGGCCAGTTCGTCATGCCGCCGGCCGTGGGAAGTGGTCACGCCGAGGTAGCGCACGCGGCCGCGTTCACGTTCGTCCTGCAATGTCCGCAGGTGCTCCGGCCAGGCCACCAGGTTATGGACCTGCAGCAGGTCGAAGCGTTCCAGCCCCCAGAGCGAGCGCGAACGCGCCACCTGTTCCGGCCCCTGTCCCGCGCGCCGGGTCCAGACCTTGGTGGCCGAGAACAGACCGCCCGGGTCGCCGATTCGCTCCAGCGCGTGTCCGATCACCACTTCCGCGCTGCCGTACATTGGCGACGAATCGAGCACGCCACCCCCGCGGGCGAGAAACGTCCTCAGCACCTCGGTGCGTGCCGCGCGCAGTTCGGGAGCCGGGCCGACGTTGAAGGTGATCCAGGTGCCCATGCCGATCACGGGAATATGTTCCCCGCTCCGGGGGATGGGCTTGCGCAGGGGCTCGGAATCCGGCGCTGCGGCGATCGCCGGCGGCGCCGTTGCCGCGGCCGCTGCAGCCAGGCCGCCGAGGAATCGGCGGCGGGGCCAGTCCCTGCCGGGGGGCGGCGCATTCACGGCGCTGCGCTGTCTGCGGCGGCCCGGCCGCACAGGTCGGAGCGAGGCGTGAACGTCGGGCCCCGATCCATCCCCGCCCCTGCCGTTCTGGCCCGCATGATCAGAACATCTCGCTCTCGATCTCCAGGAATACCGCATTGGCATTGCGCCGGTGGGTCTCGTCGAACGCCGGCAGTCCCCGGTACTGGGACCAGTCGGCGCCGTCGAAGGCCTCGTCGAACGACAGGAAATCCTGCACCGCGGCTCCCATCTGGTCACGCAGATCCTGCAGGTAGCCGCGCGTGAAGCTGACCGCGCGGGCGGCCTGCGCGGTGGCCTCTCCGTGGCCGGGAATGAGGAACGACGGACGCATCTCCTGGACCATGTCCAGCCGCTGGATCCAGTTGACCGTGTTCACGTCCTCGTCGCCCAGGAACGGCAGGCGCCCGTCGAAGACGATGTCGCCCGCGAACACGACGCCGGTCTCCTCGACCACCATGATCACGTCGTCGGGGGAGTGTGCGGGACCGGCGTGTAGCAGCCGGAAGGTCTTGTTGCCGAGGCTGAACCGGTGCTCGGCATCGAAATACGTGTCGGGATGGATCACGCGGGTGTCCTCGTCGATCCAGGGGAACAGCACGTCCCGGCGCTGGGCGAGGCGCTGCCGCGCGGTCTCGCTGTCGAGATAATCCTCGGCCCGACGCTGCGCGATGATGTGGGCATCCGTATGATCGGCGAATGCCTGCAGGCCGTAGATGTGGTCGGCGTGGTAATGGCCAGCGATCACGTACCGGATCGGTTCGTCGGTTACCTCGCGGATCCGCCGGATCAGTTCGAAGCCGAGAGCCGGGGTGCCGAGCGCATCGTAAACGACCACGCCCTCGCCGGTGGTCACGAACCCGGCGTTCGAGGTATGGCCCTGGTTGTCGGAACTGGGAATGCCCGAGAGTCCGATCACATACCACGTGTCGGCGCCCTCGACGGCATGGGCGGTGGTATCGACGGTCACTTCAGTGTAGGGGCTCTCACGAACGGACATGATGCGCTCCTCCTGGGCCATGGCTCGGGATGGAAAGCGGGATTCTCCCCTGACCCTAGTAACCACCTCCCCCGGGGTCAAGATGGGGGCAGCGGCGATGCGGAGTTCGGCCTCGGCCCCGGGCCGCTCCGCCGGCGACGCGGCCGGTGCCTCAAGAACCGCTTGTTCCGGCGTTCCGCCTGCCCAGGACCGAATCGTGCAACTCTCCTATACTGTGCGTCATCGTGGTGGCGACCGGATTCCCGGAGGAGCTAACGTATGGAGCAGTCGGTAACGGTCCGGATCGGCATTGTGACCGTATCCGACCGCGCGAGCCGCGGCGAGTACGAGGACCAGGGAGGGCCGGCGATCCGGTCCTGGCTCGAATCGGCGCTCGTATCCGCCTGGGAACCGGTCGCGCGCGTGATCCCCGATGAGTGTGCCCGGGTGGAAGAGACGCTGGCGGAACTCGCCGACACGGCCGGCTGCTGCCTGGTCGTGACCACCGGCGGCACCGGGCCCGCGCCCAGAGACGTGACGCCGGAGGCGACCGAGGCCGTCTGCGCCAAGCTGCTTCCGGGGTTCGGCGAGCAGATGCGGGCGGTGTCGCTGCGCCACGTGCCCACCGCGATCCTGTCGCGGCAGACCGCGGGCATCCGGGCTTCCACGCTGATTCTGAACCTGCCAGGCAAGCCGTCGGCGATCGCGGAGTGCCTGGACGCGGTGTTCCCTGCGATCCCGTACTGCGTGGACCTGATCGGCGGCCCCTACCTGGAGACGGATCCTGCACGCGTGGCTGCATTCCGGCCAGCGCATGCGCGCCGGCCGGGCTGACCGCGGTGTACTGCGTCAGAATGCGAGTGCGTTGTTGACGATACGGTCGATCAGTTCCTCGACGTCCTGCAACGCCTGCTGCGAGGCCTCGTCATCGCCCTGCGGCAGGCGCTGATAGCCGACGTAAATCGTCCCGGGCTCTGCGGCCAGCTCGTAGATCGCGATCACGTACGGGCAGTACACGATACTGTGCGGGTCGGCCTCCATCATGCGCCGTGAGTACACCGCGCTGCAGAACTCCAGTGACTCGCCGTTCAGGTACAGGCTCTCACCGGTGCCGAGGTCGCCCCCGGTGCGGTCCAGCATCGAGGCGATATGCCCGACGTAGTTGATTACCATGCCCTCGTCGGTGATCGCCGACTCGACCATCTCGCGATAGAAGGAGAATTCCCCCTCGGTTGCATAGATGTGGCGATCGTCGGTCTCCATCACGAGGTTCTGGGCGAACGCGGACGGCAGGCCTAGGGTCAGGCCGAGCAGGGCGGGAATGGCGAAGCGGAGAAGTGACATGGTGGCACCCTTGTAGTGGTGGATCATTCGAAGAAGTGCCCCGCCTTGCGCAGGCGGGGTTGCCAGTAACTCGAGGCCAGCGGCTCGATCCGCACCTGTCCGCGGGACGAAGGTGCATGGATGAAGCGCCCCTCGCCGATAAAGACTCCGACGTGGTCGATTCGATTCCCGCGCGTGGCGAAAAACAACACGTCGCCGGGCTGCGCCCGAGCCGGCGGGATTCGGCGGGCGGAACGTGCCTGTTCCGAGGTCGTTCGGGGGACATGCTCGACGCCGGCCTGCCGGTAGACGCGCTGCACCAGCGCGGAGCAGTCGAGCCCGCTCGCGTCCAGGCCGCCGTAGCGGTACGGTGCATCCAGGTGTCCGAGCGCTGCGAGAACGACCTCCGAGCGGGCCAGGCCGGTGTCCGTCGACGGGGTGCCTGCGCCGTCCGCGGGCCCGGGTGCGGGACTGCCGACACAGGCCGCGAGCAGGCCCAGGGACAGTAGAAGCGTACCCATCGGCCCGGTGGCGGCCATGGCTTAGAACGGTGCCTGCTCCCGGTAGCTCGCCGGAACGCGGAAGAGTTCCGGGCTGATCGGGTCGGTCGAGATCCCGGTCAGCCGGGTGGTCACGCCGTCGCGGACATCGCGCACCGTCAGCGGTACCCCGTCGAGCCGCGGGATCACGTTCGAGCCCATGGCCATCGCGATCGGGCCGCCGGCATCCAGGGCGCGCTTGGACAAGTCGAAGAGTCGTTCCATCAGCGCGCTGATCGTCTCGAAGTCCACAGGGGAGAGGCCGAGTGTTTCCGCGTCCGCGACGCAGGCGACGTGCTGCACCCGGCCCGCGACCAGGATCTCCTTCTCCTGGCAGCGCAGGCCGTTCAGATCCTGCTCACGCCCGGTCGGTTGGGCCGAAACCTCGACTGGGCCGGCGTCCACGCCGATGCCGAACTGACGTTCCATCTCGGCGCGCGCCTCGGGCGGCAGTTGCTGGATCCGGGAACGCATGCCGTCGATCATCTCGTCCATCGCCCGCTTCTGCGCATCGATGACGTCCTCGTTCAGTGGCATGTAGGTGCCGCTGCCGTCGTCGACCACATACAGGGAGCGGTCTTCGGCATAGAACAGCATGTAGCCGGTGTGGCCGCTGCCACCGTTTACGATATCCATGCGCGCGTACGGGGCCTTTACCAGCATCTGCGAATGCTCGCCGTGGCTGTCCACGAAGCGGAGCACCGCGTCCGCAGACGCGATCCCGGGAATGCAGACGAGCAGGAGACCCAGAGCAGCGGTGAGAAATGGGCGTGGCAACATCGACGGCACTCCGTGGGGCACGTGGGCGGGTTCGACACTCAGGCTCCGCGGCCCTGCGTGGTTCCGGCCGGCCCCCGCAGCTTCGCAACCCCGCCCGGATCCGGTCACTTCTTCGAGCTTAGATCCCGGGCCGGCGGTTGTCACCCCGCGGCGGCGCCGTTACGCCCGAGCAGGCGCTTCAGGCCGCTCCAGTCCAGTTCCTGTTCCGGGGAACTCACGACGGTGGGTTCCGGCGAGTCCGGAGGTTCGACCTCGACGAGTTGTCGTTCCATCACTGCGATGCCAGCGTCGGAGGCGTCGCGCGCGGCCCGCTGCCGGGCGGCCAGGCGCCGGCGCAGTGTTTCCGCATCGGCCTGGCAGGCGACGACGGCGCTCGGGATACCCCTTGCCCGGGCAAGCTCTTCGAACGGGGCCCGCTGGGCGCGGGTCAGGAAGGTGGCGTCGACGATCACCGTCTGGCCCTGTCCCAACAGCAGGTCGGCCTGCCGGCGCAGGTGCTCATAGACTCGGCGGATTCCTTCCGGCGTGTAGAGCGCCGCCTGCTGTTCCGCACTCGGCCGTACATCTTCGGAGACGCCGATCATTCGTCTGCGCTCGATGTCGCTGCGCAGGCGGATTGCCCCCAGCCGCTGCAGGATCTCGGTGCTGACGCGGGTCTTGCCGCTGCCCGATACCCCGTGCATCAGGATCAGGGCAGGGCGGCCCGGACTGCGCAGGTGATCCGCGAGCGCCAGGTATCGCTCCACCTCGCGGTCGTAATGCCGGCGTTCGTCCTCCGGCAAGTCGTCCTCGCGCGCGTGGATTGCGTGCACCTTGGCCCGAACCAGCGCCCGGTAGACCTGATAGAACGGAAGCAGCGCCAGTCCGCCGAAATCGTCCCGGTGTTCGAGGTAGACGTTCAGCGCCTGATGCGCATGGGCGGGCGCGTCGCGTGCGTGCAGGTCCATGGTCAGGAACGCGAGTTCCGAGACCACGTCGATCCAGCGCAGGGACGGGCTGAACTCGATCGCATCGAAGATGGCCAGGCGCTCGCGCCCGGTGTCGTCCTGCGCGTACACCATGTTGCCCAGATGCATGTCACCGTGGCAGGCACGAATGAACCCCTGCTGCCGCCGCGCACGGAGCAGCACCTCGTGCCGCGCCGCGGTTTCACGCGTCCAGGCCTCGAGCCCGCGCAGGCGTTCGGCCCGTTCCGGCCGGTCGGTGGCGGAAGGACGCAGGGCAGCGAAGTTGGCCAGCATCGGGGCCAGCACCTGCTCCGGCGCTCCGTATTCCGCAAAGGCCTCGGCGCGGTCGGCCGATTCGTGGAACCGGGCGACCTTGCGCGCCAGTTCGTCCATGGCCGACACCGGGAGCCGTCCCGCGTCCAGCAGTCGGTCGAGTTGCCGGTCACGGTCGAAACGGCGCATGTGCACCGCGTATTCGAGGGTCGGGCCTTCGCCCCCGATCGCCGGCGAATCCGGGGTGCCGCGGATCTCCGCGAGATCCAGGTAGATCCCCGGCGCCAGCACGCGGTTGATCTCGAGTTCGGCCAGGCAGTAGCGCCTGCGCGCCCGCAGGTCGGTGAAATCGAGAAAACCCAGATTCAGCGGCTTCTTGATCTTGTAGGCGTGCTCGCCGGCCAGCAGCACCGTCGAGATATGGGTCTCGATGCGCTCGACAGAGTCGGCGGGATGGGGAAAACGGGCGGGCTCGGACAGGATCTCGAGCATGTGCCGCTGGCGTTCGAGGGGATCCATCGGAACCTCGGCTGGGATGCCGGAAAGGCAGAATTGCGAAGTGACGCCTGAATGCAGCGTGTCACTCAGGTTACCATTGAGCTTTGTCCGAATCGAACGCCATGACGCGCAGACGCCGCTCCCGTCCCGCATCCCGCTCGCGCATCCGCCGGGCGCTTGGGGCCATTTTCTGGTTCAGCCTTGGGCTACTGCTGGTTCTCGGGGCCATCGGCACGTGGTACGTGCAGCAGCTCGATCGGGAGATCCAGGCGCGCTTCGAGGGCAAGCGCTGGGCGCTTCCGGCACGCGTGTTCGCGCGCCCGCTGGAACTCTACGCGGGGCGGCCGTTGACCCCGGATCTGCTGCTCCTGGAGCTCGAGGCGCTGCACTATCGGGAAGGTGGCAGTGGTCCCGGGAGCTTCGCGTTCGACGGCGACACGGTGACGCTGACGACCCGGCCTTTCGTGTTCAGCGACGGGCGCGAACCGGCACGTTCAGTCCGGATGCGCATCGGCGGCGACATGATTACGGAAGTGCGGGACCGGCAGACCGGCGGAACCGTGGACCTGATGCGGGTTGAGCCGATGCTGATCGGCAGCATCTATCCGACCCACGGCGAGGACCGCGTCCTGGTCACGCTGGATGAGGTTCCGCCCGGGCTGGTTGCCGCGCTGCTGGCGACCGAAGACCGGCGCTTCCTGGCCCACCGGGGAGTGGACCCGATCGGGATCGCGCGGGCCGCCTGGGCAAACCTGCGCGCGGGTCGCACCGTGCAGGGCGGCAGCACGCTCACCCAGCAGCTGGTGAAGAACTTCTACCTCACCCACGAGCAGAGTCTGCGCCGCAAGGTGGTCGAGGCAGTGATGGCGGTACTGCTGGAATACCGCTATTCGAAGGAGGAGATCCTCGAGGCCTACCTGAACGAGGTGTTCCTGGGCCAGTCGGGCGCCCGCGCGATCCACGGTTTCGGCCTGGCCGCAGAGTTCTACTTCCAGCGCCCGCTGCGCGAGCTCGAACTCGACCAGCTCGCGTTGCTGGTGGGCCTCGCACGCGGCGCCAGCTATTACGACCCGCGCCGGTTCCCGGACCGGGCACTGGCCCGCCGCAACGGCGTGCTCGACCGGATGCAGCGCGAGCGGCTGGCCCCGGCGGCACAGGTTCAGGAAGCGCGTGCCCGGCCGCTCGGAGTGTCGCCCAGGGTTCCGCGCGGCGACAGCCGGTTCCCGGCCTTCGTCGACCTGGTGCGCCGCCAGCTGCGCGACGAATACCGCGAAGAAGATCTGCGCAGCGAGGGCCTGCGAATCTTCACGACGCTGGATCCGGGCGCGCAGCTCACGCTGGAACGGCAGATCGTAGACGGGCTGGAGCAGGTGGTCGCGGACCGTGGCATTACCGAACCGCTGCAGGTGGCGGCGGTGCTGACCGACCCGCTGGCCGGGGAGGTACTGGCGCTGGTCGGGGACCGCGATCCACGCTTCCCCGGGTTCAACCGCGCGGTGGACGCGAAGCGGCCGATCGGCTCGCTGGTGAAGCCATTCGTCTACCTGGCGGCACTCTCGGATCCCCAGCGCTATACCCTGGCGACGCTGCTGGACGACAGCCCGCTGACGCTGCAGCTGCCCCATGGCGAACCCTGGTCGCCGCAGAATTTCAACCGCCGGTTCCATGGCCAGGTGACGGCTTGGGAGGCCCTGGTCCACTCGTACAATGTCGCGTCCGTACGCCTGGGTCAGCAGATCGGGATTCCCCAGGTCATCCGGCTGCTGCAGACACTGGGCCTCGAACGCAGCCCGGCGCCGTTGCCGTCGCTGGCGCTTGGTGCACTCGACCTGTCGCCGCTGGAGGTGGCGACGCTGTACCAGGCACTGGCCAACGGCGGTTATGCGACCCGTAGCCGGGCGATTCGCGACGTCCTCGATGCCGGCAATCAGGAACTCTCCCATTACAGCCTGGAGTTGCGCGGGGCGGTTCCGGACGGTGCCGTGCAACTCGTCAACCATGCGTTGCACGACGTCACCACCCGCGGCACCGGCCGGCGGATCGGTCAGCGCCTGCCCGGCCGGGTGCTGGCCGGCAAGACCGGTAGCTCGAGCGACCTTCGGGACAGCTGGTTCGCGGGGTTCGACGACCGGCATCTGCTGGTGGTCTGGCTGGGGCTGGACGACAATCGGCCAACAGGCCTGACCGGCGCGACTGGCGCGGTACCCCTGTGGATACGTACCATGTCGGGAATGCCTGGTGGTTCGCTGAGCTTGGGATACCACCCCGAGATCCGGCTGAAGGAGGTGGATCGGCGCTCCGGACTGCGCACGGAGACTGCAGCCTGTCCCGACCGGATCCGGCTGCCGTTCTGGCGCGATTCCGCGCCCCGGACGCGGGCGAGCTGTGACCTGGAGCGCGATTCCTATAACGACGGGGCGTCCGGATGGCGCCAGGGGTGGACGCAATGACGCAATGGCAGCGACGCAGCGGTCGAACCTCCGGCATTGCCGGCCGAATCCTGTGGCTGCTGCCCGCACTGCTGCTCGGCGCCTGTGCGGTTCCGGCGCCGCGCACCGGTCCGCCGCCGTCCGTGCCGATGCCGGCGCCGCCGCCTGTCGTGCTCGAGGAAGTGCAGCCGCCGGAACCGGAGGTCGTGCCCGAACCTGCGGCGCCGCAACCACCCCCCACCGCGCCCGCGGCATTGGCGCTCGCAGCCCAGTCGGACCAGGCGCGTGCGGCAGGCGATCTGCGGCTCGCCGACCTGCGGCTGGAGCGCGCGCTGCGGATCGCCCCGCGCGATCCGGAACTCTGGAGCCGGCTGGCACGGGTGCGGTTGGAGCAGGGCGAATTCGTGCAGGCCGAGCGGATGGCGCAACGGTCCCTGCAGCTCGGTTCCGGGGACCGCGCGCTGGCCCTGGCAAACTGGCGCATCATCGTCGATGCCCGCGAGGGCATGGGCGATACCGAGGGTGCTCGCCGGGCGATCGACGAGGTGCGCCGCCTGGAGTCGGGGATTGGCTGACCCCGGGGGGATGCCCGAACGGGCGCGCGACGCGCTGCGGCCCGAGGGCATCCTGGCCCGCGCCGTCCCTGGTTTCCAGCCGCGGGCGCAGCAGCAGGTCATGGCCGCGGTCGTCGCGGAGGTGCTGGAACAGGCCCCGTCCGCGCTGCTGGTCGAGGCAGCCACGGGCGTGGGCAAGACCTACGCCTATCTGGTAGCGGCGCTGCTATCGCAGCGGCGGATCCTGATCTCCACGGGTACCAAGACCCTGCAGGACCAGCTGTACGACAAGGATCTGCCGGTCGTCTGCCAGGCGCTGGGCCGCCACCCGAAGACCGCCCTTCTGAAAGGACGTTCGAACTACCTGTGCCACTATCGCCTCGACGCGGCGGCCGGCGACGGCGCTGGCGGCCGGCACGCGCTGACTCTCGAGGCGCTGCGGCGCTATGCGCGCCGCTCGCCCGACGGCGACCTGACCCAGGCCGACATCCTGGCCGAGAATGCCCCGCTATGGTCCCAGGTGACGTCGACGGTCGACAATTGCTTGGGGCACGAGTGTCCGCAACTGAACGAGTGCTTCGTCCTGCGCGCGCGGCGGCGCGCGCAGGATGCCGACGTGATCGTGGTGAACCATCACCTGCTGCTGGCGGACATGGCGCTGAAGGACGAGGGCTTCGGGGAGTTGCTGCCGCAGGTCGATGCCGTGATCGTGGACGAGGCGCATCAGCTGCCGGAAATCGCCGGGGCCTTTTTCGGACTGGCGCTGGGTACGCGGGCGCTGCGCGACCTGGGCCGGGACATCGTTCGCGACTTCGAGCGCGAGGCACCGGAGCTGGCCGATCTGCGCGAACCGGTGGCGTCGCTGCAGGAGGCGGTCGCGGGCCTGCTTGAATGCTCCGGGGACTGGCCGGCACGGGCGGCCTGGAGCGAGGTGTCCGGCGGCCCCGAAGTGGAGGCGGCGCTGTCACGGCTCGACGAGGCCCTGGATCGGCTCGGGAACGATCTCGCCGAGGTCGCGGGGCGTACGCCCGGCCTCGACCAGGCGCGGGTGCGGTGCCTGACCCTGCGATCCCGTCTGCACGAATGGCTCGCGGAGGACACCGAAACCGTTGCCTGGGTGGAACGGTTCCGACAGAGCCTGATCCTGCACCGGACACCCCTGGACGCCGCGCGGCCTCTGGCGAAGCGGCGCGCGGCCTGCCCGGCCAGCTGGGTGTTCACCTCTGCGACGCTCGCGATCGGAGACGACTTCGGGCATGCGGCCCGACGCCTGGGGTTGCCGGCGGACGTGCGCACCGAGCGTCTGGACAGCCCCTTCGACTTCTCCCGCCAGGCCTGCCTGGTGCTGCCGGAGCGGCCGTTGCCAAATCCGAACAGCCCTGGGTATACCCGGGCCTGCATCGACTGGGCCTGGCCGCTGGTCGAGGGCAGCCCGGGCGGCGGTTTCTTCCTGTTCACCAGCCATCGCGCGCTGCAGGAGGCGGCTGGCTTGCTCCGTGACCGGCTGCCGCCCGGACATCCGCTGCTGGTGCAGGGCGAGCAGCCGCGGGCCGAACTGCTGGTGCGTTTCCGAGCGTCCGGTCAGGCCTGGCTGCTCGGTGCGCAGAGTTTCTGGGAGGGAGTCGATATCCGCGGCGACGCATTGTCGACGGTCATCATCGACCGGCTGCCTTTCGCGGCGCCGAACGACCCGGTGCTGCAGGCCCGGGCTGCAGCGATCGAGGCGGCGGGGGGGACTGCGTTCATGGATTTCCAGTTGCCCCAGGCCGTGCTGGCACTGAAACAGGGTGCGGGGCGGCTGATCCGCGACGCGCAGGATTCCGGGATCTTGGCGCTGTGCGATCCGCGTATCCTCCAGAAGCCCTATGGCCGCCGTTTCTTCGACGGGCTTCCGGCGTTCCACCAGACCCGGGATCCGCAGCAGGCGCTGGCGTTCCTGCGCGGCGCGCGGGAACGCAGGGAGCCGGTCACATGCGCCTGATCGCGCTGGAGACGGCCACCGAGGCGTGTTCGGCGGCCCTGTGGCTCGACGGCGATCTGCGCTGGCTGCTGGAGCGAAGCGCCGCACGGCGCCACGGGGAGCTGATCCTGAACCAGGTCGACCGGCTGCTGGCCGAGGCGGGCCTGGCGCCGACACAGCTCGATGCGGTCGCTGTGGGCCGTGGGCCCGGAGCCTTTACCGGGGTGCGGCTGGGCCTCGGGGTCGCACAGGGGCTCGCCTTCGCGATCGATCGGCCGGTGGTGCCGGTATCCACCCTGGCCGCCTTGGCCCAGCAGGGCGCCGACCGCGGAGCGGAGGAGATCCTGGCGCTGCTGGATGCGCGGATGGCGGAAGTCTACTGGGCGCTGCTGGAGGTCGGTCCGGACGGCCTGGTGGTGTCGGGCGAGGAACGGATTAGTGCGCCCGACCGGGTCCGGGTCTCCTGGAGCCGGCCGCGGCGCATGGCGCTGGGTAGTGGCGCGGCATTGTGTACCGAGGTGCTGCGGGATCTGGGGCTCGCGGATGCCGACGTCGACCCCGCGGCACTGCCCTGTGCCCGGGAGGTCGCGTTGCTGGGCGCGGCAGCGTATGCCCGGGGCGGAGCCGTGAGCGCGGAACGTGCGCAGCCCGTCTACCTGCGCGACCGGGTCGCGGAGCCAAAGACCGCCAGCGCAGCTGGCGGTACGGAATTCCGCGGATGAGCGGGGCCGAGTCGGATGGACGCGTGTATCCCTGGGGCCTGCCGCTGCTGGCGCGCATCAAGGCGTGCCCGGAGGATTTCGTGGTTGACGAGATCCCGGCGACGCAGCCCTCCGGCGAGGGCACGCATGTCTGGCTGCAGATACGCAAGGTGGGCCGGAACACCGAGGACGTGGCCGAATGGCTTGCGCGTGCCGCAGGCGTGGCGCGCGTTGCGGTCGGCTATGCCGGGCGCAAGGACCGCCTTGCGGTTACCACCCAGTGGTTCAGCGTCGACTTGGCCGGGCGGCAGGAGCCGGACTGGAACGGCACGGTTCCGGACGGGGTGGAAATCCTCGATCGCCGGCGCCATGCCCGCAAGCTGAAGACCGGCCATCTGCGGGGCAACCGCTTCCGGCTGCGGCTGCGCGCAGTCCGGGGCGACCGGCAGGCCGCGGACGCACTGCTCGGACGGATCCGCGAGCGGGGGCTGCCGGCCTATTTCGGCGAACAGCGCTTCGGGCATGCCAACCTGGAACGCGCGCGGGCCTGGTTCGCCGGCCGGACCCGTCCGCGCAGTCGCAACCAGCGCGGCCTGTATCTTTCGGCGGCCCGGGCGGCGATCTTCAACGAAGTGCTGGGCCGGCGGGTCCGCGAAGGAACTTGGGACCGGCTGCTGGCCGGCGACCTGGCCAATCTGGACGGGCGGGGGAGCGTGTTCCCGGTGCCGGTGGTCGACGCGGAACTGGAGGCACGCTGCGCTCGGCTTGAGATCCACCCGACCGGGCCTCTCTGGGGTCGGGGCGGGCCGGGCAGCGATGGCGAGGCGCTGGCTCTGGAACGCGAGGTGGCCGGCGCACTCCGGGACCTCGCCGACGGCCTTGAACGCGAGGGCCTGGACCCGGCCCGGCGGCCACTGCGGCTTCGACCCCGAAACCTTGCCTGGGCCTGGCTTGAACCCGACATGCTGCAGTTGGAAATCGAGCTGGGCCCCGGCGAATACGCGACCGGCGTCGCCGAAGCGATCGCCCATCTCGCCGAGACCGCCCGCTCCGACCCGTCTGCGTAATCCGCGAGCAATAATCGCTCGAGCAATCGCCGCAGTGCTCACGGGATTCGCCCAGGTTCTTTGATCAAGCCTGGTCAGGTCGGCGCTTTCCCGGTGCACGCCCCGGGGGCGGCAGGTCACGCGGGCAGGGCGAAACGTTGTCGCGGGGGAGTCACCGGTCGCGGAGGGGGTCGGCTACGGGACCGCTCGTCGCCGGGTGTCAGTCCTGGGTGCCGGCCTCGCCGCGGGTGGCAGCCAGCGCCTGCTCCGCGCGGTCTGCGCGTTGCTCGGCGGCGATCCGGCCGGTGATGTCCTTCTGAATCCCGATGTAGTAGGTGAGTTGATCGTCGTCGTTATACACGGGCGTGATCGACAACTCGTTCCAGAACATCGAGCCGTCCTTGCGGTAGTTGCGCAGCACCACGCGGCAGGGCCTTCCCGCGTCGAGGGCCGCGCGGATCTCGCGCACGCCTTCCTGGTCGGTGTCGGTCCCCTGCAGGAAGCGGCAGTCGCGGTACAGGATCTCGTCGCGGCCGTAGCCGGTCAGTTCCTCGAACGCCCGGTTCACGTAGATCAGGATATTGTCGTGGCCTTCCTGCTCGGCGATCACGATGCCGTCGTTCGAGACGTCGACGGCCAGCGCAAGCAATTCGGCATCGATGGTCCGGGTCATGTTACGCGGTGCTCCCGGCCTGTGGCCGGAGTCGGCACGTTGCTTCCGTCGACAGGCTTCGGGTCACGAGTGGGCCATCCGGAACAGGCCGTGCATGCGACGCGGTACGAACGGTCAGGGCCGCGGGAACCGCGGCCCCGGAAAGACCCTGCTGCCGTCCGGGCTGTGCATCACATGCGCTGGATGACGGTGAAGGCGCCCCTGACGTCGCCCTCTGCGTAACCCGTTGCCTGATCCTCCGGATACAGCCGTTCCAGTGCGTGCTGGATGTCGCCTCCGACTTCGCCGTGGCAGGTGAGGCAGAGGCCGGCGGTCGGAATCGCACGCATGAACCGGAACGCCTTCTCGTCGCCGTCTTCGACGACCTCGTGGCGATACAGTTCGGCTGCCGGAGTGCCCTCGGCGCGGCGGCTGTCGAAGTCTTCCAGTACCGCGCGTTCCCAATCGTCGGGCGCATTGTCGGGGTTGCGCAGTTTCAGGCTGGTGCGTCCCACGTCCCAGCCGGTCTCGGCGGAAATCTCGGCTGCGATTTCGGGTGCCCGCTGGCGGCAGACATCGATCGCCGCCACCGGGCCGCCTGCCTCCATCCCGGCCATGAGTTCGCCCTGCAGGGCGGCCGCAAAGGTCTGGATCGCGGCCTGGCTCGCCTGGATACGATCCTCGATGTCCTGGCCGGCGTGTGCGGAGGTGGCCACGGCGAATGCAAGCGCCAGGGGCGCGAGAGTCCATCTGCTGCGATCGGTGTTCATAAGGTTCGCCCTTGGTCGTCTGAATCCGTTGGTACTGTATCCGTTTCCAGCAAAGCTGCGTCGAAAATCCTTGCGCCGACGAGTGCTTCCCCCCGGCTTTCGCCGGACTCGGGCCTCGCCGTCGCGGGCACCACTACACTAAGGGGATCCGGAACATGGTGCAATGATCGCCGAGCGCGCCCGCGGAAACTGCGCGCGGGGTCGCAGGGTGCGGCATCAGGGCCTTGGCGGGCGCCGGATGAGCACGTAGACCGCCCCGGTGCCGCCGTCTGCGGGCAGGGCTGAACAGAATGCCAGCACATCATCGCGCTGGCGCAGCCAGTGATCGAGCAGCCCCTTCAGGACCGGGCCCTGCTGCCGTGATCTCAGGCCCTTGCCGTGCACGATCCGGACACAGAGGCGGTGGTGTGTTCGGGCCTCGGCGAGGAATGCCGCGACCGTGCGCCGTGCTTCACTCGCGAACAGACCGTGCAGATCCAGCTCGTCCTGGATCCGGTAGTGCCCGCGCCGCAAATTGCGGAACACGCGGCGGCCGACCCCGGGGCGTACGAACCGCAGTTCGTCGCCGGGCTGCAGGTCCGTGGCGTTTACCGGGTCGCTGAGCAGGTCGTGCATCACCGCCGCCTCGTCTTCCCGGCGCTTGCGGGCGACGCTGCGCGGCACAGGGCGCCGAATCTCCGCGCGATCATGATCCAGGCGTCGCACGTCTCCGATGGCGCGCAGAAAGTGCCCGATGTCGTTGGGGTCTTCTTCCGAGGTCATCCTGTGTTCCTGGCCTGCAACCGCCGGGAATCCAGGGTCGCGTGCGTGGGCCGGCGTCCGCCGGTCGATTGCCGATGCCGGTCCGGGCAGCGTCGGTGCCTACGGTCCGGTGAGTCGGTCGTGGGCCGGCCGGCGTTGGCGCATGGCGTAGCGGTGGGCGCAGGCGCGGCCGTTTCCAGTATATTAGGTGCCCCGCTCCCGCATTTGTTCGCCCATGCGCATCCTGGTCAGTAATGACGATGGTATCTATGCACCCGGTATCCAGTGCCTGGCTCGGTATCTGCGCCAGGTTGCGGAGGTGCGCGTGGTGGCACCCGACCGGGACCGAAGCGGCGCCAGCAACAGTCTGACGCTGGTTCATCCGCTGCGCATCCAGGAGTTCGAGAATGGCGACATCGCGGTCGATGGCACACCCACGGACTGCGTCCATCTCGCCATCACCGGGCTGCTCGATCAGGAGCCGGACCTGGTGATATCGGGAATCAATGCCGGCGCGAACATGGGTGACGACGTGCTCTATTCGGGAACCGTGGCCGCGGCAATGGAGGGGCGGTTCCTGGGGTTGCCCGCGATCGCGGTATCCCTGGTAGGCCCCCGGATGCAACATTACGAGGCCGCTGCCCGAGTCGTGCTGGAACTGCTCGACCGGTTGCGCCTGGTGCCGCTTCCGGCGGCCACGATCCTGAACGTGAACGTGCCCGACCTGCCACATGAGAAGATCCGGGGGGTACACGCAACGCGCCTGGGGCACCGGCACAAATCGGAGCCCGTGGTGCAGGCCCAGGATCCGCGCGGGCGGCCGATCTACTGGGTCGGGCCGTCCGGTCCGGAACAGGACGCAGGGCCCGGGACCGATTTCTTCGCGGTTCGCGAGGGGTTCGTATCGGTCACGCCGATCCAAGTCGACCTGACGCAGTTCGAGGCGATCGATACCGTGGGCCGCTGGCTGGAGGGGAACGCGCGTGGGTCTTGATGTCGCCGGCGCGGGTCTGACCTCGCAGCGTGCGCGCGATCGCCTGATCGCACAACTCTCGCAACTGGGAATCCGTGATCCGGCAGTGCTCGAGGCCGTTCGCGCCGTACCGCGGCACCTGTTCGTCGAGGAGGCGCTGGTGCATCGAGCCTACGAGAACATCGCGCTGCCGATCGGGTACCGGCAGACCGTTTCCCAGCCCTACATCGTTGCCCGGATGACCGAGGCCCTGCTCGAATACGGCCCCCTGCGTACCGTGCTCGAGGTCGGAACCGGCTCTGGCTACCAGGCTGCGGTGCTGGCGCAACTTTGCGAGCGCGTGTATTCGGTGGAACGGATCCTGGCCTTGAGCCGCAGCGCGCGGGAACTGCTCAGCCGGTTGAAGATCAACAATGTCAGCCTGCGTCATGGCGACGGTGGTGAAGGCTGGCCGGCCCGGGGGCCATTCGACGGTATCCTGCTCACGGCTGCCCCGCGTGATATCCCTCACGAGTTGCTGACCCAGCTGGCGCCCGGAGGGCGGCTGGTGGCACCGGTCGAGGGGCCGGACGGGCGCCAGCAGCTGGTGCGCTACACGCATACCGAGGAGGCCTATGTACGCGACCTGCTCGACACGGTCTGTTTCGTACCGATGCTGTCGGGTGCCGAGTCATGAAGATTTTCGAGCCCCTGTATGACCGGGTGATGGGCTGGTCGCGGCACCGCCATGCGCCGCGCTATCTCGCTGCGCTGTCGTTTGCCGAGTCGTCGTTCTTTCCGGTTCCGCCCGACGTGATGCTGGCGCCGATGGCCGCCGCGCGTCCCCGCGAAGGGATGCGGCTCGCGGCCCTGACCACGCTGTTTTCGGTGCTCGGTGGTGTGCTGGGCTACCTGATTGGCGCGCTGGCGTACGAACTGGTCTCGCCCTGGATCGTGGAGGCCGGCTACGGCGAGCGCATGGCGCTGGCCAAGGAATGGTTCGCGGTCTGGGGCGTCTGGATCGTGCTGATCGCGGGCTTCTCGCCCATCCCGTACAAGCTGTTCACCATCACCGCCGGAGCGCTGGCGATGCCGCTGTTGCCCTTTCTGCTCGCATCGTTGATCGGTCGGGGTTCCCGGTTCTTCGCGGTGAGCCTGCTGATGGCCTGGCTCGGACCGCACGCAGACCGCCATCTCCGCCCCTACATGGAACGCCTGGGCTGGTTTTCGGTCTTCGTACTTGTGGCGATCATGGCCTACCTGACCTTCATGGACTGATGCGCACCGGATCTGTCACCCGGGGGATCGTAATCGGTGTTCTGGCCGCGTGGCTGGCCGGGTGTGCAGCGCGTGCGCCTGAACCGCGGACCCCTGCAGCCGATACCCACGTGGTCCAGCGCGGCGAAACGCTGTACCGGATCTCCACCCGGAACGGACTCGACTGGCGGGACGTGGCCCGCCGCAACGGAATCGGGCCGCCGTACCTGATCTACCCCGGGCAGCGCCTGCGGCTGGCCGGTGCTGCCCCACTGGCGAGCAGGCCGGAACCGGCGCGTGCGGCGAGCCCGCCCCCGCCCGCATCCCGGGACTCCGAGCCATCGGCCGCGCCCGCATCCCGAACCCCCGATCCGCCGCCCACGCCCGAGCCGTCGCAGCGGCGCGCGGCTACTCCGGCTGCGCCCGAATCCCCGCCTCGTTCCGCCACGCCTGCAGCGGTGACATCGCCACAGTGGCAGTGGCCGGCCGATGGCCCGGTGCTGCGCGCGTTCTCCAACAGTTCCGCGAGCCGCCGGGGGATTGCGATCGGCGGGGAACGTGGTGACGAGATTCGGGCCGCCAACGGTGGAGAGGTCGTATACGCCGGCAGTGGACTGGTCGGATACGGCCGGCTTATCATCATCAAGCACGACGCCCGCTTCATCAGTGCCTACGGGCACAACGAGGAACTGCTGGTGCGCGAGGGCGACCGGGTGCAACGCGGTGACAGGATTGCACGCCTCGGCGACTCCGGGGCGGAACGTCCCATGCTGCATTTCGAAATCCGGGTCGACGGCACTCCTGTCGACCCGATACGTTTCTTGCCGCGGCGGTAGAAGCTGGCATCCAGCTGGAGAAAGTCTGAACCATGCCCCCACAGAACCGCTTCCTGAAGCAAGCCTCCATCGATCTGACAGACCCGGAACTGGACGCCTTGCAGGAGGCGGAAGAGGCCGACCCCGTCGACCCCGAGGTTGAAAGCATCGAGGAAGCCGAGGGGATCGAGCTGGATCCGGTCGTCGTGGAAACAGGAGTTCGGCGGCAGCACGATGCGGGCCCCGCCGAGCTGGACGCGATCCAGCTCTACCTGCGCGATATCGAGTTCCGCCCGTTGCTTACGCCCGAGGAAGAGGTGTACTACGCGCGCCTCGCGCGCGCCGGGGATCCGACCGGCCGCCAGCGGATGATCGAATGCAATCTGCGCCTGGTGGTCAAGATCGCACGCCGCTATATGAATCGCGGCCTCGCGCTGCTCGACCTGATCGAGGAGGGGAATCTCGGTCTGATGCACGCGGTGGAGAAGTTCGACCCCGAGCGCGGTTTCCGCTTCTCGACCTATGCGACCTGGTGGATTCGTCAGACCATCGAACGAGCGCTGATGAACCAGGGGCGCACCATCCGGATCCCGGTCCATGTGAGCAAGGAACTCCGGGCGCAGAACAAGGTGGCCAGAGGGTTGATGCAGGAGCTGGGGCGCGAGCCCACCGAGGATGAACTGGCGACACGGCTCGGCAAGCCGGTAGCCGAGATTCAGCGCCTGAGGGCCATGTCCGAACCGTCCACATCGATCGACATCGCGGTCGGCCCCGACGGCGACCGTTCGCTGACCGAGATTCTTCCCGACGAGAATTCCGCAGGCCCGTCGGCACTGCTCGAGGACGAGGACATCCGCAACCTGGTTGCGGCGTGGCTGGAAGAGCTCGACCAGAAGCAGCGCGAGGTGCTGGTACGGCGCTTCGGGTTGCACGGCTTCGAACGCTGCACGCTGGAACAGGTCGGGGCCGAGATCGGCGTCACCCGCGAGCGCGTGCGCCAGATCCAGATGGAGGCGCTCAAGCGCCTGCGGCGCCTGTTGAAGACGCGGGGCCTGTCAGAGGACGTGCTGCTCCCGCGCCCCTGATTCGACGATCAGGGCGGCTGCAACCGTCCGGCCCTCGGCCATGATCAGGTTATAGGTGCGGCAGGCGGCGGCCGTGTCCATGAACTCCAGCCCCCATCCCGGCTCACGGAGCAGGGTCCAGAGCGCGGGCTCCGGAAACGCCTGGCAGGTTCCGGTGCCGATCAGCAGGATTTCGGGTGGATCCGGGTGTAGCCATTCGAGTGACGCCGGTGTCAGGGCCTCGAGTCCGGTAACCGGCCATTCGGTCAGTAGGCGGTTCGGACGCAGGATCAGGCTAGCGGTGTGGCGTACCCCGTTGACCGCCACGTGATCGGGCGCATAGCCGGTGATCAGGTTGCGATCGTCTGCGGTGATCTGGGTGAACTGCATGGCGCGAAGGTAAAGGCATTGCCCGCGGGCGGCAAGGTCCTACCACTGGCGCGACGGTTTTCTGCGACGCAGGTTCACAGGTGTTTGACAGGGGCAGGGGCGGGTTATACTTTGTCCCGTTTCGGTTGGTGCCGGGGTCGCCCGTGCCCGACCTGCCGCAACTACCGAACCAGGAACCCTTCCGTGACCGACGTGTTTCCCCGCATCGAGCGCCTTCCACCCTATGTCTTCAACATCGTGAACCAGTTGAAGGCCGAGGCACGAGCCCGGGGCGAGGACATCATCGATTTCGGCATGGGCAACCCCGATCAGCCGACGCCGCAACACATCGTCGACAAACTCGTCGAGGTCGCGCAGCGGGGTGATACCCACCGGTATTCGGTGTCGAAGGGCATTCCGCGCCTACGCCGTGCGATCACGCGCTGGTACAAGTCGCGCTACGACGTCGATCTGGATCCCGAGACCGAGGCGATCGTGACCATCGGATCCAAGGAGGGTCTCGCGCACCTGGCGCTGGCGACGCTGGGCCCTGGCGATGCCGTGCTGGTGCCGAATCCCGCCTATCCGATCCACCCCTACGGCTGCGTGATCGCCGGGGCCGACGTCCGTCATGTGCCCCTGACGCCGGACGTGGATTTCTTCGCCGAATTGCACCGCGCGATCCAGGACTCGTGGCCGCGCCCGAAGATGCTGATCCTGAACTTTCCGGCTAATCCGAGCACCCAGTGCGTCGATCTTGATTTCTTCGAGCGCGTGGTCAGGATCTGCCGGGAACAGCACATCTGGCTGGTGCACGACCTCGCCTATGCCGAGATCGTGTTCGACGGCTACAAGGCGCCGTCGGTACTCCAGGTTCCGGGGGCCAAGGAGATCGCGGTCGAGTTCTACACGCTGTCGAAGACCTACAACATGCCGGGCTGGCGCATCGGATTCATGTGCGGCAACCCGATGCTGGTCGCGGCATTGGCACGGATGAAGTCCTATCTCGACTACGGCACGTTCACGCCGATCCAGGTCGCGGCCATCGCGGCGCTGGAAGGCCCGCAGGAGTGCGTGCAGGAGATCTGCGAGACCTATCGTGTCCGCCGCGATGTCCTCTGCGACGGGCTGAACGCGCTCGGCTGGCGGGTCGAGAAGCCGAAGGCGACGATGTTCGTCTGGGCACCGATTCCTTCCGCCTACCGCGAGCTGGGGTCGCTCGAGTTTTCCAAGAAGCTGCTGCGCGACGCCAAGGTCGCGGTCTCCCCGGGGGTCGGGTTCGGTAACTACGGCGACTCACACGTGCGTTTCAGCCTGATCGAGAACGAGCAGCGCACGCGCCAGGCGCTGCGCGGGATCAAGGCGATGTTCCGGGCCGACTCGATTCTGGCCAGTGCGCGCGCGGACGAGCCGGAACCCGGCCGCGCGGCCACCTGATTCCCCTGCTCCGGCCCGTACCGGGCGAATCAAGATAAGGAATGCAAGCTATGAAGCCCGTGAAGATCGGATTGCTCGGCCTGGGTACGGTCGGCTGCGGCACGGTTGAAGTGCTCGACCGCAACGCCGGCGAGATCGCCCGCCGGGCGGGTCGCGGGATCACCGTGGTGGCGGCCGCGGTGCGCGACCTCGCGCGGCCGCGCGGCTGCACGCTCGAGGGGGTCCGCCTGACCGGCGACCCGATGGTCGTGGTCGACGATCCCGAGGTCGAGGTGGTGGTCGAACTGATGGGCGGCACTGAGCCGGCCCGAGAGCTGGTGCTGCGTGCGATCGCCGCGGGCAAGCACGTCGTCACCGCGAACAAGGCGCTGATTGCGCTGCACGGCAACGAGATCTTCGCCCGCGCCCACGAGCGGGGCGTGATGGTGGCCTTCGAGGCTGCGGTGGCCGGTGGTATCCCGATCATCAAGGCGCTGCGCGAAGGTCTGGCGGGGAACCGCATCGAGTGGGTCGCCGGCATCATCAACGGCACCGGCAACTTTATCCTCACCGAGATGCGCGACCACGGGCGCGACTTCGCCGACGTGCTGGCGGAGGCGCAGCGTCTGGGCTACGCGGAGGCCGATCCGACTTTCGATGTCGAGGGGATCGACGCGGCCCACAAGCTTTGCATCCTGGCGGCGATCGCGTTTGGCATCCCGCTGCAGTTCGACCGCGTCCATGTCGAGGGCATCAGCCGGATCACCCGGGAAGACGTGACCTATGCCGGCGAGTTGGGCTACCGGATCAAGCATCTCGGGATCGCCCGGCGCGCGGAAGGCGGGTTCGAACTGCGCGTGCACCCGACCCTGATCCCGGAGCGGCGCCTGATCGCGAACGTCGATGGCGTGATGAATGCGGTGCTGGTGAAGGGCGACGCGGTGGGTCCGACGCTGTACTACGGCGCTGGCGCGGGTGCCGAGGCCACCGCTTCCGCGGTGGTGGCCGACCTGGTCGACGTGGTGCGCGCGCTGACCGCCGACCCGGAGAACCGGGTGCCGCACCTGGCGTTCCAGCCCGACGCGCTGTCCGATCAGCCGGTCCTGCCGATGTCCGAGGTGCGGACATCGTTCTACCTGCGCCTGCGTGCCTGCGACCGGCCGGGGGTGCTCGCCGACATCGCGCGCGTGCTGGGGCGGCACTCGATCAGCATCGAGGCGCTTTTGCAGCGCGAACCCGATCCCGACCGGGGCGAGGCCACGATCATCATCTTGACCCACCGGGTCCGCGAGGGCGACATGCATGCTGCAATCGCCGAACTCGAGGCGCTGGAGCACCTGACCTCGCCGGTTACCCGCATCCGCATGGAGCCTCTCGGCCGCTGATCCCGCCCACCATCTGAGGACTTGTTTCGCCATGGCTTTCGGACACCGCTATACCGGCCTGATCGAGCGTTACCGCGACCGCCTGCCGGTGCACGACGACACCCGGATCATCTCGCTGGGCGAGGGCAATACACCGCTGATCCGGTTGAACAATGTCCCGCGTCACATCGGCCGGGATGTGGAACTCTACGTGAAGTTCGAGGGCCTGAACCCGACCGGCTCGTTCAAGGACCGCGGCATGACCATGGCGGTGACCAAGGCGGTGGAGGAGGGCTCGAAAGCGATCATTTGCGCGTCGACCGGCAACACCTCGGCGTCCGCGGCGGCCTACGCGGCGCGAGCGGGGATCACCGCGTTCGTGGTGATCCCCGACGGCAAGATCGCGATGGGCAAGCTGGCGCAGGCGATGATGCACGGATCGGTGGTGATCCAGATCGAGGGCAACTTCGACGACGGCATGCGCCTGGTGAAGCAGGTCGCCGAGTCCGCCCCGGCCACGCTGGTGAACTCGGTGAATCCGTTCCGGCTCCAGGGGCAGAAGACCGCGGCCTTCGAGATCGTGGAGGAACTGGGCCGCGCCCCGGATTACCACTGTCTGCCGGTCGGCAATGCAGGCAATATCACCGCGCACTGGATCGGCTATTGCGAGCTGTCGGCCAGTTCGGGCGAGCACGTGACCGAGGCCTGTACCTTCTGCAAGGGGCACTGCCGTTTCGCCGGCGGTGGCGTCGCCGGGCAGCGTCCGACGATGGTTGGCTACCAGGCGAGCGGCAGCGCACCCTTCCTGCGCGGGGCGATGGTCGATAATCCCGAGACGGTCGCGACCGCGATCCGGATCGGGCACCCGCAGTCCTGGAACGTCGCCTGGAAGGTGCAACAGGAATCGGGCGGGTGGTTCGACGAATGCACCGACCAAGAGATCCTGGCGGCGCAGAAGTTGCTGACGGAGAAGGAGGGCGTGTTCTGCGAGCCCGCGTCTGCAGCCTCGGTTGCCGGTGCGTTGCGCGACATCCGGACGGGCCGCATTCCCGAGGGATCCAGTGTCGTCTGCACGCTGACCGGACACGGCCTGAAGGATCCCGATACCGCGATCTCCCAGGCCGGTTCCGCGCCGCTGAAGGTTGCGGCGGAACTGGATGCGGTGACCCGGACGATTCTGGACAACATGGGCTGACCTGCAGCCCGGGATTCCTGCGCGAGTCGTCGTGCTCCGGCGCCTATCCCGTGCCTTTTGAGAAACGGAACTGCGGCGCGGTACGTTGGCGCTCTGGTAGATCGCCGATTTCACTATAGCGTGGTAGTTTGTTTCTCAAGAGGTTTGCGGGTTGCCTCCGGGATCAGCCTCAGCCGGTGCAACTTGCGCCAGAGCGTGGTGCGGTCGATTCCCAGGCTGCGCGCGGCCAGCGTCCGGTTGCCGTTGTGCGCGGTCAGCGCCGCCTCCAGCATCTCGCGCTCTTTCCGCTCCTTTGCCGAGAACGACAGACCCTCCGTTGCCTCACCTGCGTCGGGGGTTGCGGCCGGAGCGTCGATCGATGGCAGCACCCCTGCCAGGGCGTGGCTGGCGATATGTCCGCTGGAATCCGCCTGCAGGCGCAGCCATTCCAGCACGTGTCCGAGTTCCCGGAAATTGCCGGGCCAGTGATGCTGCGCGAGGCGTTCGCGAAGGGCCGGGTCTGGTTTGAGCCCGTGATGGGATGACCAGCGGTCCAGACAACTGGCGAGGTCGGCCAGGCGTTCGCGTAGCGGCGGCAGGCGGATGGTGATGCCGGCCAGACGGTGGTAGAGGTCGGTACGAAATGCAGGGCCGGACCGGGATCCTGCGGACAGGTCGGCGCTGGAGGTCGCAATCAGGTGGAATTCAGCCCGCCGGATCCGGTTCTCGCCGGCGCGTTCGAACCGGCCGGTATCCAATACCCGCAACAGCGCCGCCTGCAGGCGCGGCGACATGGCGGCCACTTCGTCCAGCAGCAAGGTGCCGCCGTGCGCGTATTCCAGGCGGCCGATGCGCTCCGCGTCGGCACCCGGATACGCGCCCTGAACGTGGCCGAACAATTCGGACACGAGGCCCGCGTCGGCAATCGTCGCGCCATGAAGCTCTTCCAGTCGGGCATGGCGGCGTGGACCGATCCGGTGCAGTTCGCGCGCCAGCGCAGTCTTGCCGGTGCCGCTTTCACCAAGGATCAGCAGCGGTCTGCCGGCGCCTGCTGCACGACGGGCGAGGTCCAAGGCAGCGCGGGTATCCGGGTCGCTCGATTCGAGCACTGAATCGGGCGCGTAGCCCCCTGGAGGGGCCTCTGGGTCGCCCGCGGAGACGACCTGCAGCCGGACCAGCCTTAGCTGGCGTTGCCGCTGGGGATCCGCGAGGTTCGCGGTGACGATGCGCGCGCGCACCGGCCGTTCGCGGACCACGAGGTCAGCGTGAAAATCGAGCGCGCGCGAGGAGGGTCTGCCAGCGGCGTCATGCTCGCCGGCGTCGATTGCCGCACGGATCAGCAGTTGCTGAAGGTTGACCGGTCCCAGGCGCAGGGTCGAGTCGAACTTGCTGTCCGCCGGCTGTCCAAGGAGTTCGGCCAGCGCCCGGTTATGCGTGACAATGCGGCCGAGTTCGTCTATGACCAGCGAGGCGTCGCGGAACTGCTCGACGAAACCCTGGATCAGTGCGAGGTATGGATCGGTGGACACGGCGCTTGGCTCGTTGCAGGCTGTTGCCAGTTTGCCAGTGCGGCTGCAACATCTGCAATCCGATTCACGGGGCTGAACGCCTTGCGGGAGGGGCAAGACAGGAGCTCGTCATCGGTGGTGCAGCCGCTGTTGCAACAGTGGGTTGCAGCCTTGAAAGTGTAGACCATCAATTACGCACAAATTTATATATTAGGGTATACTTATTCAGATGGCCCTGCGGAAGCTCCGAGCGATCCGGGCGGCGTGTTCTAGCCGAGGCACCGATCCGGCACACGGGCGCGGTGGGTTATGGTAAAAAGGACTTTCCTTCAGGCCGGATGTCTCGACCCGGCCGCAATTCAGCCTGCGGACCGATTTGCCAGCGCCTACACTCAAGATTTCGACATGAAGACGAATATGACTCCAAGCAGAGTACTCCTCGCTGCCCTGGCTGCAGCCGCGTTTGCGCTCGCGGGCGTCGTCCAGGCGCAGTACGGGCGGGTAATCACGGCAGAGGCCGCGGCCGCGGGAGAGCAAACGATCAGTGGGACGGTGGTGCCGTTCCGGGAAGTCACCCTGACGGCACAGATTGGCGGGCGGGTTACGCTCGTTGCCGGTGCCGAGGGCGATTTCTTCGACCGCGACGAAGTGCTGGTCGCGATTAGCGACGAGCGCCTGATTGCACAGCGCCAGCAGGCGTTGGCCGAACTGCGCTCGGCCGAGGCTGCGATGCGCGAGGCGCAGATGCAGTACGGTCGGGAGGTTGCGTCGCCGAGGGCCCGCGACATCGGCCAGATGCCGGGTATGGGCATCCCGTCGATGTTCGACCAGTTGGTCACGCGACCGATGGGGGCCATGGCGGGCATGGGCGACCCGACGGTGGAGCGGCAGGCGGACCTCTATTCCCGCTATATCGGCATCGACCAGGCCGCTTCGCGCTGGCAGCAGGCACGCTCGCGCCTCGAGGAGGTCGACTCCGCGATTCGCGATACTCGGTCCGTCACCCCGTTCTCCGGGCTGATCATGCACAAGCACGTTGAGGAGGGAGACACGGTCCAGCCCGGGCACCCGCTCGTGACCTTCGGTCATGTCGAGTTCCTGCGCGTGGAAGCCGATATTCCGGCCCGGCTGGTCGGGCGTCTGCGCGTGGGCGACATGGTGCGTGTGACCCTCGACGTGGGCAAGACCGAAGTGGATGCGCGGGTGGCGCAGATCTTCCCGATCGCCGATCCGCAGCGGCACACCGTTACCGTGAAATTCGACCTGCCCCGCGGCGTTCCGGGCGGTCCGGGAATGTATGCGGACGTGCACATCCCGGGGACCGAGGCCACGCCTGGCGTCGTCCGGATTCCGCTGTCGGCGATCGTCCCGGGGGGAGCCCTTCCCAGAGTGGCCGTGGTCGAACCCGACGGCACGACGCGAGTGCGGATGGTGCGACTGGGCTCGGTGCAGGGGGACATGGTCACCGTGCTTTCCGGTCTGGAAGCAGGCGAGCGCCTGCTGGACTCGCCCGACGCCAACATCCGTTCCGGTGAACGTATCGAACCCGGCGCCAGTCCGCGGTCGACAGGCCCCCGCTTCCGGTAAGCCCCGGCAGCGGGGCTCCAATCCGACCCTCCAGGAGGACCTGCGGCCCTTCCGGGCCGCACAGGGACACGAAAAAAGAGACCGATAACGACCATGTCCGAGCACAACACTCAGCAGGCAGGCGAAGGCCAGGAGCCCGAAAAGGATCTCGGCCTTGCCGGCCGGATGGCCCAGAGCTTCATTCACTCTCCGCTGTCTCCGCTACTCCTGCTGGCCACGCTGGCCATCGGTGTCCTGGGCCTGATTATCACCCCGCGCCAGGAGGATCCCCAGATCTCGGTGCCGATGGTGGACATCTTCGTGTCCTACCCGGGGGTTCCGTCGGAGCAGGTCGCCAGCCTGGTCGCGCGCCCGTTGGAACGCCTGATGAGCGAGATCTCGGGTGTCGACAACGTGTACTCGGTCTCGCACCGCGGTCAGTCGATGGTCACGGTGCAGTTCGATGTCGGCGAGGAGATGGAATCCTCGATCGTGAAGGTGCACGACAAGCTGATGTCGAACCGGGATCTGATGCCGCCCGGGGTGTCGGAGCCGATGGTCAAGCCGAAGGGTGTCGATGACGTCCCGACGGTCACCCTGACCCTCTGGTCGCATGACCTCGACGATGCGCTGCTCCGGCAGATTGCGCTGGATACCCTGCAGTACCTCAACGAGGTGCCGAACACGTCCCAGAGCTTTGTCGTCAGCGGACGCGAGGAAAAGGTGCGGGTGGAGGTCCAGCCCGAACGTCTTGCCGGCCATAACGTGACGATGGACCAGATCGCCCAGGCGCTGCAGGCCGCAAACTCCGAACGCACGGCCGGCAGCGTAGAGATCGGTGCGACCAGCACCCCGATTTATACCGGTGCGTTCCTTCGGGACGCCGAGGACATCGGCCGCATTCTGGTCACCGTCGAGGAGGGGCGCCCCGTCTACGTCCGCGACGTGGCCGAGGTGATCTATGGTCCCGGCGAGGTCGATCGCTTCGTGCGCTACTACACCGGCGTTGCGGGCCACCATGCCGACGAGGCGCCCGAAGGTGCCGCCGCGGTCACGATCGCGATCGCGAAGAAGGAAGGCAGCAACGGCGTGGCCGTGGCCAACGGAATCCTCGAGCGGCTGGAGATGCTCAAGGGCCAGGTGATTCCCGACAACGTCGAGGTTTCCGTTACCCGCAACTATGGTGAAACCGCGAACGCGAAGGTGAACGAACTGATGTTCAAGCTGTTCATCGCGACCGCGGCGGTGACGGTGCTGGTGTTCATCTTCCTCGGTCTGCGAGCGGCATTGGTGGTGCTGATCGTGATCCCGGTCGTACTGCTGTTCACTGTCTTCAGCGCCTGGTTGATGGGGTACACCATAGACCGGGTCAGTCTGTTCGCGCTGATCTTCGCGATCGGCATTCTGGTCGACGACGCCATCGTGGTGGTGGAGAACATCTACCGCCGCTGGTTGATGAAACGCGGGGTCGACACCGAAACCACGGTCGACGCAGTGGCTGAGGTCGGCAACCCGACCATTCTCGCAACCTTCACCGTCATCGCGGCGCTGCTGCCGATGGGCTTCGTGACCGGCATGATGGGCCCGTACATGCAGCCAATCCCCGCACTGGGTTCGGTCGCGATGCTGTTCTCGCTGGTGGCCGCGTTCCTGTTCACGCCCTGGCTCGCCTGGCGTCTGCGCCCGACCATGGACTATCTGCAGCGTGCTGAGGAGAAGGAACACAAGCAGAACGAGATGATGGGGCAGTTCTTCTCCAAGGCTATCCCGGGGCTTGTGCATAACCGTGTCTACGGCTGGGGTTTCCTGATCGGGATCGTCGTGGTGTTTTTCCTCACCGTGATGCTGTTCTTCACCAAGGATGTGTCGGTGAAGATGCTGCCGCTGGACAACAAGCCCGAGTTCAACGTGGTGATCAACTTCCCCGAAGGCACTGCGCTTCCGCAAACGGCGACACTCACCCATGAACTCGCGATGGTGCTCCGCGATTTGCCCGAGGTGACCGCCGTACAGGCGTATGTCGGCACCGCGTCGCCGTTCAACTTCAACGGCCTGGTGCGACATTACTACCTGCGTCAGGAGCCCTGGCAGGCCGATGTCCAGGTCCAGCTCGTCGACAAGGGCGACCGCAAGCGGACCAGCCACCAGATCGCGGTCGAGGCGCGTGAGCTCCTCGCCCCGATGGCCGACGCTGCCGGCGCGCGGATCCAGGTCGTCGAGATGCCGCCTGGCCCGCCGGTGCTGCAGTCGGTAGTGGCGGAGGTCTATGGGCCGGAGCCCGAGATTCGCCGAAGGGTTGCGCGCGACCTCGAACGCATGTTCGACAACGCACCGCACCTCGACGACGTCGACAGCTTCCTGCAGGCGCAGTACGACGTCTGGCACTTTATCGTCGAACGTGACAAGGCGCTGCGCCGGGGCGTGACGGTCGACGCGGTCAACCGCACGTTGGAGAGCGCGATCGGTGGCCAGATCGTCGGGGACGTGAAGGCGCGGTCGCTGGTCGAGCCGCATCTGATCCAGATTCGCCTGCCGATGGCCGTGCGCTCGGATCTGCAGCGGCTGCTGTTGCTCCCGGTGCCGACCATGGCCGGTGGCTCGGTGCCTCTGTCGGAGCTGGGGGAGTTTGTACGCCAGCCGCAGGATGAACCGATCTTCCACAAGAACCTTCGTCCGGTCGAATACGTGACCGCCGAGACGGTGGGCCGTCTGGCGGCACCGATCTACGGCATGCTCGAGGTCCAGGAGCAGTTGAAGGAATACCGGCTGCCACGGGGGGGTGAGCTCGATCCTCACTGGGTCGGGCCGCCTCCGAACGACGGCACCGTCGGCTTCGAA
This sequence comes from Thioalkalivibrio nitratireducens DSM 14787, assembly GCF_000321415.2. Classification (NCBI taxonomy): domain Bacteria; kingdom Pseudomonadati; phylum Pseudomonadota; class Gammaproteobacteria; order Chromatiales; family Ectothiorhodospiraceae; genus Thioalkalivibrio; species Thioalkalivibrio nitratireducens. The sequence continues at coordinate 3,038,999 of NC_019902.2, read as the reverse complement.
TGGGCGGGCGAGTGGACGGTCACCTACGAGACCTTCCGCGACATGGGCATCGCGTTCGCGATCGCGCTGGTGCTGATCTACATGCTGGTCGTCTGGGAGTTCGGAAACTTCCTGCTGCCGGCGATCGTGATGGCGCCGATCCCGCTGACGCTGATCGGCATCATTCCCGGACACTGGTTGCTCGGGGCGGAGTTCACCGCGACGTCGATGATCGGCTTCATCGCACTTGCGGGTATCATCGTCCGCAACTCGATCCTGCTGGTGGACTTCGCGCGCCATGCGGTGGCGGAGGGGCAGTCGGTGATGGACGCGATGATCCACGCCTGCCAGGCGCGCACCCGCCCGATTCTGATCACCGCGTTCGCGCTGCTCGCGGGCTCGAGCGTGATCCTGTTCGACCCGATCTTCCAGGGTATGGCGATTTCGCTGATGTTCGGCACGATCGTCGCCACGCTGCTGACACTGCTGGTCATCCCCCTGGGCTGCATCAGTGCCAGCCGAACCCTCGAGGAGAATGCGACCGGCGGGGGCTCCGGCGGCGGTGCCGCATGTGCCGTGCAACCAGAGCCAGGCGGTGATCCGGGTCACGAAGGCCCGCGGTTCCCGTCCAGTACGAAGATGACCGATCCGTCAGGCGGACCCGTGATGAAGTTCATCGGGCTGGCCGGTCTCTACCTGCGCTCGCTCGCGGCCAGTTTTGTCGAAGGCGTGGTGCAGTTGATGCGCGCTCTCGCGCGCTGGATCCTGCGCCTGGTGGGCGGCGATGACCGTCCGCCTTCGGGCGGCGGCGGTCCCACCGGCCCCGCGGCCCCGCCGGATGGCAGTGGCGGCCCTGCGGGGGGCGCCCCATCGGGTGTGGAGACGGGTCAGGCTGAAAGTGGCGAGCGCGACGGATCCGGTGATCGTGCCGAAGCGGCGGACGATCGCTCCCGCACGCAGCCGGGGTCCGACCGGGTGCGCAGTGCCAGCGGGGGGCGTGCCGGGGGCGAGAGCGCCGCCGAGAAGACTCCGTCGGGCACCGCCGCACCGGGCGCGGGCGAGAAGCAGCAGAGGGGTAGTGCCTCCGCCGAACCGAAGCCGGCGTCCGCGCGCACTTCTAAACCGGCTTCGGCAGCAGCCAAGACCAAGGCGGACCCGGGCGAGGCATCGGCGCCGGCCGATCGCGGGGCCCCGCCCCGCAAGGCTGGCAGTGCTACCGGAGCCCCCGAGGCAGAGTCCGACGATGATGAAGGCGCCAAGGCAGCGTCGTCGGGTTCCGCAGCAAGCAGTGCCCGGCGCCGCCGCGGCATTCGCTTGAAATGATTTACCCATGACTCTCAACTCAAGGAGATCGACCTTATGAAGCATGATGTGAGCAAGCGTTTTGGCAAGTTTTCTCTGACCGCGCTGGCCGTGGCCACGGCATTCGCACTGGCGGGTGGCGCTCAGGCCGAGGAAGGGCAGGAAAGGACCGCTGCCGGCTACGGTTACGGCGTTCCGGCCTATGGCCAGGCTCCGATGGGCTACGGCCCGCGTCACAGCTATGGCCCGCGTCAGGGCTTTGGTCCCCGGCATGGCTATGGAATGCCGCCGCGCCCGGACTTCATGGATCGTGAAAGGCCGGCGTTCGAACCGCCGCCCTGGGTCCGCGAGGGCTACCCCGCCGAGATGCCGGAGATGTCCGAGGAGATGAAGGCGCTGATGGCCGAGCGCGAAGAGCGCATGAAGGAAATCGAAGCCGAGCGCAAGGCGCACATGGAGAAAATGGAAGCCGAGCGCAAGGAGTACATGGAGAAAATGGAAGCCATGCATGAGGCCCGCATGAAGGCGATGGAAGCCGGGCGCGCGGCCTATATGGAAGAGATGGAGAAGCAGCGCGAAGAGATCATGAAGATGATGGAAGAGCGTCGCAAGGAAATGGAAGAGCGCCGGGCGGACCGCGGTGGGTACGAAGCCCCGGCCGCCGAGTAAACGGAGCGCTTCCTGCTGCGGGTGACCGGAACCACGCGGTTGCCCGCAGCGAAACAGGAGATCGTGCGCGATGAACGATAGGGCAGGGGATCGCACGGCGCGCCTGGCGCCACGCTGGGCTTTCGGGCCCTGCATTGCGCTCTGCCTGTTGCTGGGTGGGGACGTCCCGGCCCGCGATCGGAATCCCTGGGCTGTCCCGGAAGACCGGCCGCCGGCACCGGCGTACCAGCCTTATAACGACGGGCGGTTTGCCCCGCGGGATTATGACCCGACCCATGATCGTCGCCGGCCCCGGGATGATCCACGTGCGCTGATCCAGCCCGGTACGCGGTATGAGGAAGGGTTGCGGCACGCTCCCGGGATTTCCTATGGGCTCCAGGCGCCCGGTGTTGCGGGTACGCTCTACCCCGGGCCTGCGGATAGCTACGGGCTGCTGTCGCCCTGGTCGCTGGGGTATCCGAGCCTGTTTCCGTATGGAAGCTATCCGGGAAGTAGTATGCTTTATCCTGGAACCGGGCTGGGAACACCCGGCCTGTTGTCGCCGCTCTACGGGTCTCCGCTTGGAACCGTTCCGTTATTCGGGCTCCATTACTGAGTGCGGCGGTTCAAGGACAATAATGCGTGCTGGTTGATGGCCCTCTTGGCCGGCATGCAGTTCAAACGAGGGCCGAACTCCCATTGGAGGTTTTCATGAGTAAGCTCGTTAAGGCAGTCGTTCTGGCTGCGTCCCTTGGTGCCCTTTCCGCCGCCCCGATGATGGCTTCGGCGCAGTGGGGTGGTCCCGGTGGCTGGGGTGGTCCTGGCGGCTGGGGCGGACCGGGGTACGGATACGGCGGCCCCGGTTACGGTTATGGGCCGGGGTATGGTCGCGGTCTGGGCGACATGTTTGGTTTGGGCGACATGTTCAGCGACTTCGACTTCTCGGCTCGCGGTACCGGCCGCGGTCACGGTTACGGCCGCGGCTACGGTGATGCCTACGGCTATGGCCATCCCTACGGGTACGGGCCGGGTCACGGCTACGGCCCCGGATACGGTGGCCCGCGCTGGTAAGTTCGCCGTAAGTGCAGCCTGCCCGGTTTCCACCGGGCAGGCTCTTTTTCCTTTGTCGCATCGAGGCCGTGCATGCTGACAGTGATTGGCAACCTCAAGGGTGGAACCGGCAAGAGTACGGTCGCGTTCAACCTGGCACTGTGGGTGCTGAGCAACAAGCGTACGGTCTTGGCTGTCGACCTCGATCCGCAGGCGACGCTGACCGATGTGATTCGTGTGCGTGAAGAAGAAGGTTATTCGCCGTCGCTGGAGCTGTCGCAGAGCCTTGAAGAAGCCCTGCACGCGAGCGACAAGTATCAAGAGATCATCGTCGATGTCGGCCCCTCCGACCTCGGCACCATGTATGCGGCGATCCTCGCGGCCGACCAGGTCGTGATTCCGGTGCCGCCGAGCCAGGCGGATGTCTGGTCCACGCAGCGTTTTGTGCGCAAGATCCTGGAACTGCGCGGCGACCGGGAGAAGCCCGAGATCGTCGGGTTCATCAACCGTGCCGATACCCACCAGGCCGTGCGCGAGTCGGACGAGGCCTTTGGTGCTCTGGGTATGATCGACGGCCTGAGGGCGGTACGTCCGCGTCTGCGCCAGCGTATGGCCTTTCGCCGCTCGTTCAGCGAGGGGCTGTCGGTGCACGAGCTGGAGCGCCGGGGCAAGGCGGCGCACGAGCTGGATGAGTTGGCCAGGGCGCTCTTCCGAAAGTCCCGCCGGTGATACCGGGGGTTTCCCATGCACAACCGATGTAGGTGACTCATGTCTGCGGTACGCACTTTCTTGCGGAAGTACTGGATCCTGCTCGTCATTCTGCTCTGGGTGATTGCCTGGGCCAACCGTGACTGGCTGGCCGGTGGCACCGCGTCGGATCCAGACCCGGCAGAGGTGACTCCAGGCATGGCCGAGGCGGCGGCGCCGGCGGTGCGGGACGAGGCCACGGCGCCGAGGGCGACAGTGCCGGATGAGCTCGACGCCGTTGCCGAGGCGGCGGAGCCGGAGGCGCGCGACGAGCCCAAGACCGTCGCCGAGGCTGTGGATCCGGCGGTGCCGGAAGCGCCCGAGAGCGTCGCCGAGGCTGTGGACCCGGCGTTGCCGGAAGCGTCCGAGACCGCCGCCGACGCTGTGGATCCGGCGTTGCCGGAAGCGCCCGAGAGCGTCGCCGAGGCTGTGGACCCGGCGTTGCCGGAAGCGCCCGAAACCGTCGCCGAGGCTGTGGATCCGGCGGTGCCGGAAGCGCCCGAGAGCGTCGCCGAGGCTGTGGACCCGGCGTTGCCGGAAGCGTCCGAGACCGCCGCCGACGCTGTGGATCCGGCGTTGCCGGAAGCGCCCGAGAGCGTCGCCGAGGCTGTGGACCCGGCGTTGCCGGAAGCGCCCGAAACCGTCGCCGAGGCTGTGGATCCGGCGGTGCCGGAAGCGCCCGAGAGCGTCGCCGAGGCTGTGGACCCGGCGTTGCCGGAAGCGTCCGAGACCGCCGCCGACGCTGTGGATCCGGCGGTGCCGGAAGCGCCCGAGAGCGTCGCCGAGGCTGTGGACCCGGCGTTGCCGGAAGCGTCCGAGACCGCCGCCGAGGCTGTGGATCCGGCGGTGCCGGAAGCGCCCGAGATCGTCTCCGAGGCTGTGGATCCGGCGGTACCGGAAGAACCCACGGCCGTCGCCGAGGCGCCGGAGCCGGAAGTGCGGGCAGAACCCGAGGCGGTCGTCGACACGGATGCTGCCGCAGTGGCGCCGCCTGCGGAACTGCTGGCGGAGGCGCGGTCGGCCTATCGCAGTCGCGGCCCGCGCGCCGCAGCGCAGGTTCTGGCGGCGGGGATCGATGACATCGCGCGCGATGCCCCCGAGCGTGCCGACCTCTACGGCGAGTTGGGTAATTTCCATTTTGCGTCGGGAGACACCCGCCGTGCACTCGCCGCCTACGACGACGCGCTGCGCGCGCTTCCTGACGACGCGCGGGTTCCGATGCTGCGCCGCCTCGCTCCGATCTATGACCGTTACCATCCGTCCGGGCGCGCGCACCTGGAACAATTCAGGTAGAATATTAGAATATGCTTACTTAGATGCCGCCAAGCGGGGCAGGTCTGTCCGGGGCCGGAACCCGGCACTAGGCGGTCGCCGCCGACGATGACGAGGATCCTGGATGCGGTTGTTGCGGAATCTCCTGGCCCTGGTGGGGCTGCTGGCGTTGCTGGCGATCGGGGGGCTGATCCTGGTCCTCGAACCCTACGTGTACAAGGCGCACAGCCTCGATGAGGCTGCGCTCGCCGTTTATTCCGGGGCTGCACGAACGATTCTGGCCACGGGTGATCCCACGGCTGCGCTCGTTTACCAGCGTCGGGTCGCCGACGGACTCGCCGTGGCGGACGTCGAGATCGCGCTTGGGCGGGTCGCAGAGGCGGCGGACCTCCATACGCTGGGGGCGCTGTCGGTCGATCGGCAGGTGCGAAACCAGGCCGGCGTGGAGTTTCCGTTTCTGAAGATTTACCTGTTCTGCGACCCCCAGCTGGCTGCGGACCTGATCCGCCATACCACGGCGATGGCGGCGTTTCTTCCCTGCAGAATCATCTTGCACGAGGATGAACGCGGGGGCCTCTGGCTGATGACGCCGAATCTGGATCTGGTGATTCATGGTGGCAGACCCTTGCCGATCGCGCTGCAGGAGCGCGCGCTGGGTTTGCAGTCGACGCTGCGGGAGATCGTGGACCGCGCTGCGGCTGGTCAGGCTTGAACCCGGCCGGCGGCATGGCTGAGCCCCCATTCCATTTTGGCTGGAACTGACGTAATGAGTGAATTCGACTATCGTAACGACGCCCGGCACGTGGATCCGGACGAGTACGACGTACGCTCCCGACGACTGCAGTTGATCGTCTATTCTTCGCTGGTCGCGTTCGTGGTGCTCGCGGTGTACGGGTTCTGGCTGATCACAAGCCTGACCCGGGACGTCAGCCGTCTCGCGATCGAGATGTCGGCGATGACCCGGACCATTGAGCGGGAAATGACCGTGATGGCGGCGAAGATGGGCGACATCGACGAACGCATGGTGTACATCAACGAGAACATGGTCTCCATGAACGAAAACATGCTCGCGATGAACCGCAACATCGCCTCGATGACCCGGGACATCGGCACGATGAACGTCAATATCCGTTCGATGTCTTCGGACACGAAGACCATGGCGGGGTCGACCCTGAACATGCAGCGCGACATGTGGAGTCTGAACCGCAACGTGTCGGGCCCGCTCGGCATGATGAATTCGTTCAACCCGTTCAGTGGCAATCCCGGCCCGTTCCCGGGCTCGCCGGCCCCGTTCTTTCCCCAACACTGAGGCTGCCGCCAGGGCGGTTCTCCAACCAACGACACGGAGTTTGCATGTTCAACCGTCCCGGCAACCGAGTGAGCCAGCAACTGAGTCGTCTCAGCAAGCGCCTGTCGGAGGAGAACCCGGCTCTGGAAGGCGTTGTGACCCCGTTTCAGGCGCTGGACAGGGTCGGATACGCTGCGGGCCTACTTGACCCGGAGGAAGAGTCTTACGCCTTCACCATTTCCTGGTGGCCGATGATCGCGGTGCTTGGCACCTTCTCGGCCGGCAAGTCGACGTTCGTCAACGAGTATATCGGAACCACGGTGCAGCGCAGCGGGAGCCAGGCGGTCGACGACCGTTTCACCGTGATCAGCTACGGCACCAGCGACAAGGTCCAGGAGCTTCCCGGGCTGGCGCTGGATGGCGATCCGCGCTTTCCGTTCTACCGGGTCAGCGACGAGATCGAACGGCTCAGTGACGGCGGCGGTCGCACCGTCGACCATTTCCTGGCGATGAAAACGGTCCGATCCGAGCGCCTGCGGGGGCGCATTCTGATCGACTCGCCGGGATTCGATGCCGACGAACAGCGTGCGACGATCCTGCAGCTGACCGACCACATCATCGATCTGTCGGATCTGGTGCTGGTGTTCTTCGACGCCCGGCATCCGGAACCCGGTGCGATGCGCGACACGCTCGAACACCTCGTCAATCGTGTCGCGGCACGCAATGACTTCACCAAGCTGGTGTTCATCCTGAACCAGATCGACACGACCTGGCGCGAGGACAACCTCGAGGAAGTCGTGTCGGCCTGGCAGCGGGCCGTGGTGCGCCAGGGAACCGCCACCGGTCGCTTCTACTGCCTGTACAACCCGAGCGCGGCGGTCGAGATCGGCGACGAGAAAGTGCGTGCGCGTTACGAGTACAAGTCTGCCCGCGACCGGGAGGAGATTCACCACAAGATCGCGGAGATCAGTTCCTCGCGTTCCTACCGCATCGTCGGGGCCATGCAGGCCATCGCCGAGTCGATCGAGATGGACGCCCTGCCGGCGCTGACACGGGCACTGGGGCGCTGGCGCCGGCGCGTCGTGCAGGCGAATGCGCTGATGATGGGTGTGGTGCTGGTGGCGGGTGTTTGGGTCGGCCAGTCGCTGACCGGTGGTTTCGCCCCGTGGTTCGATGGCACGCTGACCCAGGGGATGCGGGAACACCCGGTGATTTCGTCCTTGGTGGTGGTGCTGCTCGCAGGCCTGCTCCTCGGCATCCATTTCTTCAATCGTGGCTGGGTCGCCCGGCGCGTCGCGCGGACCCTGCCCAACGAAACGGCGTCTGGGAACTGGCGCGCGGCCTTTTTCCGCAATACTGCCTTCTGGCGCTCGATCTTCCTCAGGGCGCCTGCAGGACTGGGGCGGGGTGCGATCCGGCAGCTGCACGCGCTGCGCGAACAGGCCGAGACCTACGTGCAGCGCCTCAACGACCAGTTCATGGATGAAGGGCATCCGGCGTCCACGGCAGAGTCGGCAGATGCGTCAGCACCATCCGGGCAGCGCAGGAACACGGAATCGAGCGTCGGTGGCCATGCGGCGCGCACGGACGCGGCGGGATAATGGCGTCGTTCGCCCTTGCGGCTATTGACTGCGGGCATGAAAAGCGATCAGAATGTAGGGTTATAGAATGCCCGCGCAATGGGGACAGGAGCGATACGATGACAATTCTGGCATGGATCATGTTTGTTCTGGCGATGGTTCTGGTTCCCGTTTCAGTATGGGCCAGCCTCGCGGCCCTTGGAGTTTGTGCAGGTTGTGCGATGGTCCGCGACTGGCGGCGCGATCGTGAACTGGAGACGCCGTACGGCAAGGGCGTCTGAGCAGGGAATGCCCCCGTTGTCGCAGATGCCGGGCCCGCGTTTGAGCACGTCAGGTAGGCGGCCCGCCTCGGCTTTGCCGGTGGCGCGACGAGAGCAGGGCCGGGCGGGTCCGGTCCAGCCCGGGGCCGTGGCGGGCCGGCTGGTTTCTTCGGGAGTTCCGTGGCGGTTCTCGTTCCGGGCGCCACGCCGTACATCGACCAAGTTTGGGGATATTCGACATGAGTGACAGCAAGAAACTGGCCATTATCGCGACCAAGGGCAGCCTGGACTGGGGGTATCCCCCGTTCATCCTGGCGTCCACCGCGGCAGCGCTCGGGTACGAGGTTGAAGTGTTCTTCACGTTCTACGGGCTGCAGCTCCTGAAGAAGAAGATGGACCTGCAGGTCAGCTCGCTCGGTAATCCCGGCATGCCGATGCCGATGCCCGTGCCGGTTCTGCTGCAGACACTTCCGGGCATGCAGCGCATGATGACCGTGATGATGAAGCAGAAGATGAAGGCCAAGGGTGTTGCAAGCCTGGAGGATCTGCGTGAGCTGTGCATGGAGGCGGAAGTCCGCATGATCGCCTGCCAGATGACCGTGGATCTGTTCGAGATGGACACCGGCGAGTTCATCGACGGCGTCGAGTATGCCGGGGCCGCCGCGTTCTTCGAGTTCGCTGGCGAAGCCGATATCTGCCTGTTCATCTGAGTATGGCTTGAACGCGAGCGCCCCGCGCGGCCATTACCGCGCGGGGCGCTCGCGTTTCGGGTCCGGGCATTCGTCCGGGTTGTCCGGGCCAGGACCCGGTCGCGTGGTTTTCCGGCACAAATGCAACGCCGCCGTGCCTGCAGGTTGTGACGGCACGCAGGTCACTCCCGGTCTGCCCGGCTCGTCATCCGAAGTCCCGCGAATGCACGGCCAACGCGCCCAGCCAGGCGCTGCGGTCCCGCAGCCGCTTCGCGACCAGATGCGTCACGCCGTCCTCCTGTTGGAGAACACCGGTCACCTCCAGCAATCGCGCATGGATCACCGCTGCGCGTGCCCGTTCCACCAGCGCTGACCAGACGATCACGTTCACCGTGCCCGTCTCGTCCTCCAGGGTCAGGAACACGGTGCCTTTCGCCGAACCCGGCCGCTGCCGGGTGATCACGAGGCCCGTGTAGCGTGCGCGGGTGCGCGGGCCCCCGGCAATCAGCGTATCCGCGGTGGGAATGCCAGCCAGCCCGGGATGCCCGCGCAGCAGCGCCAACGGGTGCGGCCCCAGCGTCAGCCCGGTTCCGGCATAGTCCTGCAGCAGATCCTCCGCGACTGTCGGTGCAGGCAGTATCGGAACCGCGGCGCGTCCCGGGACGCCGGCTTCGGGGAACAGTGGTAATGACGCCTCGACCGCCTGGGCAACCCAGCGTGCGCGGTGCCGGTTGCCGGCCAGCCGGGCGAGGGCACCAGCCTGCGCCAGTCGCGTGGCCTGGCCGCGATTCAGACGCGCGCGGGCGACCAGGTCGGCGACATCCCGGAATGGCCGTACGCCACGTGCTGCCACGATCCGCTTCGCACTGCCGGCGCGAAGCCCGTGCACCATCGACAGCCCCAGGCGCAGCGCCAGGTCGTCACGATCCCGGCGGTCGCCGCCGTTCCCGGCACCAGCCCCGGCGCTGCTGCCGGTACTGCACGGGAAACGCTGATTCAATCCGTCATCGTGAGGAGCGGAGCGACACGGCGATCCATGAAGGATTGAGGTCCCTTCCCCCTTCTGGATTGCTGCGCTGTGTTCGCAATGACAAGGCCCTCGGTCCGGCATTTCCCCAGAGGCGATCTCGACGCTGCAGCCCTCCGCACTCGCGGTCACGTCCACCGGCCTTACCTCGACCCCGTGCCGGCGTGCGTCGGCGACGATCTGCGCCGGGGCGTAGAAGCCCATCGGCTGACTGTTCAGCAGGGCGTAGGCGAAGATCGCCGGCTCCCGGCACTTGAACCAGGCCGACACGTAACTGATCAGTGCAAAGCTCGCCGAATGCGATTCGGGAAAACCGTATTCCCCGAAGCCGAGGATCTGCCGGTAGATCTGCTCCGCGAACGACTCCGGGTAGCCGCGCCGGCGCATGCCGTCGACCAGTCGCTCCCGGTATTTCGCGAGGTTGCCGGTGCGGCGCCATGCGCCGATCGCGCGGCGCAGACCGTCGGCCTCGCCGGCGCTGAAGCCGGCCGCGACCATCGCCAGCTCGATGGCCTGCTCCTGGAAGATCGGCACCCCCAGCGTGCGCTCCAGCACGCGCTGCACTTCCGGGCCCGGGTAGGTCACCGGTTCGCGTTTCTGCCGCCGACGCAGGTAGGGGTGCACCATCTGGCCCTGGATCGGCCCGGGCCGGACGATCGCGATCTCGATCACCAGGTCGTAGAAGGTTTCGGGCTTCAGGCGTGGCAGCATGCTCATCTGCGCGCGCGACTCGATCTGGAACACGCCGACGGTGTCCGCACGCTGCAGCATCGCGTAGACCGCGGGATCCTCGGCCGGCACGTCGGCCAGACCCCAGTGGCAACCACGGTGCCGCGCCAGCAGCTTCAGGCAGCGGCGCAGGCAGGAGAGCATGCCCAGCGCAAGGATGTCGATCTTCAGCAGGCCCAATGCATCGAGGTCGTCCTTGTCCCACTGGATCACGGTGCGCTCGACCATCGCGGCGTTCTCGATCGGCACCAGGTCGTCCAGGCGACCGGCGGCGATCACGAAGCCGCCGGTGTGCTGTGACAGGTGTCGGGGAAAACCGGTCAGCGTCTGTGCCAGCACCTGCCACTGTCGGGCGAGTGGCCCGTCCGGATCCAGCCCGACTTCCTGCAAGCGCTCGCGCGGAATGCCCGCGTCCCACCAGGCCAGGTTTGCGGTCAGTGCGTCGATGCGCGCGCGGCTGATACCCAATGCTCGGCCGACGTCGCGCATTGCGCTGCGGCGGCGGTAGCGGATCACCGTCGCGGTCAGCGCCGCGCGCTCACGCCCGTAGCGGTGGTAGATGTACTGGATCACCTCCTCGCGCCGCTCGTGCTCGAAATCGACATCGATGTCCGGCGGTTCGTTGCGCTCGCGCGAGATAAAGCGCTCGAACAGCATGCTGGAACGCGCTGGATCCACCGCGGTGATGCCGAGCGCGTAGCAGACCGCCGAGTTCGCGGCTGAGCCGCGACCCTGGCACAGGATGCCGCGTCCGCGGGCGTAGCGGACGATGTCGTGCACCGTCAGGAAATAGGGCTCGTAGGCCAGATCGGCGATTACCGCGAGTTCATGCTCGATCTGCGCGTGAACGTTCTCCGGCGTGCCTTCGGGCCAGCGTTCCCGGCAGCCCTGTTCGACCAGCCGGCGCAGCCAGGGTCCGGGCCGCGCGCCGGTCGGGATCGTATCGGTCGGATATTCGTACCGCACTTGGTCCATGCGGAACCGGCAGCGGTCCGCAACGCGCAGGGTTTCGGCGAGCCAGGCGGCGGGGTAGATCCGGGCCAGTTCGTCACGGGGGCGCAGGCAGCGCTCGCCGTTCGGGAACAGCGCCGGCGCGGCCTCCGCCACCGGCAGTTTCAGGCGCAGCGCGGTCAGCACATCCTGCAGCGCGCGGCGTCCGCGCAGGTGCATCAGCACGTCTCCGCAGGCGAGCACCGGGATCCCGGTGGCCGTGCCGAGCCGCGCTGCGTGTTGCCGTAGCGCTGCGTCGTCGGGGCTACGCACCAGCGTGATCGCCAGGTGCAGCCGTTCCGCCGGCACTACCCGGCAGAGCCACCCGATCCAATCGCGATCGTTGCGCAAGAGAGCCGCTGCCGTGTCCGACAATGGATCATCAGGGATCGCCAGCTGCACTTGGTCAGCGTTCGTGCCACGGGACGCGCGCGGGGCGGGCCCCCCGTCATCGAGTACGCGCCGGTATTGCTCTCTGTCATCGCGAGCGCAGCGTGGCGATCCAGGATCGGGCCCCGGCCCTGGGTTCGCTGCATCGCCTTCATCCATCCCGCAGCGACTCCCTCCACCGCTTGCGGGGGGCCGCGGGATGGGGGAAAGGGCGTGTCCAGGGAGATCTCCCCGGTCCGCAACCCCGGAGGCGCGGGATGAAGCTTCCGGCGGTCTGCACGTTCTTCCGGTACCCGCTTCAATACGCCACAGGACTTCGCAACCCGGCAGTCCGGCCCACTCGGATCGCAGCAGATCCTCTGCCCCGATCCGGTACTGTCCCTTGCGCTCTGCACGGCGCGCGTGGGTGATCACCCGGCACAGCGTCCTGTACCCGGCCAGCGATCGCGCCAGCAGCGTCAGCCGCGGGCCCTCCAACAGCCGCAGATCGGTTCCCACGATCAGGTGCAGGCCGGTCTCCACCGCCGCCTGGTGCGCACGCACGACTCCGGCCAGCGAGCACTCGTCGGTGAGCGCCAGGGCGCGGTATCCCAGCGCTGCCGCCTGCCGTACCAGCTCCTCCGGATGCGACGCACCGCGCAGGAAGCTGAAGTTGCTGCAGCAGGTCAGCTCGGCATAGCCGGGCAGGGAGTCGGGCAGGGTCGCGTATATACTGTTCATATAAACAGTATATACGCGACCCTGCCATGCCGGCGGCACAGATGCTGCGAGAGGCGCAACAACGCTGCTCCACCTGCTGGTTGCCCGTTCTTCTCCCCCGCCGTGGTGACGTTTCCGCGCGCATCATCCCGGGCATAGACGGCCCACGCACAACGCAGGCCGCGGGATTCGGGCCCCGGATCGCGTCAGGATTCGGGCTCCTTGGGCGCCGGGGCGCGAGCCGGGCATCGCGGTACGGCCAGTACCCGACCCTCTGCCGCTTGATCCCGCCGGTTGCGCCCCGGGACGAACGACAGAACCCGGCCCCGTGGTGGGGGTTCCCTGCCGTTTCGCGGCCCTCCGGGCGCTGTTCGGTAGCCCAGACGCTAGCAGGATCCGCTAGCGCGACGGCTCCAGGCGGTACAGCGCCGCGTCCGGCGCATCGTTGAGCAGGTAGATGTAGCCGTCCGGCCCCTGCCGCACGTCGCGGATGCGTCCCACCGTCATCGGCAGAAGCTCCTCGGCGTGGACGACGGTCCGGTTCTCGATCACCAGGCGCAGGATGCGCTGGGCGCGCAGGCCGCCGGCCAGCAGGTTGCCCTCCCAACGGGGGAAGCGTTCGCCACTGACGACCGCAAGTCCCGAGGGCGCCAGGGTCGGGAGGAACTCGAACACCGGGTCGACCATGCCGTCTCTGTGTCGGGTCTCTGCATCCGGGAATGGGCCCTCGGTGCGGTAGTCTCGGCCCAGCGTCGCGGTGGGCCAGCCGTAGTTGTTGCCGGGTTCGATCAGGTTGAGCTCGTCGCCGCCCCGCGGGCCGTGCTCGGTCGCCCAGATGTCGCCGGTGGCAGGGTGCTGGACGATGCCCTGGATATTCCGGTTGCCGTACGTGTAGAGCTCCGGGGCGTAGCCTTCCTTGCCGACGAAGGGGTTGTCCGCCGGTACCGAGCCGTCATCGTTCAGGCGTACCACGCTGCCGGAGTGGTCGAGGGAATCCTGCGCGCGCGGCGGTTCGGCCCCGCGGTCGCCGATGCTCATCAGCAGCGTGTCGTCGTCGAGGAACACGACCCGCGAACCGTAGTGGCGGCCGGGGCGGGTCGGTTCGTTGGACTCGAACAGTTCCTCGACGTCGACCAGCCGGTTGCCGTCGAGTCGGGCGCGCGCCAGCGCCGGAACCGTGGCATTGCGGTCACCCCGGGAATAGGTCAGGTAGATCCAGCCGTTGTCCTCGTAGTGTGGGTGCACGACGACGTCGAGCAGCCCTCCCTGGTTTTGCGCGTGGAAGTCGGGAACTCCCTCCACCCGTGTCTTGGCGCCATTTTCCACCAGGTACAGGCCGCGGGCGCGCTCGGTGATCAGCTTGCGTCCGTCGGGAAGGAAGGCCACCGCCCAGGGATGGGCGAGCCCGTCGACAACCTGCACCAGCCGCAGGCGCTCGTACTCGGTGCCGATCTCCTGGATCAGCTCCATCGCCGACGCAGTAGTGCCCCAGAGCAGGGCGGTGGCGAGGGTGGAACCAAGCAGTGGGGGAATCTTGTGCATCTCCGGCAACCTCCGTTTTCGGGTGGGCAGGAAACCCTGCGTCGTTATCCCATAAACGCGTAGCCCATGATCGTTGACGTGTAAAGAAACCGCCGTTTGCGCCTCTGCGCCCGAATGGCGGAACAGCGCGTCATCCGCCACCTGGCGTTCGCGCTGCCCGGTGGCTGCGGTGACCCCGGCGTGGGAGTGGCGGATGACGGCCTTCGGCCTCTTCCGCCCTACGCCTCTTTCATCATCGGGGGTGGCTGCCCGCGCCATGGCAGTTAGTGTGAGGTCCGTGTCCGGCCCCGAGGCGTCTACAGACGCAGCCGCTTGAACAGCGGCTCGGGGATCATCCGGATCCCCCAAAGGATCGGGCGCCAGAACCACGGCAGGTAGACCACGTCGCGCCGTCCGTAGAAGGCGCGGACGATGCCGCGCGCCACCCGCTCGGGCCGCGCCCAGAACAGGCCGTCGCGGTCGCGGCCCTCGGTCATCGGCGTGACCACGAACCCGGGCTTGATCGTCAGCACGCGCACGCCGCTGGCATGCAGACGGCTGCGCAGCCCTTGCAGGAACAGCGCCAGCATGCCCTTGCCTGCGCCGTAAACGTAGTTACCCTTCCGGCCCCGGTCGCCGGCCACCGAGCCGATCACGCCGATCACGCCGCGTTGCCGCGCCTCGAAGTCGTTCGCGATCACGGTCAGCAGTGTCATCGCACTCAGCGCGTTGAGCCTCAGGGCCTGCAGCATGGCCTCGGGTGACCGTTGGCAACGGGCCTGGTCGGGCAGGGTGCCGTGGGCGATCAGGACCGCCTCCAGGTCCGGATGACGTTCGCGCAGGGATTCCCACAGGGCCGGCAGGCCGTCCAGATCGGCGAGGTCGGCGGCAATACCGTGTACCTCGGCCAGCCCGGCGGCGCGCAGCGTCAGGTCGTCGGTCAGTCTGCGAAGGCGCTCAGGGTTGCGGGTCACGACTACCAGGTGCACGCCCTTCGCCAGCCAGATACGTGCGGCCTCGATCGCGATGCGCGAGTTGGCGCCGAAAATGGCGATGCGTCGGGGGCCTTCATTCATGGGTTCATCCTGCGCCAGAAGCTGGAGGAGAATGCCGGGTCGACGAAAGGGGCAAAGCGTTCCCAGTTCGGGAAGCCCCGGCGGAACAGCGTCACCGACATCCGCGCGTCCTGGCCCGGTTCCAGCGCGCCGCCGGCGGCGCTCACGACGTCATCGAGGTCGGCGAACAGGCTCCGGGTCCGACTGCCCTGGTCCGTGAAATCCAGGGCCAGGGTTACCCCGGGCCGGGGAAAGGACAGCAGACCGGGAGAGTGCAGGTGGCCGAAGCGCTTGAGCAGAGCGAGGCAGGCGCCCTGGCGGCTGGCCGCGATCCGGCGGAGCAGCGTGCGGATCCCGTCGCGGGCGGTGTCGGGGGGCAGCACGCACTGGTACCGGTAGAACCCGCGCCGCCCGTAGATCCGGTTCCAGTCGCGCAGGCCGTCGAGCGGGAACAAGTAACGCTCGTAGTGCCGCAGGCGTGGGCCCGGCCTTGCGCCCAGGCGGAAATACAGCTGGTTGAAGGCGCGTACTCCGTGCCGGTTCAGTACCCAGCCGGGCAGTTCGAATGGCACTGTGCGGGATCGGGAACGCCCGCGCGGAAGCGACGCGCTGGCGGGCTGCGGCGGCGCGTGCCGGCCGGTCAGGAACACGCCGCGGCCGAGTCGGCTCCCGCGCGCCAGACAGTCGATCCAGGCGACGCCGTACGGCCAGTCGGTGCCGAGGCGGTCGTTCAGTTCCCAATAGGCTTCGAGGTCGGGAAAGCGGTGGCGTTCGGTCAGCATGAACGCGTTGCAGATCGGGGTCATCTGTAGCCGGATGCGCGTCATCAGGCCGGTCAGGCCCAGGCCGCCAACCGTGGCCGCGAACAGCTCGCGCTGCTGTTTCGGACCGACCCAAAGGCGTTCGCCGTCCGAGCGGCGCAATTCCAGCCCGATCACGTGGCGGCCGAAACTCCCCACGACGCGGTGATTCCGGCCGTGGATGTCGTTCGCGACCGCGCCGCCCAGGCTCACGAACTGCGTTGCGGGCACCACCGGCAGCATCCAGCCCTGCGGCACAGACCAGGCCAGGAGGTCCCCGACCCGCATGCCCGCTTCGCACTCGACCACGCCGGTGCGCCGGTCGAATGCGATCAGGCGGTCCATGCCGCCGGTCAGCAGCAGTGTTCCTCCGGCATTCAGGCAGGCGTCGCCATGGCTGCGCCCGCTGCCCTGTGCGAGCAGCGGTGCAGCCGACGCAGGCAGGGCAGCGGCGCGGTCGGGCCACTCGAGCACGCGGGCATGGTTCACCCTCGGCAGCCGGTTCCAATTCGACGGCATCTCAGGCGGATGCCTTCGGGTATCGCCAGCCGTCGTCCAGCGGATGAATTTGCGGATCCAGCTGCCAGGAATCGGGGCCCGGGTCCTGGTCCACCAGGGTGCGGATCCGCTCCAGGAACCGATCCCTCGGGATCTCGCGAGCACCCATTGCCAGCATATGCGGCGTCGGCGTCTGGCTGTCGATCAGCGGCCATTCCCACGAGACCATATGCCGGCAGAGCCAGGCCAGCGCGACCTTGGAGGCATCGCGGACGTGGGAGAACATCGATTCTCCGCAGAACAGCCGGCCCATCGCGATGCCGTACAGACCGCCGACCAGTGTGCCGTCCTGCCAAACTTCCAGCGAGTGGGCATGGCCGGCGCGGTGAAGGCGCAGGTAGGCGTGGCGCATCTCCACCGTGATCCAGGTGCCGGTGGCTCCTGCGCGCGGGCCTCCGCAGGCGCGCACCACGGCCTCGAAATCGCGATCGAAGCTGATTTCGAATCCGCCGTTTCGGATCGACTTGCGCAGGCTCCGGGACAGGCGCAGCGCCGCGGGTTCGAGCACGGTGCGGGGGTTGGGGCTCCACCAGAGGATTGGTTGTCCCGCCTCGTACCAGGGAAAGATGCCCCCGCGGTAGGCTCGCAGCAACCGTGGCAGCGACAGGTCGCCGCCTGCGGCGAGCAGGCCATTGGGCTCCTGCCAGGCCCGGTCCGCGGGTGGGAACGGCTCGTCTGCGAGACCGGCATGGAGCCAGGTGATCATCCGGCGCGCCTGGCGGCTCATGGTCGGGCTCCGGCAGCTGACGGCGCGTGCGCCAAAGGACCCCGTGTCACTGGCAGGGGATCCTCAGGCCGGGCTGCGGTAAGGAGAGTGTTCCATCAGGCTGGCGCATTGTGCCTCCATCATCCGGCGTTCCCGCAGGCAGAAGTCCTGCACCGCCGCACCGAACCCGGGGGTCAGGATCGCATGTGCCGAGGTGGTCGGCGTCGGGAGGAAGCCGCGCGGAATCTTGTGTTCGCCCTGGGCCCCGGGTTCGAATCGGGCCAGACCTTCGCGGATGCAGAACTCGATGCCCTGATAGTAGCAGGTCTCGAAATGGAGGTCGGGAAGATCGTCGACGCAGCCCCAGAAACGACCGTAGAGCGAGTCGTGGCTCCGGTAACAGAGCGCGCCGGCCACGGGCTGGCCGCCCAGGTGCGCTTCGAACAGGATCACCTGGTCGCCCAGCGCGGCGGCGGTGCCCACAAAGAAACCCTCCGACAGCGTCGGGATTCCCATGTGCTTTTCGAACGTATCGACGTAGAAGCGGTGGAACCGCGCCCAGTCCTCCGGCTCGGCGGTCGTGCCGGTCAGGGTGCGAAACTCGATTCCCTGTTCGGCGACTCGCCGCCGCTCGCGCCGGATATTCTTGCGTTTCTTCGTGCTCAGTGCCGCCAGAAAGGAATCGAAATCCGCGTAGCCGCGGTTGTGCCAGTGATACTGGCAGCCGGTTCGCCGCACCAAGCCCGCCTGGTCGGCCAGCGCCGCCTCCGCCGCGGTCGGGAACAGCAGGTGCACGCCCGAGGCTCCCAGCTCCACGCCGCGCGCGGTCGCGGTCTGCAGCAACCGGCGCCGGACGGCGTCTGGATCCGCCTCGTCGGGGTGTACCAGTAACCGTGGCCCGGTGGCCGGGGTGTAGGGAACGCTGATCACGAGCTTCGGGTAATAGGGCTGGCCCTGGCGTTCCCAGGCCGTCTGCCAGGCCCAGTCGAACACGAACTCGCCGTAGTTGTTGGTCTTCGCATAGCAGGGGGCCGCGCCCACCAGCGCGTCCTCGCGGAACGCGAGCAGGTGCTGAGGGAACCAGCCAAAACGCCTTCCAAGGCAGCCATGGCGCTCGAGACCCTCCAGGAAGGCAAGGCGCAGGAAAGGCTCCCGGCCATGCGTCAGTGCGTCCCAGGCGCCGGGGTCGACCGCATCCAGCATGTCCCGGACCTCGACCCGCAGGCGGCGGTCGGCGCTCGCGGTCATGGTGGCCCCGGGCCGTGGCCCGGACCCGGAGCAGGTTCAGCCATCGTGCTGACGCTGCTCAGGGATGCTCGTCCAGAAAGCCTTCCGCGTCCAGCGCCGCCATGCAGCCGCTGCCGGCCGAGGTGACCGCCTGCCGGTAGATCTGGTCCATCACGTCGCCCGCCGCGAACACGCCGGGAACGCTGGTCGCGGTCGCGTTGCCCTCCAGGCCGCTCTTGACCTTGATGTAGCCGTTGTCCATATCGAGCTGTCCTTCGAAGATCCCGGTGTTGGGCTTGTGCCCGATCGCGATGAAGAGCCCGGTCAGTGCCAGTTCCTTGGTGTCGCCGGTTTCCACGTGCCGCAGGCGCATGCCGGTGACGCCGCTCTGGTCCCCGAGCACTTCGTCGAGCACGTGTTTCCATTCGATCGAGATCTTGCCCGCCTTCTCTTTCTCGAACAGCTGATCCTGCAGGATCTTCTCTGCGCGCAGCGCGTCGCGCCGGTGTACCAGCGTGACATGCTCCGCGATGTTGGAGAGGTACATCGCTTCCTCGACCGCGGTGTTGCCGCCGCCGATAACCGCGACCTTCTGGCCCCGGTAGAAGAAACCGTCGCAGGTCGCGCAGGCGGACACGCCCTTGCCCTTGAACGCCTCCTCGGACTCCAGGCCCAGGTACATCGCGGTCGCACCAGTCGCGATGATCAGCGCATCGGCGGTGTAGGTGGCGCTGTCTCCGATCAGCCGGAACGGGCGCGAGGACAGTTCGGCGGTATGGATGTGGTCGAAAATCACCTCGGTATGGAAGCGTTCCGCGTGTTTTTGCATCCGCTGCATCAGGTCCGGCCCCTGCAGGCCCTCGACATCACCGGGCCAGTTGTCCACGTCGGTGGTGGTCATCAACTGCCCCCCTTGCTCGAGCCCGGTGACCACGACCGGGTTCAGGTTGGCGCGGGCTGCGTAGATTGCCGCCGACCAGCCGGCCGGGCCCGAGCCCAGGATCAGCAGGCGGCAGTGTTTGGGATCGCTCATCGGGAATCTCCGTGCAGACAGGGAATGGGTGGAGGCAACAGTGGGCGCCCCGAACGGGCACCTGCCCCGCCGGAGGACGCGCCCGGCCCCCGTTTTCGTCCGTGATTATTCGGAATGCCCGCAGGACTGTCCAACGACCACAACCGCCGAACGCCAAGGCGGAGGTCTGCGGCCGCACTTTGCGCCGTCATTTTAACCACGTAGAATTCCCAGTTCGAACGCTTCCTGAACAGTTGTCGACGGGAATACGGGGCTGGTGCGGACCGGCAACCGGCCCTCGAGGCCGGGGCTCGGGTCACCTGCCGGATACGCCCTGGAGCCGACCTGCACGGAGCCGGCGCCTCCGGCCAAACCCACTCCAACGGATTCGCAGATGCCAGATACCAGGGTAGGGACCGGTGCCGAGGCGAGCCTGAGCCGGCAACTGCTGCGCGGGCTGCGCGAGGGCGCGCTGCTGGTCTTCGGGATGATCGCGCTGTACCTGCTGGTGGCACTGGTCAGCTATCATCCCGCAGATCCGGGCTGGTCCTACACCGGTGACGGCGAGGGCATCCGCAATCTGGGCGGGGCGGCAGGTGCCTGGTTCGCCGACGTGGCCTTTCACCTGCTGGGCTATCTGGCATTCCTGATTCCGCTGATCTTCATTGGCGTCGGCTGGTGGTTGTTCCGCCATCGCAAGGATGCGCGCATCGCCAGTCCGCTCGAGCTGAGCCTGCGCGGGAGTGCGTTGCTGATCGCGCTGGTGTCCGGCTCTGCGCTGGCCGCGTTGCACTGGCTGCCCGGGCATCTGCCGGTACATGCCGGAGGGATCCTCGGTGACCTGGTTGCCGGCACGGCCGCGGCGGGGCTCGGGCTGGTCGGGGCCACGCTGCTGCTGTTCGCGTTGTTCCTGACCGGGTTCACGCTGTTTACCGGCCTGTCCTGGTTCGCGTTGATGGACCGGCTCGGCAAGGGTGTGTTCGACGGAATCGAATGGGGCCGGCGGCGCATCGATTCGATCCGTGACCAGCGCATCGGCGCCGCGGAAAGGGCACAGCGCGAAATCCGCGTGGAGCGTGAGCGGGCGCGCGTAGCCCAGCGTGCGCCTTCGCGCTCCGAGCCCCGGGTGGAGCCGCGTGTCCAGCCCCCGCCACCCAGTCCGCGGGTGATGAAGGAGAAGCAGGTGCCGCTGTTCACCGGCGAGCGCAGCGACGCGCACCCGCCACTGGCATTACTGGATGAACCCCCGGCCGCGACCACCGGGTATTCCGGGGAATCGCTGCAGTCGATGTCCCAACTGGTGGAACTGAAACTGCGGGACTTCGGAGTCGAAGTCGAGGTCGTCGCGGTGCAGCCGGGCCCGGTGATCACCCGCTTCGAACTGCACCCGGCACCGGGGGTTAAGGTCGCGCGGATCTCGGCGCTCGCCAAGGATCTCGCCCGGTCGCTGTCAGTGATCGCGGTGCGCATCGTCGAAGTGATCCCCGGGAAATCGACGGTCGGTCTCGAGATTCCGAACGAGCAGCGCGAACTGGTGTCGCTGTCCGAGATTCTGCGTTCAACCCTGTTCGAGAACGCGAAATCGCCGTTGACCATCGCGCTGGGCAAGGACATCGGCGGCGCCCCGGTCATCGCCGACCTCGCGCGCATGCCGCACCTGCTGGTGGCGGGTACCACCGGTTCGGGGAAGTCGGTCGGCGTGAATGCGATGCTGATCTCGACGCTGTACAAATCCACCGCCGAGGACGTGCGGTTGATCCTGATCGACCCGAAGATGCTTGAGCTGTCGGTGTACGAAGGCATTCCGCACTTGCTGGCGCCGGTCGTGACCGACATGAAGGACGCATCGAACGCGCTGCGCTGGGCGGTGGCGGAGATGGAGCGGCGCTACAAGCTGATGTCGCTGCTCGGGGTGCGGAACATCGCCGGGTACAACAAGAAGGTGCGCGACGCCGAGGCCGCCGGCACGCCGATCGCCGACCCGACGTTCGACCCGGACCAGCAGGTCGCCGAGACCGAACCGCCGGTGCTGGGCCGGATGCCGTTCATCGTGGTCGTGGTCGACGAGTTCGCGGACATGATCATGGTCGTCGGCAAGAAGGTCGAGGAACTGATCGCGCGGCTCGCGCAGAAGGCCCGGGCCGCCGGCATTCACCTGATTCTGGCGACCCAGCGGCCGTCGGTGGACGTGATCACCGGCCTGATCAAGGCCAACATCCCGACCCGCATCGCGTTCCAAGTGTCCTCGCGCGTCGATTCGCGGACCATTCTCGACCAGATGGGAGCCGAGCATCTGCTGGGGCACGGGGACATGCTCTACCTCGCACCCGGCAAGGCGCTGCCCGAACGCGTGCACGGGGCGTTCGTCGCCGACCACGAGGTGCACAAGGTCGTCGAGTACCTGAAGACCACCGGCGAACCCGACTACGAACACTCGATCCTCGAAGAGCCCGAGGCCGGCGCGCCGGCGATCCCGGGGCTGGAGGCGCCGCAGACCGACGCCGAAGGCGACCCGCTGTACGACCAGGCGGTGCAGATCGTGATCGAGTCGCGCAAGGCATCGATTTCCTACGTGCAGCGGCGTCTGAAGATCGGGTACAACCGGGCCGCGCGCATGGTCGAGGACATGGAGGCGGCGGGCCTGGTCAGCCCGGTGCAATCGAACGGCAACCGCGAGGTTCTGGTGCCGGGGAAGAACGAATGAGCCACCGGTGCCGGCGCAGTGCCCGCGGCGCAGCCGCCTGTGCGGCAGGCGCGATTCAGGATCGGTTCAATACGCCCGGGGATACTGGCACCATTATCCACTTGCCCCCTGGTGAAGCCATGATATCGATCTTCGCAAAGACCCTCTATGCCCTGGTGGCGCTGGCGCTGCTCGTGCCCGGCTCCGCCGCAGCATCGGGTGAGGCACGGCAGGCCCTGGAACGTTTCCTATCGGGTCTGGACACCTATAGCGCCGAGTTCACGCAGACGCTGACCGACGAGACTGGCTTCCTGTTGCAGGAGGCGGACGGGCGGCTGTCGCTGGCACTCCCGGATCGGCTGCGCTGGGAACTCGATGGACCGTTCGAACAGTGGGTGGTCGCCGACGGCGAGTACCTGTGGCTGTACGATCCCGACCTGCGCCAGGCGACTGTACGGCCGCTGGACGACTCCCTGGAGGCGACACCGCTCGCGCTGCTGACCCAGCCGCACCGGCTGGACGAGCGCTTTGCGGTCGCGGAGGAGACGGTGCCGGACGGCCTGCGGCTGGTGTTGTCTCCCCGCGCCCGGGAAGCCGATTTCACGCGGCTGGAACTGGACCTGACTCTCGATGGAGAATTGCGGGCGCTTGCTTTCCTCGATGTCTTCGGCCAGCGCACCGAAATGCGGCTGCGCGACGCGCGTCGCAACCCGGCGCTGGCGCCAGCCGAGTTCCAGTTCACCGCGCCGCCGGGAACCGACATCTACCGGCCGTGACTCCCGGGCCCGCCAGCGACGACCTCTTCGGCGACCCGGTCTCGACCGGTAGCGGCGAAGGGCGCGGCACACCGGGTCCGAGCGGAACTCCCGACGACACCGTACCGCTGGCCGAGCGCATGCGGCCGCGCAGCCTGGACGAGGTGCTGGGCCAGGAACATCTGCTCGGGCCGCAGGCGCCGCTGCGTCAAGCCATCGAGCGGGGGCAGCCGCCGTCGATGATCCTCTGGGGATCGCCCGGCTGCGGCAAGACGACGCTGGCCCGATTGGCCGCCGACACCGGGGCGCTGGCGTTCGCCACGCTGTCGGCGGTGCTGGCCGGGGTCAAGGACGTGCGCGCGGTCGTCGACCAGGCGCGCGTACGCCGGTCGGGATCGGGGCAGGGCACGCTGCTGTTCATCGACGAGATCCACCGCTTCAACAAGGCCCAGCAGGATGCGCTGTTGCCGCACATCGAGGACGGCACGATCCGTTTCATCGGCGCAACCACCGAGAACCCGTCGTTCGCGCTGAACAACGCGCTGCTGTCCCGTCTGCGCGTGTATCGCCTGCAGCCCGTCGGCGCCGGCGCGATCGCCGCCCTGCTGCGTGCGGCGCTGCAGGATCGGGAACGGGGGCTCGGCGGGCGCGGGCTGCGGCTCGCCGACGAGTGGATCGAACGCCTCGCAGCCGCCGCGGACGGGGATGCACGCAGGGCACTGAACTGGCTGGAGACGGCGGCCGACCTGGCCGACGGCGGCGAGATCAGCGCCGAGGCGCTGCGCGCGGTGATGGGTGCGCAGGCGCTTCAGTTCGACCGCCAGGGCGACGCCTTCTACGACCAGGTCTCGGCGCTGCACAAGTCGGTGCGCGGTTCGGACCCGGATGGTGCAGCGTACTGGCTGGTGCGTATGCTGGATGCCGGCTGCGATCCAGACTACCTGGGCCGGCGCCTGCTGCGCATGGCCTGGGAGGACATCGGCCTGGCTGCGGTGGGCATTGCCGGGCGGGTGCTCGCGGCCTGGGAGACGGTCGAGCGGCTGGGGCGTCCGGAGGCGGATCTCGCACTGGTGCAGGTCGCGATCGAGCTCGCCTGCGCACCCAAGAGCAATTCCGCCTATGCCGCGCTCGGCGCGGTTCGGGCGGCCATAGCGGACACCGGCAGCCTGCCGGTGCCGCTGCACCTGCGCAATGCGCCGACCGCGCTGATGAAAGAACAGGGGTTCGGCGCGGGGTACCGCTATGACCACGACGAGCCCGACGGCTTCGCGCGCGGGCAGACCTATCTTCCGGAGGAGATCCTGGAACGGTCTTTCTACCGGCCGGGCGAGCAGGGTACCGAGCGGATCCTGGCCGACCGCCTGCGTGCGCTGGGCCGCGGCCAGCCGCCGGAGCCGGATGCTGGGGAAGGTCGATCGTGAGCCCCTGGCTCTGGGGGCCAGCCCTGCTGCTGGTCGCGGCAGCCGTGATCTATCTGATCGGCTGGATCCCGATCGAGTCCATCGATTTCGTGACGCTGGAGGCGCGCTTCCAGGCGATCGGCCCCTGGTCCGGGCTGCTGTTCGTGCTCGCATTCGTCGCGTTGGCCATGCTGCCGCTTCCCACCACCGTTTGGGTACTGCTGGGCGGGAGCCTGTATGGCCCGGCCGTCGGGACGGTCCTGAGCGTCGGTAGCGCGACCATCGCCGCGGTGCTGGCATTCGTCACCGGGCGCTACCTGGCCCGAGATTACGTGCGCGCGCGCGCCGGTCCCCGGACCTGCCGGGTGATCCGTGGCGTCGAGGCGGAGGGCTGGCGTTTCGTCGCGATGACCCGGCTGATTCCGGTGTTCCCGTTCGCGCCGACCAACTACGCCCTGGGCCTCACCGGCATCCGTCTTCGCACCTACACGGTGACCACTGCGATCGCGCTGGTGCCGAACCTCGCCGCCTATACCTGGCTGGGTCACGCGACCCGCCAGGCGATCAGCGGTGCGGAGAACCTGATCCAGATCCTGCTGCTGGCTCTCGCGCTCGTGGCAATGCTGCTGTTTCTGCCCGGCTTCATCCGCCGACTGGCGAGTAACTCGGCCGAGCCCTGCTGAGCATTTTCGGGACGAGCCCCGGTGCCCGACGCGGCCGCAGCGAACGTGACACGCGCCGCGGGTATGTCCGCCCCCGGTGGGCTTGCGTCAACGCGGAGATGTGGCCCCGCTGGCGGCCAGTGCGGAGGCGCGCTGGCGTTCGTAGTCCTGCGCCGCACTCGCCACCGCGCCTCCGGTGCCGGTCTCGATCCAGCGCCGGATCCGCCCGGCATCGCCCAGCGGTGTGCGTGTGCCGAGCGAGTCCAGCAGCACCATGACCAGCGGCTGGTCGGAGACCTCCGCGACCATCACCAGGCATCGCCCCGCCTCGGTCAGGTAGCCGGTCTTGCTCAACCCGACGTTCCAGCGCGCCGAGCTGACAAGCGAGTTCGTGTTGCCGTAGTCGAGGCTGTAGCGCGGATTCCGGAAATGCACGCGATGCCGGGACGTGGTCGACATTTCGCGGATCGTGGGATACCGATACGCGGCTTGCACCATCTTCACCAGGTCGCTGGCGCTCGCGTGGTTATCGGGCCAAAGGCCCGAGGGATCGACGAACCGCGTCTGTTCCATGCCCAGCGCGCGGGCCTTCGCGTTCATGTCCGCGATGAAGGCCTCCATGCCTCCAGGGTGGTTGCGTCCGAGCAGATAGGCGGCGAGGTTTTCCGATGACATCAGCGTGATCCGCAGGAGATCTTCGCGGGTCGCCTGGGAGCCGATGCGGATGCGCGAATAGGTATTCTTCGGCGGGTCGTCCGAACGCTGGGTGATCTCCAGCCACTCGTCCAGCGGCTGCCCGGAGTCGAGCACTACCATCGCGGTCATCAGCTTGGTGATCGAGGCGATCGGGACCGGGCGGTCGGCGAATTTGGCGTAGAGCGGGTCACCCGATTTCAGATCGACGACCGCGGCGTGTACCGAGGCGAGCTGGAGTTGGGTGGCGCTGAGCCCCGCGGCGTTTCCGGCCGACCAGGCAGTGACCGGCAGCAGCGTGAGCATGAGGTTTACCACCAGTAGTGTGGTCCAGAGCGTGTTCTTCATCGGTGGTTCGAGTCTCCTCGTCGGTGAATCCTGCCGGTACGTGCCGTCGTGATCGGCTTGCCGGGACCGCTACCCGCCGCAGCGGGGCGCGGTACGCCCCCTTGGCGCGAAAGCATAACGAATCGGATCCACCGCGGCATCCGTATCGTGTAAGCGTGAAAGTCGCGACCATGCTCGCGCCCCCGTGGGAGCATGCCTTGCACGCGAACGCGCCGCAGGCGCGCCCGGCGCTGGCGGCTAACCCGACGCCGTTTCGCGAGCAAGGCTCGCTCCTCCACGGTGGATTCCAGCGTAGCGGCCCGCCCCAAACGCCAATGCGTCCGCGGAGACCAGCCCTCTGGTCGATTGTCTTTCATGGTCAGGAGTGGCCCGGGGCCATGACAGTTAGCTCAGAGGACGTGCACCGGATCCTGGCCGGGGCTGTCGATGCCCCGGTGCAGCAGCAGCGCGCCGCTCTGTTGAAGCAGCTCGGTGCTGGCCTGGCGGAAGCGCACCGTGACCTCGCGCAGGCTCAGTTCGCTCTCGAGCAGGTCGCGCTGCGCCTGCGCCACCGCGAGCGCGGTGCCTGTGCCGACGCGAAAGCGGACCTCCTCGACCCGGAGCAGTTCCCGCTGCAGTGCGACCGTCTCTTCGCGCGCGTGGACCTGGGCGCGGGCGCGGTCGGCCTCCAGCCAATTGGCGCGGATGTCCTGGATCGCGAGGCGTTCGAGGCTGTCCAGCGCGGCGCGGGTCTGCTCCCGGGTCAGGCGCGCGCGGCTGAACGCGGCGTCGGCCGCGCGGCTGCCCAGCGGCAGTTCGAAGCGTAGTCCGCCGACGAGGTCGTAGCCGTCGCCCTGGTCACCGCGCAGCGATGCACTGAAGCTCTCGGCGAAGCCCGATGCACCGAGCGTCAGGAAGAAATCCAGCCGCGGCAGCAGACCGTTGCGCGTTTGCACGATCTCGAGCTCCCCGCGCTGGATTCGCAGCCGGGTCTCGTTGAGGTCGGGCCGGTACAGGAGTCCCAGCGCGATGTAATCCGCCACCGGCTCGAGAACGTACTCCTGTGGTGCCGGCGGGCTGGTCAGATCGAACCGCTGTTCCCAGTCGGCGGTTTCCGCGCGGACCAGCCGTGCGAGGCGGTCCTGCGCACGGGCGAGTGCGGTGCGGGCGTCGATCAGGCCCTGGCGCCGCAGCGCGGCCTCGGCGCGGGCACCGATCTCCTCGGTTTCCGGCCGGTCGCCGGCGCGAATGCGCGCCCGGGTCTCGCGCAGCTGCCGCTCGGCGACGTCGAGGGCCTCTTCGTAGATCGCGATATCCTCGGCGGCGAGCACCGCGTCCCAGTAGGCGGCCTCGACGTCGGCGACCAGCCGTTCGATGAACCCGCGCAGCTCGAACTCGGACGCGGTGACGTCCAGCGCCGCCTGCCGCAGCCGGACCAGGTTCGATTCGATCCGCCCGCCGCGCAGCAAGGCCTGGGTCAGGCTGATTCCGGCACGGCCGGTGTACTGTTCGCGGGCCCGGGAGCTCTCGGTGCGCGTGCTGCGCAGCGACAGGGTCAGCTCGGTGCCGGTCGGCAACGTCTGCCGCAGTCCGGCCTCGCTCCGCTCGCGCTCCGAGCGGAACGCCTCCTGCACCTGGATCTCCTGGAACTGCCGGACACTGCGGTCGCGTGCCAGCTCGACCTCGGCAAACAGTGTCGGGTCGAACACCGCGCGCTCCTGGGCCTCGAATGTGCCCTGGATCAGCGGCGCGAGGCGTTCCGCGCGCAGGCCCGGCGCGTTCTGCAACGCCATCGCGACCGCGTCCTCGAGCGACAGTGCGGCCGCCGGTCCCGGGGTGATGGCCGTCTCCGTGGCGACGCGGTCGTTCGGCGGGATATCGAGGCGGAGTCCCTGGGCGTGCGCAGCGGAGACGGCCAGCAACGCCGTACAGAGGAGCAGGGCGCACGCGCCGACCCGAAGCCGACCGGGAACCGGGCGCGTGCGCCATGGTGGATCGGCCATGGCGAGCCAGTTCAAGGCGACGGACTTCCGCGACAGCGTAGTGGACATGGTCTGACATCTCCGTTGAAAAGCGCTGGCAGCCATGGCGCAGGCCAGCACGCCCGATGATAGAAGTCTCGCTCCCCCGCTTGCGGGGGAGGGTTGGAGAGGGGCGCAGCGTGCAACTTTCACGTTACCCTCCATGGTGCCCAGCCACCCCCCGCGACAAGGAACAGGCGTAGGGGAAAAGGCCGAAGGCCGTCATCCGCCGACCCGACGCCAAGGTTGCCGTGGGCGCCGGAAAACCCATCGGCCAGGGGGCTTGCCTCCCACATCCGCAGCCCTGCCGGACAATGCCGGTCGGAGCGCCGGCGGAGCTATCGTGCTAATCAGCATCCCATCCCCGGTCCATACCGGGGCAGGTGTTCGCAGAGAAAAGGGGACCCCAGTGGGGCACCATCGGCACTCTGGTAACCCAGTGATTTCATGTTGCTTTGGCAGTTTGTTTCTCAAGAGCCTCTTTTATCGTCGGGGTTGGCCTGCGCCATGACCCTTGGCACCCAACCGCCGCGGTCCGGAACGTCGGGTTCAGGCCGTCTCTCGTGATGGCGGCACGACCGGCGCTGCCGTTGCCGTCGCGGTGCGGTGAACGATCAGGTACAGCGCCGGGATCAGGAACAACGTGATCAGCGTCGAGGAGATCAGCCCGCCGATCACCACGCGGGCCATCGGCGCCTGCGCTTCGCCGCCCTCGCCGAGGCCGAGCGACAAGGGCACCAGCGCGAGGATCGTCGTCAGCGTGGTCATCAGGATCGGCCGCAGCCGCTGCCTTGCTGCGAGGAGCACCGCGTCGCGCACCGCGCGGCCCTCGCCGCGCTGCAGCCGCGCCATCCGGTCGACCAGCAGGATCGCGTTGTTCACCACGATGCCGACCAGCAGCATCACTCCGATCAGCGACTGCACGTTCAGCGTGGTTCCGGTCAGGCGCAGCGCCAGCACCACGCCGATCGCCGCCAGCGGCACCGAGAACATCACGATCAGCGGGTCGCGCAAGGACTCGTACAGGCTGGCCATCACCATGTAGACGAGCAGGATCGCCAGCACCGTGCCGAGGAACAGCTCCGAGAACGCCGCCTCCTGCTCCTCGATGTCGCCGCTGACCTGGTAGTCCACCTCGTCCGGCAGCGGGATCTGGGCGAGTGCCGCGCGCACGTCGGCCGCGATGTCGCCCAGCGGGCGCTCCGCCACGTTCACGAACAGCGTCGCGATGCGCGCCTGCTCGCGGCGCTGGATGCTCGAAGGCCCGATCACCGGCTCGAACCGCACCAGGCTGCGCAGCGGGATGCGCTCGCCGCCGGCGCCGGCGCCGGCGACGGTCAGGTTCAGCAGTTCGTCGAGCCGCCGGTGTTCGGCGTCCTGCACCTGCACCCAGATGCGCGTCTCGGTGCCCCCGGTCCGCAACTGCCCGGCGCGCGAGCCGCCAATCGCGGTCTCGATCGCCTGCGCGATGCTGCGCACGTCGACGCCGAGGTCCGCGGCCCGCGCGCGGTCGATCCGGGTCAGGAACTCCGGCTGCCCGCCGTCGTCGCCCACGCGCACGTCGGTGACGCCGGGGATGTCCTCGACCGCCTCGCCGAAGGCCAGCGCAACCGCGTTCATCGCGACCCGGTCGAACCCCCGCACCTCGATCGACAGGCGCTCGGTGTCGTCGCCGCGCCCGAAGCCGCGCATGAAGATCCCGCCGGAGGCGCGTACGCGCACGGTCACCCCGGGCGGCTGGCCGATTGCCTGGCGCAGTGCGGCCGCGATCTCCTCGCTGGAGCGGTCGCGGGCATCGCGCGGGCCGACGTTCAGGCGCAGGTTGGACGAGCTTGGCGACCCGAAACCGAACGCCGAAGCGCCGATGCTGGTGACCATGTGCTGCGCCTCGGGAACCCGTTCGCGCACCGTCGCCTCGACTTCGCGGGTCACCGCGTCCAGCACCTCCAGCCGCGTG
The DNA here is from genome assembly GCF_000321415.2 of Thioalkalivibrio nitratireducens DSM 14787. Classification (NCBI taxonomy): domain Bacteria; kingdom Pseudomonadati; phylum Pseudomonadota; class Gammaproteobacteria; order Chromatiales; family Ectothiorhodospiraceae; genus Thioalkalivibrio; species Thioalkalivibrio nitratireducens. Next base: position 3,008,972 of record NC_019902.2, on the reverse strand, counting down.
CCGGGTTCCATCGACAGGTTGATCCGGATGTCGCCCTCGTCGGTGGCCGGCAGGAACTCGGTGCCCACGCCGCGGTAGCCCTGCAGGGCGAACAGCAGCAGCGCGAGGCTCGCCAGCACCACCCACCAGGGGTGCCGCAGCGCCGGTTCCAGCAACCGCAGGTAAGTGCGTTCCAGTCCGTGCGGGGTCGCGGTCGCCGCGCTCGCCGAATGCAGCATCCGCCGCGCCATCAGCATCGGCACCAGTGTCAGCGATGCGATCAGCGACACCGCCAGTGCAAACGCGACCACCGCCGCCAGCGGCTTGAACAGCTGCCCGGCGAGTTCCTCGGCGAAAAACAGCGGCAGGAAGATCGCGAGCGTTGTCAGGGTGCTCGCGACGATCGCCGCGGAAACCTGTCCGGTGCCCTTGATCGCGGCCTCGGGGATCCCGAGGCCCGGGTTCTCCTCGCGGTTGCGCGCGATGCTCTCGATCACGACGATCGCGTTGTCGACCATCAGGCCGACGCCGAGCGCGATCCCGCCGAGCGTCATCAGGTTCAGCGTCAGGCCGCCGAAGTAGACCAGCCCGAAGGTCGCGATTACCGAGATCGGGATCGCGGTCGCGGCCACCAGCGTAAAGCGCAGGTTGCGCAGGAACGCCAGCAGCACCAGCACAGCCAGTGCCGACCCGTACAGGATCGCCTGCCCGAGATTCGCGATCGAGCGCGAGATGAATCGTGACCCGTCCGAGGGGATCTGGATCGCGACCTGCGGAAAGTCGCGCTCGATCCGGCGGACCTCCGCGCGTACCGCCGCCGCGACGTCGACCGTGTTCGCGTCCGCGAGCTTGCGGATCGCGAGCACCATCCCGTCGGCGCCGTCGACCCGGAACGTCCGTGTCGGGCGCTGGTGGGTGTCGCGGATGTCGGCGATCTGGAACAGCCGCACCGGCCCGGTCTCGTCGCGGCGCACCACCGTGTTCGCGATCTCTTCGAGATCCCGGAACTGCGCCTCGGTGCGGAGCCGGAACTCGCGGCGGCCTTCGACTACCGGTCCCCCGGGGGACACGACGCTGGCCTCCTGCAGCGCACTGCGCACGGTGTCCAGCCCGATGCCCAGCGCCTGCAGGCGCTCGGGATGCACCTCGATGCGGATCTCTCGCTCGAGACCGCCGCGGACGTCCACCGCGGCGACCCCCGGCAGGCGCTCGAATCGCGGCGCGATGCGGTTGTCGATCAGCGCGCGCAGCTGGATCGGGTCGAGCGCGCTGCCCACGCCCAGCTGCATGATCGGTGATGCCTGGGTGTCGAACTGCCGGACCAGCGGCTGGTCCGCCCCCTCCGGCAGCTGGCTTGCGATCCGGGCCAGCCGGTCGCGCAGGTCATCGACCGCCTCGCGCAGGTCGGTGCCCCAGCCGAACTGCACGCGGACGTTGCTGCTGCCCTCGCTCGACGTCGAGCGGATCTCCCGGGCGCCGGTAATCGCGGCCGCCGCCTGCTCGATCGGGCGGGTCACGAGTTGCTCGACCTCCTCGGGGCCGGCGTTGGGGTAGGCGGTGGTCACGGTCAGCACCGGGTAGGTGATGTCCGGGAGCAGGTCCACCGGCAGCCGGGTCAGCGCGGCAAGGCCGAGCAGGATCACGATCAGGGTCGCCATGCCGGTCATCACCGGCCGGTGCACAGTGAGCCGGGCGGGGTTGATCATCGTCCGGGCGCCGCGTCGGGTTTGCCGCGCGGTGCCGTCCCGCCGGCCCCCTGCAGGCGCACCGGGGTGTCCTCGGAAAGCAGGTGCTGGCCGAGCGTCACGACCGCGCCGGAAAGCTCCGGCTCGACGATCTCCACCCAGTCGCCGTCGCGGATGCCCGGCGTCACCCGGTGCCTGCGGGCCTGCGGAGGGTCGGTGGCGGGGTCCACGGTGAACAGCACGAAGCCCTCTTCACGCTGGAGCAGCGCGTCGCGGGGAACGGACTGCGCACCAAGCCGGCGCTCGAGCTCGATCGCGATCTCGGCGAACATCCCCGGCCGCAGCTGCAGTTCCGGGTTCGGAACCTCGATCTCGACCCGGGCCTGCCGGGAAGCCTCGCGGAACTCCGGAGCGATGCGGGTCACGCGACCGGTGAACGTTTCGCCGGGCCAGGCGGCGGTGCGCAGGCGCACCGGCTGCCCCGCGCGCAGCCGGCCGTAGTCCGCCTCGGTGACGAAAACGACGGCACGCAGCGGGTCCAGCGCGACCAGCGTCAGCACCGGCGTGTTCGCCGCCACCAGCGCGCCGGGGTCGGCGAGACGCTCAGCGACATGGCGGGGCAGGCCGTTCTCCCAGTCGGCGCGGACCCGGGTGAACTCCGCCCGGATCTGCGTGCTGCGTCGTGCGGCCTCGCGGCTGCGCAGCTGCGACTGCGCCAGCTCGACGCGTGTCTGCTGCAGCGCCACCTGCGTCTGCGCCGCCTCGAGTTCCGCGGCCGAAGCGATCCCCTGGCCATGCAGTTCGCGCACCCGGGTCAACTCGCGGCGCGCCGCGTTCAGACTCTCGCGCGCCTCGCCGAGGCCCGCCTGCGCGACCGCGAACTCCGCTTCGGCCTGCAGCAGGTCCTGCTGGAACTCCTCGGGATCGAGCTGCAGCAGCAGGTCGCCGGGAACGACCGTGTCACCGATCTCGACCGGGATCCGCTCGATCCGGCCGCCGAGGCGCGGCATCACCTCGATGCGCCGCGAGGCTTCCAGCGAACCGGTCAAAAACAGTTCGCGGACGAGGTCGCGCGTCTGCACCGCCACGGTTTCGACAGCGACCGGCCGGGCCGCCGCGGCGGGACGAGCCCCGGCGGGTTCGGGCTCGCGTTCCAACCACCAGAAAATCCCCGCCCCGGCCAGCGCGGCGAGCGTCACGAAAGCGAGGAGCAGGCGGGTCATCGGGGCAGCCGGAACGGGATCTCGGGAGAAGCGGACATCGGTCGGTGCAGCGCGTTGTCAGGCAGCGGTCATCGCCACTGTGCAGCATGGACCTGAACCCGGCGTGAAAGTGCAACCGGCCGTCCCCCGTTCCCCGCCCGGTAGCAGGCCAGCCCCTGGCCGATCCGGCCCCGGCAGAAGCCCCGGTCGCCGGTGGTGTCCCCGGCCTTCAATCGGCGCGCGGGCTCGCCTCCCACAGGGACCATGCCGATCGCGGCCTTGCCCGCTATCCGCCTTCCAGTCGCCCCTCGTCTTCGAGCACCTGCCGGACCTGCGCCCGCAGGCCCGGAACCTTGGTCGCCAGAACGTCCCAAACGATCTCGTAGTCGACACCGAAATAGTGATGAATCATCTTGTCGCGCATCGCGGTCAGCGCTCGCCAGGGAACCTCCGGATGGCGAGCGCGTAGATCCTCGGAAAGCTGCTTCGCTGCTTCCCCGATGATCTCGAGGCTGCGCACCACTGCCCGCTTGGCACGGGCGTCGGTTTGAAGCTGCCGAAGGTCGAGAATTTGCGCCTCTGCCGACAAGTACTCCAGCTCGTCGAGGATGTGTCGCAGAAACTCAAGCGACGAGCGGGACATACTCCACTTCCCTGAGGATGTGCGGACCGACATGGGGGCTCAGCGCCTCCGGCGTGACCAGATCCACCGGCCGTTGCATCGCCTCCTCGAGCAGGCCGGAAAGTGCCAGGAAGTGGTCGAAGGTCTTCTCGCCCGGTTCGAACTCGACGAGCAGATCGACGTCGCTGGCAGACTGGGCGTCGCCGCGTCGGAACGAGCCGAAGAGGCCCACCCGCCGCACCCCGAGCGCGCGCAGCTCATCCCTGGACTGCTTCAGGATGCGGAGCACATCGTCCCGGGTATCACATCGTGCGGTCACGGCACTCCTCTCGCAGCCTCAGCTTGTTAACACTCTACTCACCACGCCGTACCCGGGCAAACGACACACAGCGGCAACAAAGTTGATCATCACAAGAGCTCCGCGCGATCTGTTCGCGTGTAGGCGAGCCCTCTCGCCGATCTGGCGCTTCGACGGGGCGATTCTCCTGACGGCCGAGCTGCTTCGCCTCCTCCGGGGAACGCCGGGGCGGTACCATATCGGTTCGGGTCGAAATGTCGCAGCCGGGTGGTCCGGGCAACGCGACGACAGGGGGGAATCCGATGAACCGAGGCGATGCGCTGTCCTGGCGGGAGTTGCGCGGGCTGGTCTTGTGGCTGGCGCTGGTGCTGGTGGTCGCGATCATCGGCGGCCTGGTCACGCGAACCTCGGTCGCCGACTGGTACCCGCAGCTGGTGCGGCCGGAGTTCGCGCCGCCGAACGCCGTGTTCGGACCGGTGTGGACGGCCCTTTACGTGATGATGGCCTACGCGGCCTGGCGGATCTGGCGCGCGCACGGTTTCCGGCGCGCGCCCTGGACGCTCGGTCTGTTCATGGTGCAGCTGGCGCTGAACCTGCTCTGGTCGTTCCTCTTTTTCGGCTTCCAGCAGATCGGACTCGCGCTGTTCGAGATCGTCGTGCTGTGGTTCGCGATCCTCGCTACGCTGGTGCTGTTTTGGCGCCTCGACCGCCTGGCAGGGGCGCTGCTGCTGCCGTACCTGGCCTGGGTTGGCTTCGCGGCTTTCCTGAACCACGCATTCTGGGTGTTGAACTGATGAACCTTGCCGCACGCCGTGCTTGGACCCGAAGGCGGTGGACGCAGCCCGGGCGCGCTCGAGCCCTCCGTGGGCGCTCGACGGCGGCCATCCGTGGCCGCCGACGGCCCGGGCTGCATCCACCCCCTCCGGGTCTTCGGAATGTGGCGGGTGATCCGCGATGAACCCATCGACACTCGGCCTGGCCGCGTACGCCCGCATCACCGCGAACTACTGGGCGTTCACGATCACCGACGGCGCGATCCGGATGCTGGTGGTGCTGTACTTCCACCAGCTCGGCTACAGCCCGCTGGAGATCGCGCTGCTGTTCCTGTTCTACGAGTTCTTCGGCATCGTGACCAACCTCGCCGGCGGCTGGCTGGCGGCAAGGCTGGGGTTGAACACGACACTGATTTCGGGAACGCTGCTGCAGATTGCGGCACTGCTGATGCTCACGGTGCCCGAGGCCTGGCTCACGGTCGCCTACGTGATGTTTGCCCAGGCGCTGTCGGGCATCGCGAAAGACCTGAACAAGATGAACGCGAAATCCGGCGTGAAGCTGGTCGCTGGCGATGTGCAGGGGCGACTGTTCCGCTGGGTCGCCTGGCTGACGGGTTCGAAGAATGCGCTGAAGGGGCTGGGCTTCTTCGTCGGAGCGGCGTTGCTGTACACAGTGGGATTTCGGGGCGCGCTGGTCGCATTGGCCGCGCTGCTGGTGGCGAGCCTGACGCTGGCGGCGTTGGGCCTGCCCCGCGGGCTCGGCCGCGTCGGCGGCAAGCCGAAGTTCACCCAGATGTTCGCGAACAGCCCGGCGATCAACGTGCTTTCGGCGGCGCGGTTTTTCCTGTTCGGCGCCCGCGACGTCTGGTTCGTGGTCGCGCTGCCGGTATTTCTTTCGGCGACGCTGGGCTGGAACCACCTGCAGGTCGGCGCGTTCCTGGCGTTGTGGATCATCGGCTACGGCATCGTGCAGGCGGCGGTGCCGTCGCTGCTCGCTCGCCGGGGCGTGGATCCGACCGGACTGACCGCGCGGTTCTGGGCACTGGTGCTGATGCTGATCCCGATCGGCATCGTGATCGCGCTGGAGGCGGGGCTGCACCCAGGCGCGGTGCTGATCATCGGCCTCGGCGTCTTCGGCATCGTGTTCGCGATCAACTCGGCGGTGCACTCGTTCCTGATCCTGGATTACGCCGAAGCGGACCGGGTCGCGATGAAGGTCGGCTTTTACTACATGGCCAACGCCGGTGGGCGGCTCGTGGGCACCGTGCTGTCGGGCTGGATCTTCATGACCCACGGTCTGATCGGTTGCCTGATCGCATCCACTGCCTTCGTGTTCGCCGCCTGGATGCTCTCCGCGCTGCTTCCGCGCACCCACGGCTCGCGATCTCTGCGCCAGTCTTAGGGGCGGCTGAGCGCGGCGTGCCCACCGGCCTTGGCAACGGCCGAGGAAAAGCCGTCAGCAAGTCTCCGAGGGTCTCGTGGCCGCCACCTCGCGGGCGCTTGACGCAAGCGTGGCGCCCGGGCCGCAGAAATCCCGTGGCAACAGGATCGGACTGAAGCGGACGGCTGGCATGACCCACTGGGTTACGCGCCGATCTTCAGCTTCGCGCAGCAGGGAATCCCATCCGTTCGACCGGCGGGCTGAACCGGCCGCGGATGGGATCGGGACGCGCGCCAGGGGGTTACGCGGCGAAGCGGGCCGCCTACAGCGCGCGGCTGACCTCGACCACACCCTCGTCGTCGCGGTTCGGCCGAATCGAGAAGCCGAGCCGGCGCATCAGTCCGAGCATGGTGTTGTTGCCGGCGATCACTTCGCCTTCCATCAGGTCGATTCCGCGCGCCTTCGCCGCCTGCATCAGCGACTGCATCAGGTGGGTGCCGATCCCGCGTCCCTGCCATTCGTCGGCGACCACGATCGCGAACTCGCAGCTGCGCTGGTCGGGGTTCGCGGTATAGCGTGCGACCGCGACCTGCTTTTCCTCGCCCGCTTCGCCCTCGACGACCGCGATCAGCCCCAACTCGCGGTCGTAGTCGATCTGGGTGAAGCGCACCAGCATCTCCTGGGTCAGTTCATGCACTGCCTGCATGAACCGGAAGTAGCGGGATTCGTCCGACAGGCCGCGCACGAAGGCCTGCTCGATCTGGGCATCTTCCGGGCGAATCGGGCGGATGGTCAACGTGATCCCGTCCGGCATCGGCCAGGTCTCGACCAGATGCCCGGGGTAGGGATGGATCGCCATGTGCGCATAGCGGTCGGCGGAGCTCGGGCGGAAGTCGACGACGACCCGGGCGTCGACCGCGGCAAGCCCGTTTTCGTCGACGATCAGCGGGTTGATGTCGACCTCGTGGATCTCGGGCAGCTCGCAGGCCATCTCGGAGATGCGCAGCAGCACCTGCTCCAGCGCTAGCTTGTCCACCGGCGGCATGTGCCGAAAGCGCTGCAACAACCGCGCAACACGGGTGCGGCCGATCATCCCGCGGATGATCGTCTCGTTCAGCGGCGGCAGCGCGACCGCCCGGTCATGCAGCACCTCGACTGAGGTTCCGCCCGACCCGAAGCTGATCACGGGTCCGAACACCGGGTCGCGCAGCACGCCGACCATCAGTTCGCGCCCGTAATGGCTGCGGTACATGCGCTCCAGCGTCACGCCCTCGAGCCGCGCGTCGGGCCGCGCCTCGCGTGCTTCCTGCATGGTGGTCAGAAACCCCTTGCGCACCGCCTCGGCAGTGGTGATGTTCAGACGCACGCCGCCGACATCGGACTTGTGCGTGATGTCGGGGGAGGCGATCTTCATCGCCAGCGGGTAGCCCAAGGTGCTCGCGGCGACCAGCGCTTCGCTGGCGGTGTGCGCCTGCACGGTCTGCGTGACCGGAATCCGGAACGCGGCCAGCACGGCCTTGGATTCCATCGTGCCGAGCACCTTGCGGCCCTCGTCGAGCGCCCCTTCGATGATCATGCGCGCGCCTTCCACGTCGGCGGGGCTGCGGTCGCTGAGCGGTCCGGGCACCTGCAGCAGCAGTCGCTGGTTGCGCTGGTGCGCGGTCAGGTAGGCGAACGCCTCCACCGAGGCCTCGGGGGTGATGAAATGAGGCAGGCCTTCGGTGCAGAAGCGATCGCGCGCCTTTTCCACCTGCTTGCCGCCCATCCAGCAGGTGAGCACCGGCTTGCCCTGTGCGACGCGCTGTGCCGCGCGGATCACGGTTTCCGCGGATGCGTCGGAGTCGGTCATCGCCTGGGGGGTCAGCATCGCCAGCAGGCCATCGACGCTGGGGTCTTCCAGGCAGGCGGCCAGGGCCGCGTCGTAGCGGGCAGGGTCGGCGTCGCCGAGCAGATCCACCGGGTTCGAATGCGACCAGTGCGGCGGCAGCGCGGCATCGAGTCGCTTCATGGTGGTGGCGCCGAACTCGGCCATGGCCACGTCCAGCTCCACCGCGCGGTCGGTGGCCATCACGCCGGGGCCGCCGGCGTTGGTCACGATGGCCAGGCGGTTGCCGCGGACCCGCGCGCCGCTGGACAGGATGCTCGCGGCCGAGAACATCTGCTGAACGGTCTGGGCGCGTACCGCACCGGCCCGTTCCAGCGCGGCATCGAACACGTCGTCGGCGCCGACCAGCGCACCGGTGTGGGACATCGCGGCGCGCGAGCCCTCCGCGTACCGGCCGGACTTGATCACGATCACCGGCTTCATCCGCGCTGCGGCGCGCAGGCCGCTGATGAACCGCCGCGAATGGCGGATCCCTTCGACGTACAGCAGGATGCTGCGGGTTTCGGGATCGAGTGCCAGGAAGTCGAGCAGGTCGCCGAAGTCGACGTCCGCCGCGTCGCCGAGCGATGCCACCAGCGAAAACCCGATGTGCTGATCCTCGGCCCAATCCAGGATCGCGGTGCAGATCGCACCCGACTGCGAGACCAGCGCCAGGTGTCCGGGCAGCGCATGGTTCCGACTGAAGGTCGCGTTGATCCGGTGACGCGGCCGCATGATCCCCAGGCAGTTCGGGCCGATCACGCGCAGGCCGGTCTGGCGCGCCGCTTCGAGCATGGCCTCCTGCAGACGAACGCCTTTCGGCCCTTCCTCGACGAACCCGGCGGAGATCACGATCGCGCCCTGCACGTCGGCCTGGCCGCACTCGCGGATGATGCCGGGAACCGCCGAGGCGGGGGTTGCGACCACCGCCAGATCCAGGTTGCGGCCGATTGCGCCCACGTCCGGATAGCTCTTGCGGCCGTGCACCTTCCGGTATTTCGGGTTGACCGCGTAGAGGTCGCCCTCGTAGCCCATCGACAGCATGTTGCGGAAGATCAGCGACCCGACCGAGCCGGGGCGGTTGCTCGCGCCGATCACCGCGATGCCGCGCGCGGAGAGGATGCGGTTGAGATAATGGGGACCCATGGTCTGTCCTGCGCGGGGAGTG